>NZ_JBVKCZ010000063.1:0-36784 GCF_055634335.1 Streptomyces sp. NPDC111802 | reverse complement strand
GACGACTGGGGGGCGTACACGGCGAGCCGGGGCGCCTACTTCGACATCACGGCGGACGCGCCGGGTCATGTGTCGCGTTCGTACCGGGAGTTGGCGTGGCTGTTCGCGTCCGGGACCTGGCGGGACGGGGAGTCGGCGCGGCTGCGGGCCGGCTTTCGGGCACGGTTCTGCGAGTTCGACGACGGGCTGGCCGCCGAGCGGGTCGTAAGGACACTGATGCTGGGCGAGCGGATGCCGGAAGGGGCGCTCGGGACGGAGGACGAGCCCGGGTCGGAGGGCGCCGGCTCGCTGCTGGACGCGGCTGACGGGCTCACTCGATGAGGTGATGTGAGGCAATGCCGTTGACCCGATCGGGAACATACGGCAAATGCCCCAGACCCATACGAACCCCTACGTCGGAAAGGCGGCCGTCGGCACTCTCGCCCTCAGGGCGGTGCGCGGCGCCACCGCGCTGCGCGGCGGCCGAGGCCCACGTCCGACGCCGTACCAGGTCTTCGGGTTTCTGTTCCTGCTGGTGATGCTGCTGGCGTACTGGGCCGTGCCGCTGTGCTGCGACGCCGGCCAGCACGCGGCGGTCGTGGAGCGTCTGAGGGCGGATCTGCTTCACCCGCGCCATCCGATGGCGGACCTGCCGGGCACGGGCAGCCCCTACTACTCGCCGTACGCGGTCGCGCAGGGCGTGTTCGCCCGGCTGACCGGGCTGAGCGGCTGGGAGGTGGTACGGCTGGCCGGTGCGCTGAACCTGGTCGTGCTGCTGACCGGCATCGGCCGCCTCGTGCGGACGCTGACGCCCCGGCCGTGGGCGCCGGTGCTGGCGCTGGGCGCGATGACGCTGCTGTGGGGGACCGAGCGGGCCTGGTGGAGCGGGTACCTCAGCCTGATGTCGATGACGGGGAACCTCGGCTACCCGTCGGCGTTCGCCATCGGGCTCACCTTCTGGGCCTGGGCGTTGACGGGGGCACGGGCCCGGGGGCAGCGGCCGGTGCGGTACGTCGGGCCGAGCGGGCTGCCGGGGGTCGGCGGATACGCGGGGCTGGGCGCGCTGTACGGGGTGATCCTGCTGGTGCATCCGATCACCGCGCTGGCGGCGGCGCTGGGGGCGGTGGCGTTCGTCGCCGGGTGGCAGCGGGGGTGGCGGGCCGCCGTGGTGCTGCGGTGGGGGGTGACGGTGGGCACGGCGGTGCTGCTCGCCTGGTCCTGGCCGTACTTCGATGTGTTCGCGCTGGCCGGCGACGACAGCGTGGACGGGATTCACCGACGGCTGTACGAGCAGCTCTTCGGGCAGTTCTGGCTGGCACTGCTGGGGCTGCCGGCGCTGTGGCCGCGGTGGCGGAGGGGTGGCCGCCGGGATCCGCTGGTGCTGCTGTTCGGCCTCGACTGCCTGGTCGTGGCGTACGGCTGGGTCAGCGGCCACTACACCTACGGCAGGATCCTCGGGCTCACGCTGGTGCCGCTCCAGTTCGCGCTGGCGGTGGAGCTGGCGGCGCCCCGGCCGTGGGGCAGGGCGCGCCGGATGCTCGGCGGGGCCGCGGCGGCCGGGGCCTGTGTCGGGTTCCTCACCGTGCAGGGCGGGGCGGTGGTGCCGCGTGCGCTGGATCCGGTGGGGCTCGAACAGCCGTCGCGCTGGCCCTCGTACGCCTGGGTGGCGCGGTATGTCGGGAAGGGCGAGGTGGTGATCTCCGACGGGCACTACGCCCCTCGGTCGATCCCCGGGTACGGGCCGAACCTCGCCGCGCCGATCTGGCCCGACCCCGCCCTGGACGAGCGGGAGCGGGCCCGGCGGCTGGCCGACGTCCGTGCCTACCTCTCCCCCGGGTCGACCCGCGCCGAGCGCACGGCCGTCGCCCGGCGCCACCACGCGCGCTGGCTGCTGCTGACGCGGTGGAAGCGGGTGCCGGAGGAGGCGGTGGTGGTGGCGTGGAGCCGGGAGACGGGGGAGGTGCTGGCGCGGATCGGGTGACGGTCCGCGCGCGGTGGAGTTACTCGATGACGAGGTCGACCTCGATGTTGCCGCGGGTGGCGTTGGAGTAGGGGCAGACCTGGTGGGCCTGCTCGACCAGCTTGCGGCCGGTCGTCTCGTCCAGGGTGTCGGGCAGCTCGACGCGGAGGGTGACGGCCAGGGCGAAGCCCTCGCCCTGCTTGCCTATGCCGACCTCGGCGGTGACGGCGGCGTCGGAGACGTCGACCTTGGCCTGGCGGCCGACGAGGCCGAGGGCGCTGCCGAAGCAGGCGGCGTACCCGGCGGCGAACAGCTGCTCGGGGTTGGTGCCCTGTCCGCTGCCGCCCATCTCCACCGGGATGCCCAGCGGGAGGTCGATCTTGCCGTCGTTGGAGACGGCGCGGCCCTCGCGGCCGTGGGTGGCGGTGGCGACAGCGGTGTAGAGCGCGTCCATGGAAATCCATCCCTCTCGGAAAGTCGTGACGAGCGACTCGAAGTCGCGGTGGTGCGGCCCGCCCCGCTTGCTCGGGCCGCCGCACGACCACAAGTAGAGCACACAATTCAATTGCGCACAACTAAGTGACGGGCGCGAGTTACCCTGGAGTCATGACGACCACGCCCACGGCGGACTGGCTCCGCCTCGACCAGCAGATCTGCTTCTCCCTGCACGCCGCCTCCCGTGCCTTCGGCGGCGTCTACCGCGTGGTCCTGAAGGACCTGGGACTCACGTATCCGCAGTACCTGGTGATGCTGGTGCTGTGGGAGCACGGCGATCTGCCCGTGAAGAAGCTCGGCGAACATCTGCGCCTCGACTCCGGCACGCTGTCCCCGCTGCTCAAGCGACTGGAGGCGGCGGGCCTGGTGCGCCGCGAGCGCAGCGCCCGCGACGAACGCTCGGTGGAGGTGCGGCTCACGGACGAGGGCACCGCGCTGCGCGAGCGGGCGTTGCAGGTACCGCGCCGGATCGCCACGGCGACGGGCTTCGGCGCGGACGAGATCGGCGAGCTGCGGGAACGACTGGACGAGCTCACCGCGGCCCTCGACGCGGCAGCACTGCAGGAGACGCCCGGTCAGGGCGCGTGACCGGGGCGGCCGTGCGGCGGACCGGTCTACGGGGAGTCATGTCGGCGGTCCGCGACAGACTCCGCCGCCTGCTTCACTGTCACTGACGCAGACTGACACCGACCGACCACAGGCCACTGACGAGGGGACGGCCGCACATGACCTGGCTGATCACCGGCGGCGCCGGTTACATCGGAGCGCACGTCGTACGGGCGATGACCGCAGCGGGCGAGCGCGCCGTCGTCTACGACGACCTCTCCACCGGCCTCGCCGACCGGGTGCCCGACGGCGTCCCGCTGGTGGTGGGCTCGACCCTGGACGGCGAGCGCGTCGCCCGCGCCATCGCGGCCCACCGCATCACCGGTGTCGTCCATCTCGCGGCGAAGAAGCAGGTCGGCGAGTCGGTCGACCTGCCCCTGCACTACTACCGGGAGAACGTCGAGGGCCTGCGCGTCCTCCTGGAAGCGGTGACGAAGGCGAACGTACGTTCCTTCGTCTTCTCCTCCTCGGCGGCGGTCTACGGCATGCCGGACGTCGACCTGGTGACGGAGGAGACGCCGTGCGTGCCGATGTCGCCGTACGGCGAGACCAAGCTGGCCGGCGAGTGGCTGGTACGGGCGACGGGCCGCGCGACGGGCCTGTCCACGGCGTCGCTCCGCTACTTCAACGTGGCCGGCGCGGCCGCCCCCGAACTCGCCGACACCGGCGTCTTCAATCTCGTCCCGATGGTCTTCGAGAAGCTGACGGAGAACGCGCCGCCGCGCATCTTCGGCGACGACTACCCCACCCCCGACGGCACCTGCATCCGCGACTACATCCACGTGGTCGACCTGGCGGAGGCCCATGTGGCCGCGGCCCGCGCCCTCCAGGCCTCGCCCGGCCACACCCTCACCCTCAACATCGGCCGCGGAGAAGGCGTTTCGGTCCGCGAGATGATCGACCTCATCAACGCCGTCACCGGCTACGACCGCCCCCCGACCGTCACCCCCCGCCGCCCCGGCGACCCGGCCCGAGTGGTCGCCTCCGCCGACCGCATCGCCGCCGAGTTGGACTGGAAGACCAGACACGACGTCCGCGACATGATCACGTCGGCGTGGGAGGGCTGGGTACGGCTGCATCCGGGGGCGGCGCGGAGCTGACGTAGCCTCGCGGGGTGACCGAGCCCGTCCGCCCCCTCCGCATCGAGCGCGCCCTCGGCGCCGTCATCGGCTCAGCCGTCGGTGACGCGCTGGGCGCGCCCTTCGAGTTCGGCCCCGAGGGCGCCTTCTCGGCCCGCTTTCCGGAGCCGGGGCAGGGCGGTGAGATGTGCGGCGGCGGGGGCTGGGAGCCCGGTGAGGCCACCGACGACACACAGATGGCCGTACTCGTCGGGGAGTCGCTCCTTGAGTGCGACGGGCTCGAACTCCCGGACGTCTTCCGGCGGTTCCAGCGCTGGGCGGCCGCCGAGCCGAAGGACATCGGCCTCCAGACGGAAGCGGTGCTGAGCAGCGGCGATCCGTGGGACCTGGCGGCCGCGCTGCACTACCAGGTGAGCCAACGCGCGGCGGGGAACGGCGCGTTGATGCGGGCCGCCACCTCCGCCGTCCACTTCGCCCGCCACGGCCGCGAGGCCACCATGGACGCGGCCCGCCGACTCGCCGCCCTCACCCACGGAGACCGAGCGGCCTGGGAGGGCACCGCCGTCTTCCACGAGCTGGTCCGCGTGGCCCTGGCCGGCGGCGATCCCCTGACCGCCCTTCCGGACACCCTCCAGGCCGTCCACCCGGACCACCGCGACCGCTACGCCACCGTCCTGGCGCCCGACTGGCACCCTGACCTGGCCACCGAATTCAACGGCGCCGTATGGCCCTGCCTGGGCTCCGCCGTCTGGGCCCTGCGCACCACCTCCACCTTCGAGGACGCCGTACGCGCGGCGATCGACCTCGGCGGGGACACCGACACCGTCGCGGCCGTGACCGGCGGGCTGGCCGGCGCGGTCCACGGCATCGCGGGCGTGCCGACGCGGTGGGCGACAGCACTGCACGTACCGCTGCCGGGGTTCGGCGCACGTGTGCTGCGGGTGGGTGACTTGGCCGAACTCGCGCGGCGGCTGAGCGGCTGAGCGTCTCCTACGAGTGGCGTTGTCTCGGCGAGCACGACCCGCACGGCGGTCCGCCCTTGTTCACAGCGCCTTGAGCGCCTGGGTGGTGGTCCGGGCCAGGGTGTCCAGATAGCCCTTGGGGAGCTTCCGGGTGCGGGCCACCACCATCCGCCAGTACAACGGCCCCGAGATCAGGTCGAGCGCCAACTCGCCGTCGACGCCGGCCCGCACCTCGCCGCGCTGCTCGGCCCCGACCAGGATCTTGCTGGCGACGCCCTCCTGCCCCTGCTCCAGCGCCTTCTGCAGCGCCTCGGCGATCTCGGGGTTGCGGGCCGCCTCGGCCTGGAGGTCGGGGATGATCTGCGAGACCACCGGGTGCCGCAGGGCGCGCGAGGTCACCTCGTACAGCATCCGCAGGTCACCCTCCAGCGAGCCCGTGTTGGGCGTGGGCAGCCCCATCACCGCGACCGCCGAGACCACGTCCAGCACCAGGTGCAGCTTGGAACGCCAGCGCCGGTACACCGCGGTCTTGCCGACGCCCGCGCGGCGCGCGATGCCCTCGATCGACATGCGCGCGTAGCCGACCGCCGCCAGTTCCTCGAAGACGGCCGCCCGAATGGCCTCCGTGACGTCCTCGCGGAGCACGGCCGCCCCCGCCGGGGTCCGGCGGCGCGGACGCGTCTGGGACTGGTCGGCGTTCGTCGTCATGCCGACCAGCATAGGGCGTTACGACGATACGGTCCCGTCCCCACGCAGCCGTAACGTCGCTCACGTCACGACGAAACGGTTGCGTTCCGACGCCCACTCGACCTACGCTCACGTTGCGACGATACGGTCCCGTCCCGACGTAAGAAAACGTGAAGAGAAGCGTAAGGAACCGCCGAACCAACGCCCACCTTCACCGCAGCCCCCTCCCCCCGAGTGAAAGCAGCGGATGTGACCCAGGCCCTCCACACACCGCCCCCCACGGCCCCCGCCCCACCCCAGGCCCACGACCTCGCGGCCCTCGCCGCCCGGCACGGCCTCGCGGTCAGCGGTGCCCGTCCCTCCCTGCCCGAGTACATCCGCCAGCTCTGGGCGCGCCGCCACTTCATCAGCGCCTTCGCCACCGCCAAGCTCACCTCCCAGTACAGCCAGGCGAAGCTCGGCCAGGTGTGGCAGGTCATGACGCCGTTGCTGAACGCGGCGGTGTACTACTTCATCTTCGGCAAGCTGCTCGGCACCAGCCACGGCGTGCAGGACTACATCCCGTTCCTGGTGACGGGCGTCTTCGTCTGGACCTTCACCCAGAGCTCGATCATGGCGGGCACCCGCGCGATCTCCGGCAACCTCGGCCTCGTTCGCGCCCTGCACTTCCCCCGGGCCGCGCTGCCGATCTCCTTCGCCCTGCAACAGCTCCAGCAGCTGCTGTTCTCGATGGCCGCTCTGGTCGTCATCCTGCTCTGCTTCGGCATTCCGGTCGCCGCGTCCTGGGCGCTGGTGCTCCCGGCACTGTTCCTGCAGTTCACCTTCAACGCTGGTGTCGCGATGGTCATGGCGCGGATGGGCGCCAGGACGCCGGACATCGCCCAGCTGATGCCGTTCGTGCTGCGCACCTGGATGTACGCGTCCGGCGTGATGTTCAGCATCAGCCACGTCACCAGCGGCCACAAGGGCCTGCCGTCCTGGGTGCCCGAGCTCCTTCAGATCAACCCCGCCGCCGTCTACATCGACCTGATGCGCTTCGCGCTGATCGACAGCTTCCACGGGAGCCAGCTCCCGCCGCATGTGTGGGCGATCGCGACGGGCTGGAGCCTGCTGGCCGGCGTCGGCGGCTTCATCTACTTCTGGAAGGCTGAGGAGACGTACGGCCGTGGCTGAGCACCCGAACCCGCAGCACCCCACCGGCGAGATCCGCACCGGCGAGGTCCCCACCGTCATCGCCGACAACGTCGACATCGTCTACCGCGTCAACGGCACGGGCGCCGGCCGCGGTTCCGCCACCGCCGCCCTCAACCGCATCCTGCGCCGCAAGCAGGCCGAGAAGGCGGCCGGCGTGCGCAAGGTGCACGCCGTCAAGAAGGTCTCCTTCGTGGCGTACCGGGGCGAGGCCATCGGCCTGATCGGCACGAACGGCTCCGGGAAGTCGACCCTGCTCAAGGCGGTCGCGGGCCTGCTCCCCGTGGAGAACGGCCAGATCTTCACCGACGGCCAGCCCTCGCTGCTCGGCGTCAACGCGGCCCTGATGAACGACCTCACCGGCGAGCGCAACGTCTTCCTCGGCGGCCTCGCGATGGGCATGACCCGTGAGCAGGTCAAGCAGCGCTACCAGGAGATCGTCGACTTCTCCGGCATCAACGAGAAGGACGACTTCATCACCCTGCCCATGCGCACGTACTCCTCCGGTATGGCCGCCCGGCTGCGCTTCTCCATCGCCGCCGCCAAGGACCACGACGTCCTGCTCATCGACGAGGCGCTGGCGACGGGCGACCGCTCCTTCCAGAAGCGCTCCGAGGCCCGGATCCGCGAGCTGCGCAAGCACGCGGGCACGGTGTTCCTGGTCAGCCACAACAACAAGTCGATCCGCGACACCTGCGACCGCGTCCTGTGGCTGGAGCGCGGCGAGCTGCGCATGGACGGGCCTACCGACGAGGTCCTCAAGGAGTACGAGGCGTTCACGGGCGACAAGGCGGCCAAGCCGAAGCCCAAGCCCGCGCCGGTCGCTTCGTAGCCGGTCGCTTCGTAGGGCGGCCCCCGATTGACGTGAGGGCGCCCCGGGCTGTGACAGCCCGGGGCGCCCTCACGCGCGTACGCCTTACGGCATCACACCGCTCACGTGTGCGTCCGCAGCAGCGTGCGCATCGTGCGCATCGCCACCGACAGGTTCGCCAGGTCGAAGGCGTCCGAGCCGCGGATCTCCTCCAGGGTCGTACGCGCACGGCCCAGGATCGCGCCGTTCTTCTGCTCCCATGACTTGAAGCGCTGCTCGGGCGTCGCCGTGCCGTTGCCGGCGGCGAGGACGTCCGAGGTCAGGGCCGCGTGGGCGGCGTAGAGGTCCTCGCGGATGGAGGCGCGGGCCATGGACTGCCAGCGGTCGGCGCGCGGCAGCTCGATGATGCGGTCCATGAGCTGGGTGATGTTCAGCCGGTCGGCGAGGTCGTAGTAGACCTCGGCGACGTCCATCGGCTCCTTGCCCATGCGGTCGGCCACCGAAACGATGTCGAGCGTCGGGAAGGCGGAGGAGAACCCGGCGACCCGCGTGGCGAGCTCCACGGGGACTCCGGCGCCGGTCAGCTCGTCGTGGATCCGCTGGTACCACTCCAGATCCTCGCCGCGCAGCAGCTTCGGCAGCTGCGACCACACCTGCTCGACGCGCTCACCGAAGAAGTCGATCGTGTCGGCGAGCTGGAGCGGCTGCGGCCGGTTGTTGAGCAGCCAGCGCGTGCCGCGCTCGACGAGCCGGCGCGAGTGCAGCCGGATCCGGGTCTGGACGGCGGCCTCGACCTTGTTGTCGAGCGCCTCGACCGCGTCCCACACCTCCGCCGAGCGGAAGATCGAGCGGGCCACGGTCTGCGCCCGGACGATCTCCTCCAGCGAGGCACCGGTCTCCTCGCGCAGCCGGTGCAGATACGTCGTACCGCCCGTGTTGACCGTGTCGTTGACCAGCACGGTCGTGGTGATCTCACGGCGCAGCGGGTGGCTGACGAGGTGCTCCGGGAACCGCTCGCGCAGCGCCGTCGGGAAGTACGCGTGCAGCAGCGTGCTCAGGTACGGGTCGTCCGGCAGCGAGGTGTGCAGCAGCTCTTCGGCGACCGTGATCTTCGTGTACGCCATCAGGACGGCCGTCTCCGGGCCGGTCAGGCCGTGGTCGGCGTTCAGGCGCTCGCGGATCTGGCGGTCGGTGGGCAGGAACTCCAGCGCCCGGTCCAGGTGACCTTCCCTGACCAGGTGCTTCATAAAGCGCTGCTGGGCGTGGAGCATGGCGCTGGACTGGGCCAGCGCGTTGGCGATCGCCGTGTTCTGCGCGTAGTTGTTGCGCAGGACGAGGTGGCCGACCTCGTCGGTCATCTCGGCGAGCAGCTTGTTGCGCTGCTTGACGGTCATGTCGCCGTCCGCGACCAGGCCGTTGAGCAGGATCTTGATGTTCACCTCGTGGTCGGAGGTGTCCACGCCCGCGCTGTTGTCGATGGCATCGGTGTTGATCTTGCCGCCGTGCAGCGCGAACTCGATCCGGCCGAGCTGGGTCAGACCCAGGTTGCCGCCCTCGCCGACGACCTTGACCCGCAGGTCGGCGCCGTCGACGCGGATGGCGTCGTTGGCCTTGTCGCCGACGTCGGCGTGCGTCTCGGTGCTCGCCTTGACGTACGTACCGATGCCGCCGTTCCACAGCAGGTCCACCGGCGACTTGAGGATGGCCTTCATCAGCTCGGCCGGGGTCATCTTGGCGATCTTGCCCTCGATGCCCAGGGCCTCGCGGATGTGCGCGTTGACCGGGATGGCCTTCGCGCTGCGCGGGAAGACACCGCCACCGGCCGAGATCAGGTCGGTGTTGTAGTCCTCCCAGCTGGAGCGGGGCAGCTCGAAGATGCGGCGGCGCTCGGCGTAGGAGGTGGCCGCGTCCGGGTTCGGGTCGATGAAGATGTGCCGGTGGTCGAAGGCGGCGACCAGGCGGATGTGCTCGCTGAGCAGCATGCCGTTGCCGAACACGTCACCGGACATGTCGCCGATGCCGACGACCGTGAAGTCCTCGCTCTGCGTGTCCACGCCCAGCTCACGGAAGTGCCGCTTGACGGACTCCCAGGCGCCGCGGGCGGTGATGCCCATGCCCTTGTGGTCGTAGCCGGCCGAGCCTCCGGAGGCGAAGGCGTCGCCGAGCCAGAAGTTGTACTGCTCGGCGACCCCGTTGGCGATGTCGGAGAAGGTCGCGGTGCCCTTGTCGGCGGCGACCACGAGGTAGGTGTCGTCCTCGTCGTGCCGGACGACGTCCGCCGGGGGCACGACCTCGCCGGCGACCATGTTGTCGGTGATGTCGAGCAGTGCCGAGATGAAGGTCTTGTAGCTGGCGACGCCTTCCGCCAGCCACGCGTCGCGGTCCACGCTGGGGTCCGGCAGCTGCTTGGCGACGAAGCCGCCCTTGGCGCCGACCGGCACGATGACGGTGTTCTTCACCATCTGCGCCTTGACCAGGCCGAGGATCTCGGTGCGGAAGTCCTCACGCCGGTCGGACCAGCGCAGACCCCCTCGCGCGACCTTGCCGAAGCGCAGGTGCACGCCTTCGACGCGCGGCGAGTAGACCCAGATCTCGTACGCCGGTCGCGGCGCCGGCAGATCCGGGATGGCCTGCGGGTCGAACTTCATGGAGACGTAGTCGTGCGGGTGACCGCCCGCCGCCTCCTGGAAGAAGTTCGTCCGCAGCGTCGCCTTGATGACGGTCAGGAAGGACCGCAGGATCCGGTCCTCGTCGAGGCTCGCCACCTGGTCGAGCGCCGCGTCGACCTCTTCGAGGAGCGCGTCCACGATCTCCCGGCCCGCGCGCTGGCGGTCCGGCGACATCCGCGCCTCGAACAGGGAGACGAGCAGCCGGGTGGTGTGGACGTTGTTGCGGAGGGTGTCCTCCATGTAGTCCTGGCTGAAGGTGGAACCGGCCTGGCGCAGGTACTTCGCGTACGCCCGCAGCACCATCGCCTGCCGCCAGGTGAGCCCGGCGCCCAGCACCAGGGCGTTGAACCCGTCGTTCTCCGCCTTTCCGGTCCAGGTGGCGGCGAAGGCCTCGGAGAACCGCTCGCGCGCGTCGTCGCCGAGATAGTCACCGCCGCCCGCCGCCGGGGCCATGCGCAGACCGAAGTCGTAGATCCAGGCGACACTGCGGTCGGAGCAGCGCAGTTCGTACGGCCGCTCGTCCACGACCTCGACGCCGAGCCGGCTGAGGACCGGCAGGACGGCGGACAGGGAGACGGCCGCGCCCTTGCGGTAGATCTTGAACCGGCGCTCCTCGGGGGCGGCGCCGACCGGCTCGTACAGGCTCAGCGAGAAGTTGTTGTCCTCGGTGAGCTGCTCGATGTGGACCAGGTCGGCGACGGCCGAGCGCGGGGAGTGGTCGGCCTTGTAGCCCTCAGGGAAGGCGTTGCCGTAGCGGCGCACCAGCTCGGCGGCGCGCTCCTCGCCGAGCTCGGCGTTCAGCGCGTCCGCGAAGCCGTCGGCCCAGGAGCGGGCGGCCTCGACGAGACGCGCCTCGATGCGCTCCTTGTCGGCGTCGGACAGCTCCGGCAGCTCGGTGCCCTGCGGGACGCGGACGACGAAGTGCAGCCGGGAGAGGATCGATTCGGTGTTCCAGGCGGTGAAGTCGACGCTGGTGCCGCCGAGCTCCTCCTTCAGGATGTCGATGATCCGCAGGCGCACACCGGTGGTGTAGCGGTCCCGGGGGAGGTAGACGAGGGCCGAGTAGTAGCGGCCGTACTCGTCCTGGCGCAGGTAGAGCCGCAGCCGGCGGCGCTCCTGGAGGTACAGCACGGAGGTCGCGATGCGCTGGAGCTCGTTGACCGGCGTCTGGAAGAGCTCGTCGCGCGGGTACGTCTCCAGGATCTGCAGCAGGTCGCGCCCGTCGTGGCTGTGGGGCGAGAACCCGGCGACCCGCAGCACGTCGTCGACCTTGCGCCGGACGACCGGCACACGGCGGACGGACTCGGTGTAGGCGGCCGAGGAGAACAGGCCGAGGAAGCGGCGCTCACCGACCACCTCGCCGTTCTCGTCGAACTTCTTCACGCCGACGTAGTCGAGGTACGACGGCCGGTGCACGGTCGCCCGGCTGTTGGCCTTGGTCAGGATGAGGAGCTTGTGCTCGCGGGCCTTGGCGCGGGCGTCCGCGGGCAGCCGCTCGAAGGACGGGCTGACCGGGTGGCTGTCGGCCTCGGAGTGGTGCGGGTCGGAGCGCAGGATGCCGAGGCCGGTGCCCGGCACGGCGGCCAGCGAGTCGTCCTCGCGCAGCTCGTACTCGCGGAATCCGAGGAAGGTGAAGTGGTCGTCGGCCAGCCAGCGCAGCAGCTCACGGGCCTCCTCGACCTCCTGCTCTCGCAGGTCGGAGGTGGGCTCGCCGGGCAGTTCGTCGGCCATCCGCAGGGCCGCGTCCCGCATCTTGCTCCAGTCCTCGACGGCCTCACGGACGTCGGACAGGACGCGCAGCAGGTCGGCGGTGATCTGCTTGAGGTCGCCGCGGTCGGTCTCCCGGTCGATCTCTACGTGGATCCAGGACTCGGTGTGCGTGTCGTGCGGCAGCTCGCCGGAGGGCGGCGCGGTGAGCACCTCGATGAGCTTGCCGGTGACGTCGCGGCGGACGAAGACCTGCGGGTGGATGACCACATGGATCCCCCGCCCCTGCCGCGTCAGCTCGTTGGTGACGGAGTCGACGAGGAAGGGCATGTCGTCGGTGACGACCTCGACGACGGAATGGCTGCACGTCCACCCGTTCTCTTCCACGGTGGGCGTGTGCACCCGCACGTTGGCCGTGCCCTGGGGGCGGTTCTCGGCCAGCCGGTAGTGCGAGAAGGCGGCTCCGAAGATGTCGACCGGGTCGCGGTCGGTGAGGTCCTCCGGGGCGGTGTGCAGGTAGTAGCGCTGGAGGAACGAGAGCACGGTGTCGTGGTCCGGGGTGCCGGGGCTGCTCTCGTCCGTGGTCCCAGTCGGTAGATACCCCCCGACCGGGCTGTTCTCAGCTACCCGGGCGGCCCTCTCGAGCAGCTCGGCCTTTGCTTCGTCCAGCTTGGTCTGCATTGTCCTCTGGCTCCTGTCGCGCGCCGTTGCGTGACGTTGAAGGAAGTACGGTGGCTTCCCCTCCGGTGTAACGCCGCGACGCGGGGTGTCCGGTCTGGTTCGACGCTATGCCGCGAGGTGGGATGAGCGGGGTTATATGAGCCAATCTTGAGCTGCCCGCGGGGTGTGACGCTGCTCTCTGCGACGCCCGGTCCCACGGTGCGCATGGCTTGCCGGGAGCCCTTTCGGCTCCCTCCCGCCCGCGAAGACCAGCGACCGCCGCCCGGCCACGGATGTCGTCCGTGGTCGCCGGGCGCAGGGCAGGGGCGACGATGCCCCCGCGAGCTATCGCGCTGATCACGCCACTAAGGCTATCGCTCCTTACAGGGCCCCCGTCATGAGCCGTATGTGTACAAATCCAGGGGTGGAACTTTGACGTTCTGCACAGGGACAAAGGGGGTGGGGAGGGCGTAACTGGCGGGGTCGGGTACGGAGGAGGAGGCTGGAGGGGGCTGGGGTGCCGGGCCGGGGTGGCGCCTGCACCGATGAGGACGGGTGAGAACGGGTGAGGGCGGGGCCGAACACAGGCCATCCGGAGGCGAGCCGTGTCCGAAAACAGTCGTCTGCCGTGGTCGGTGGTGATGCCCGGGGTGAGGGGTGGTGGGCGGTGCCCCCATACCGCGCGGCCCCTTGCCATACCGCGCGGCCCCTTGGCAATCCGCCCACCGCGAGGCACGGTGCCCATAGACCGGTCAGCCCGACGGAGCCGCAGACCACGGCCCACCAGAGGAGCGCACTCGACATGACAGCGAAGATCCTCATCGTCACCGGCGACGCCGCGGAGTCCCTGGAAGTCCTCTACCCCTACCAGCGCCTCCGCGAAGAGGGCTACGACGTCCATATCGCGGCCCCCACCCGCAAGAAGCTCCAGTTCGTCGTCCACGACTTCGAACCCGGCTTCGACACCTACACCGAGAAGCCCGGCTACACCTGGCCCGCCGACCTCGCCTTCTCCGATGTCGACCCCGGTGACTACGCCGCCGTCGTCATCCCCGGCGGCCGCGCCCCGGAGTACCTCCGCAACGACCCCGAACTCCGCAAGATCCTCAAGTCGTTCTTCGACTCCGACAAGCCGGTCGCCCAGATCTGCCACGGCCCCCTGATCACCGCCGCGATCGACGGCCTCAGCGGCCGCCGCGTCACGGCATACCCCGCCCTGGAGCTGGACATGCAGGCCGCCGGCGCCACCTTCCAGGACGCCGAGGCGGTCGTCGACGGCACCCTGGTCTCGTCCCGCGCCTGGCCCGATCACTCGGCGTGGATGAGGGAGTTCCTGACCGTTCTGCGCGCGAAGGCACCGGTGACCTGAGGGCAGCGGACCACGAGGCGGAGCGGTTGGGCACCTGCCCGCCCAGGATCCCCGCGCACGCGGCCGACCGGTCAAGCCCCCAACCGCTCCGCCTCCTCGACCGCTTCCCCGAGCGTGTCCACCACCGGCACCCCCACCGCCTCAAGACTCGCCCGGCTGTGCGACCCCCCGGTGTAGAGCACGGCCCGCGCCCCCACATGCAACGCCGCCACCGCGTCATCGGCTGCGTCCCCGATCACCACCGTACGAGCGGGATCCACACTCACGAGCGCCTCGATGTGCCGCACCATGTGCTCGGCCTTGCTGCCCCCGGACGGCCCGGTCCGCCCGTCGACCCGTATGAAGTGCTCCTCGATCCCGAACCCCCGCACCAGCGGAACCAGTTCGTCATGCCCGTACATGCTCAGGATCGACTGGCTGCGCCCCGCCGACCGCCACCGCACGAGCAGCTCCGCGACGCCTTCGGTGAGCCCGCACCTCACCCGGTGCTCGGTGTAGTACCGGTGGAAGGTCTCGTCCATGACCTCCCACTCGGCGTCCGTCGGCAGCCGCCCCAGCAGCCGCTCGTAGAACTTCGGCACCGGCACGCAGTACAGCGACCGGTACTGCTCCATCGTGATCGGATCGAGCCCCAGCTCGGCGAACGCGGCGTTCGTCGCCCCGATGATCGCGTCATTGTCGTGGAACAGCGTTCCGTTCCAGTCCCAGACGATGTGCGCCCCTACCAGCTTCCCCATGCCGAAAACCGTACCCGCCACCACTGACAATCATGAGAACGGCAGGTCAGCGGGTGTGGGAGACAAGGCTTCGGGGTCAGTCCCCCAGTCCCACCAGATTCGGGATCTCCTGCGTGGCGTACCACAGCAGCTCATGGTCCTCGGCCCCGTCCACGACGAACTGCGCGTCGTCGTCCCCGCCGTCCGCCGCCTCAAGGGCCTGTGCGGCCGCCGCCACGTCCGTCTCCGCCTCGCCCGCGTCGACATGGACGGCCGCCGCCTTGGCCAGCGGGACGGCCCCGGCGATCCGCACCTCGCCCAGCGCCACGGGGTCCAGCCCGCGGTCGGGGTCGGCTACGGCCGCCCCGTCGGGCACGTCCACGGCGACCACGACCCGGCGCCGCGGCGCGCCGGAGTCCGCCGCCAGCAGCCGCAGTGAGGCCAGCGCGGCCCGGTTCAGCGCCGCGTACTCCAACTCCTCGATGTCGTCGGAGAGATACCACTCGCGCAAGGCAGGCGTGACTGCGTACGCGACGAGCGGTCCCCCGCCCAGCTCACCCGTCTTGTACGCCTCGGCGAGACCGGGGAGGGTCAGGGGGACGTAGACGCGCATGGCTGACCGCTTTCGTGTTCGTAAGGCTCCGCAAGTACCCGGAGGGGGCGCTCCCGCACCTCCCGCAGGGCCTTCAGGATACGTGCGGGCGTCCCCTTTCGAGTCCCCGCCGCCACCTCCCGCAGCGTCCACTCCGGTACGGAAACTCACCCTGATCGCCCTTGCCGTCCGGGCCCTCCGCGCCCTGCGATCACCCAGATAAGTGAAGTTCCCCGCCGCCTTCCCCGAGCCTCCGGTTCCTTGCCGCCGGGCCCCGCGACCCCGTACAAGATCACCGACCACTAAGTTACCGCCCGGTATCTCCCGGGCCCGCCGAACGGGGACCCCATGAACAAGGTCATGACCAGGGCACAGCACCGCCCCGGCACCCGCCCACCGACCCGCCGCGACTCCCGTCGCCACGCCGGCTCCCCGCCCCGCACACCGAGCGGCGGCGTATCCCGTACGACATCCCCCGACGACCGCCCACCCGGCTCCCCGAGCGCAACGGCAACCCGCCCCCGGACCAGGCCCACGGACACCCGCCCGACGACCGCCCCCGCCGAAGCGCGGGCAGCCGTATCCACCCGTCCTGCGGGCACCCGTGCCGCCAGGGCCGTACGGGTGGGCGCAGACGGCACCCCTCCGACGCCGGGCCGCCCCTCCACCCCGAGCAGCCTGCCGATCGCACCGAGCGAGCCCGCCCTCCCCCGGCCGGCGATCCCCCACCCCCGCCCCACCGACGTCTTCGCCGACCGACTGCTCCTGGTGCTGAGCGGCCAGCGCCCCGTCCACTCGATGCTCCGCCACACCGCGGGCCGCGCCTATGACGAACTCGCCTGGCTCGCCGAACGCGGCCCCCTGCGCACTCACGGCACCCGCCCCGTCGTCCGCGACATCGGCTACTTCGAACCCCGTCCCGGCGCCATCGAAGCGTTCGCCCGCATCGGCGCCGGCGACCAGTTGCGGGCCATGGCCTTCCGCCTGGAACAGGGCGGCGACCTCCGCTGGCGCTGCACGGCCGTTGAACTGGGCGGCCCGCGCAGGCCACGCCCGCACGACGACTGACACCGCCGCAGGGCGCCCGCAATGGCGAAGGGCCGGGCTCCAGAGGAGACCCGGCCCTTTCCAGCCGCTATGGCGCCGTCACCGTCTTCTCGACGGCACCAGGGCGCTCACCCGGCGCTACTTCTTACGACGCCGCCCGCCACGCGCCTGCTTGCGGCGCTCCGCGCGCGTGAGGCCGTCGGCCTCCGAACGCACCGGCTCGTCGCCGTTGTCGAAGTCGCCCTCGACGATGTCGCCCTCGCCGTCGACCTTGGGCGCGGTGTAGTGCAGCCGGTCCGGGCGGCGCGGGGCATCGAGACCCTTGGCACGGATTTCGGGACGCGCACCCGCCTGCGCCGGCACCGCGTCCTTCTTCTCCAGGTCGGCCACCGGCTTGGTGTCCTCGACCGGGACCTCCTCGACCTGCTGCTCGACCTGGACCTCCAGGTTGAACAGATAGCCGACGGACTCCTCCTTGATGCCCTCCATCATCGCGGTGAACATGTCGAAGCCCTCGCGCTGGTACTCGACCAGCGGGTCCTTCTGCGCCATCGCGCGCAGGCCGATGCCCTCCTGGAGGTAGTCCATCTCGTAGAGGTGCTCGCGCCACTTGCGGTCCAGGACCGACAGCACGACCCGGCGCTCCAGCTCACGCATGATCTCGGAGCCGAGCTGCGCCTCGCGCGCGGCGTACTGCTCGTGGATGTCGTCCTTGATGGACTCCGCGATGAACTCGGCGGTCAGACCGGCCCGGTCGCCGGCCGCCTCCTCCAGCTCCTCGACGGTGACCTTCACCGGGTAGAGCTGCTTGAAGGCGCCCCACAGCCGGTCCAGGTCCCACTCCTCGGCGAAGCCTTCGGCGGTCTCCGCGCCGATGTACGCGTCGATCGTGTCGTCCATGAAGTGCTGCACCTGCTCGTGCAGGTCCTCGCCCTTCAGGACGCGGCGGCGCTCGCCGTAGATGACCTCGCGCTGGCGGTTGAGGACCTCGTCGTACTTCAGAACGTTCTTACGGGTCTCGAAGTTCTGCTGCTCGACTTGCGACTGGGCGGACGCGATCGCGCGCGTGACCATCTTGTTCTCGATCGGCACGTCGTCCGGGACGTTCGCCATCGACATCACGCGCTCGACCATCTGGGCCTTGAACAGACGCATCAGGTCGTCGCCGAGGGAGAGGTAGAAGCGGGACTCACCCGGGTCGCCCTGACGGCCCGAACGACCGCGCAGCTGGTTGTCGATACGCCGCGACTCGTGTCGCTCGGTACCGAGGACGTAGAGCCCGCCGAGCTCCTTGACCTCCTCGAACTCGGAGCGCACCGCCTTCTCGGCCCGCTCCAGAGCGGCGGGCAGCGCCGCGGCCCACTCCTCGATGTGCTCCTCGGGGTCGAGACCGCGCTGGCGCAGCTCCGCCTCGGCGAGGTCCTCGGGGTTGCCGCCGAGCTTGATGTCGGTACCGCGGCCGGCCATGTTGGTGGCGACGGTGACGGCGCCCTTGCGGCCGGCCTGGGCGACGATGATCGCCTCACGGTCGTGCTGCTTGGCGTTCAGCACCTCGTGCTGGACGCCGCGCTTGGACAGCTGCTGCGACAGGTACTCGGACTTCTCGACCGACGTCGTACCGACGAGGATCGGCTGGCCCCGCTCGTGCTTCTCGACGATGTCGTCGACGACCGCCTCGAACTTCGCGACCTCGGTGCGGTAGATCAGGTCCGACTGGTCCTTGCGGACCATCGGCCGGTTCGTCGGGATCGGGACCACGCCGAGCTTGTAGATCTGGTGGAACTCGGCGGCCTCGGTCATCGCCGTACCCGTCATGCCGGACAGGCCGGGCTGTTCCTTGCCCTCCTGGTCGTGGCGCTTGTACAGGCGGAAGAAGTTCTGGAGGGTGATCGTGGCGAGGGTCTGGTTCTCGTCCTTGATGTCCACCCCTTCCTTCGCCTCGATCGCCTGGTGCATGCCCTCGTTGTAACGGCGGCCGGCGAGGATACGGCCGGTGTGCTCGTCGACGATCATGACCTCGCCGTCGATGACGACGTAGTCCTTGTCCTTCTTGAAGAGCTCCTTCGCCTTGATGGCGTTGTTCAGGTAGCCCACCAGAGGCGTGTTCACCGACTCGTAGAGGTTGTCGATGCCCAGCCAGTCCTCGACCTTGGCGACACCGGACTCGTGGATGGCGACCGTGCGCTTCTTCTCGTCGACGTCGTAGTCGCCGGTCTCTTCCAGGCCCTTGAGCGGGTTGCCGGCCTCGCCCTTCTTCAGGCGGGTGACCAGCTTGGCGAAGTCGCCGTACCACTTGGTGGCCTGGTCGGCGGGGCCTGAGATGATCAGCGGCGTACGGGCCTCGTCGACGAGGATGGAGTCGACCTCGTCGACGATGGCGAAGTTGTGGCCGCGCTGGACGAGTTCGTCCTGGGACCACGCCATGTTGTCGCGCAGGTAGTCGAAGCCGAACTCGTTGTTCGTGCCGTACGTGATGTCGCACGCGTACTGCTCGCGGCGCTGGGCCGGTGTCATGTTGGCGAGGATGCAGCCGACGTTCAGGCCCAGGAACTTGTGGACGCGGCCCATCATCTCGGAGTCGCGCTCGGCCAGATAGTCGTTGACCGTGATCAGGTGCACGCCCTTGCCCGACAGCGCGTTCAGATACGCGGGCAGCGTGCCGACGAGCGTCTTGCCCTCACCGGTCTTCATCTCGGCCACGTAGCCGAGGTGGAGGGCCGCGCCGCCCATGATCTGGACGTCGTAGTGACGCTGTCCGAGGACGCGCTTGGCGGCCTCGCGAACGGTGGCGAAGGCCTCGGGCAGCAGGTCGTCCAGGCTCTCACCATCGGCGTAGCGCTGCTTGTACTCATCGGTGAGGGCCCGCAGCTCGGCGTCGGAGAGGTCGACGAAGTCCTCTTCGATGGAGTTGACCTGGTCCGCGATGCGGTGCAGCTTGCGCAGGATCTTGCCTTCGCCTGCACGCATGATCTTCGAGAGGACGGACACGGGGGTTGGTCTCCTTGCCGGTCGGGCCTGGGACGGTCGGTTTCCATTTGACTTGGCTGAGCAACGGCCATCGTATGCGAGGACCCCGCCGCGCCGGGAGCCTGCCGGGGGCGCCGAGCGTCCACTGCTTCAAATCTCCGTCAAAGGGGACAACGGACGGGGGCCGCCGATGGTGCCGCGTTGCGCCCATGAATTGTGCGAAATGCGATCGTGCGCTCACTCACCGCATAAACGTTGGCGCTTGTCACCGACCCGCGAGGAGAATCGGCCGATGGAACCCGTCACGCTCACCACCGACCGCCTCCTGATGCGCACGGTCGGCCCGAAGGACACCGATGCCGTGTACGAGGCCGCCCAGGACCCCGACATCCAGCGCTGGACCACGATCCCCTCGCCCTATCTGCGCGAGCACGCGGACAACTTCACGGACCAACTCGTCCCGGAGGGCTGGAAGAACGGCTCGATGTTCACCTGGGGGCTGTTCCTCTCCGAAGGGGAGGACCTGGCGGGCATGCTCGGCCTCACGATGCGTTCGATGAGCGAGGCGGAGATCGGCTTCTGGGGCACCAAGGAGCACCGCGGCAACGGCTACATCACCGAGGCCGCCCTCGCCGCGTCCCGCTGGGCTTTCGTCCAACTGTCGATCGACCGCGTGGAATGGCGCGCCGAGGTCGGCAACCGGCCCTCCCGCGCGGTGGCCGAGCGAGCCGGTTTCTCGCTGGAGGGAACCCTCCGCTCCGCCATCGTCCACCAGGGCGTGCGCCGGGACTGCTGGGTGGGGTCCCTGCTCCCGTCGGACCTCGCGCTGCCGTCGACGGCGCCGTACCTGCCGGCCAGGAACGAGCCCGTCCAGCCGCCGCGCCGGTAACCATTACGGACGAATCCCCAGCTCACCCCGCGTTGTCAGTGCCAGCGCCTAAGGTGCCGAGCATGACCACCCCGCGCCCCATCAACGACCTCTCGGCCGACGAGGCCCGCCGCATCGCGCTGCGCGCGCAGGGTTTCGTCGGCGCGCCCGACCGCAGGTCCGGCGTCCGCGGCATCCTCCGTCACCTCGGCGCGGTGCAGCTCGACACCATCTCGGTCCTGGCCCGCTCCCACGAGCTGATCCCGTACGCCCGCCTGGGCGCGGTGGGCCGCAAGACGGTCGAGAAGGCCTACTGGACCGACACCCATGCCTTCGAGTACTGGTCGCACGCGGCCTGCATCCTGCCCGTCGAGGAGTGGCCCCACTTCGCCTTCCGCCGCCGCGCCTACCGCAGCCGCCCGCACTGGAACCACGAACTGCCCGACGGCACCTACGACCAGGTGATCAAGCAGCTCCGCGCCGAAGGCCCCCTCACCGCGACCGAGCTGGGCGGCGCGAAGAGGACGAGCGAGTGGTGGGACTGGTCGGGCACGAAGGTCGCCGTCGAGCGGGCCCTGATGTACGGCGAGGTGGTCTGCGTCGAGCGCCGCGGCTGGAAGCGCGTCTACGACCTCGCCGAGCGCGCCGTTCCGCAGGCCTTGCTGCACGACGAGCTGGACGACGCCGAGTGCCTGCGCCGCCTGGTCCGCCTGGCCGGCCAGTCCCTGGGCGTCGGCACGCGCGCGGACATCGCCGACTACCACCGCCTCAAGGGCGAGCAGGTCGACGCGGTGATCGCCGACTCGGGTCTGGTCCCGGTCACGGTCGAGGGCTGGGGCAAGCCGGCCTGGGCCGATCCGGAGGCCCTTCGGACGCCGCCGCGCGGCCGCCACCGTACGACGCTGCTGTCCCCGTTCGACTCCCTGATCTGGGAACGGGCGCGCACGGAGCGGATCTTCGGCTTCACCCACCGTCTGGAGGCGTACGTACCGAAGCAGAAGCGGATCTACGGCTATTTCGCGATGCCGGTCCTGGCCGGCGGCCACCTCGTCGGCCGCGTGGACCCGGCCCGCGAGGGCAGCACCCTGGTCGCCAAGCAGGTCACTCTGGACGGCCCGAAGGCGGTCCCGGCGGTGGCCCAGGCGCTGGTCGAGGCGGCGAGCTGGGTGGGCTGCACGGACGTACGGGTGGAGCGGGTCGACGCACCCGCCCTGCGCGAGCCGCTCGCCGAGGAGCTCGTCCGTCTGGTGGGGTGACCTCAGCGGATCTCGAGGATCTTCTCCCGCATCGCGTACACCACGGCCTCCATCCTGGAGTGCAGCTGAAGCTTCTCCAGGATGTTGCGCACGTGGTTCTTCACGGTGTTCTCGGAGATGAACAACTCCTTGGCGATATCGCGGTTGTTCATCCCCGTGGCGACGAGCTTGAGGACCTCCAGCTCACGGTCCGTGAGCCGCGGCGCGGGCACGAGTCGGCGCTCGTCCGTGCGCTGGATCATCGACTTGAACTCGGTGAGCAGCTTCGACGCCATGGACGGGCTGATCTGCGACTGACCGTCGGCCACCGCGCGAATCGCCGTGGCGACCTCGTCCGTGGAGATCTCCTTGAGGAGATAGCCGGTCGCGCCCGCCTTGATCGCGTCGTAGAGGTCGGCCTCCTCGTCGCTGATCGTCAGCATGATGATCTTCGCGCTGGGGGCCACCTCCTTGATGGAGGTGCAGGCCTCGATCCCGCCCCGCTTGGGCATCCGCACATCCATCAGGATGATGTCCGGCAGCAGGTCAGCGGCTTTGTCGACGGCTTCCGCGCCGTCTCCCGCCTCTCCGACGACCTGGATGTCCTCCTCGGCAGCGAGCACGATCTCCAGTCCACGGCGGAACAGGGCGTGGTCGTCCACGACGAGGACTCTGATCGGCTCCTTGCGTGGAGCGCTCGCGTCCGGGCCCATGCCGACGACATCGCCGTCGGCACCTTCGTCCCGCATCGGTCCGAAGCTGTCCGCCATCGTTCCTCCCCCTGAAGGCTGTGGCTGGTCGCGTGCCATCGCCAACCCAAGGCAGCGGCCCAACGGTTGGGCCGGTGCGGCCATGATTCCATGCCCGGCCGACACTCCGGTGACAAGCGGGGCGCGAAGTGGTCGCACACCGATGCCCCTGGGGGCGCACACGCGCTCCAGGGGCACCGGCTCAGCTGTCAGCCGGGTCGTTCAGCCGCCCAGCGTGCCACCTGCCGCGGGAGAATGCCCCTGGGTGACCATCGGGTCCGTGTTGAGGTGGATGACCCCGTAGTCATAGGCGTGCCGTCGGTAGACGACGCTCGGTTCCTTCGTCTCGGAATCGACGAAGAGGTAGAAGTCGTGCCCGACCAGCTCCATCTCGTAGAGGGCCTGGTCGAGGGTCATCGGGGAGGCGACGTGCGTCTTCTCGCGTACGACGAGGGGCCCTTCGCCCTTAACTTCCAGCGAGCCGATCTTCTTGGTGGGAACTCCGTCCGGCTCTTCTTCCTGGAAGGTGTGGCCGTTGCCGTTGAGCGTCGCCGCGCCCGGAACGTGGTCGGGGACCTCGGCCGCCGTGAGTCGGCGTGCGCCTCGGCGCGAGTAACGCTTGTCGTGCTGCTTACGCAGCCGGGCATCCAGCTTCTCCGCAGCCAGATCGAGTGCCGCGTACGGATCGCTGGCCGCTGCCTCCGCCCGGATCACCGGTCCGCGGGAGCGGAGCGTGATCTCCACTCGATCACTGCGGTCGGCCTGTCGCGGGTTGGGCTCCTTGGACACCTCGACGTCGAGGCTGATCACCTTGGCATCGAGCCTCTGGATCTTCTCCAGCTTCAGCTTCTCGGCCACGTGCTTGCGGAACCGCTCGGGCACCTCGGTCTTGCGGCCTTTGACGACGATGTCCACGCAGAACTCCGTTCCCGGATCACTCCGCTCCATCGGCGGAGCATCTCCCTTTTGCACCAGGCTCCGGTGACCCCGGAACCTCGGACTCGGCGACTTCCACCTCCTCCTCCCCCATGGGCAAGATCTCCACCCCATGGCCGCGGGTGATTGCTCGAAACCCACGGCACGGCATTCGGATATGACGGGGATGGCCTGGCCTTTCCCTCACAACCGAACATATCTCGCCCGGACGGATGTCGTCACCCTCTACTGCGGCGTACCTCCGTTCAGGTGAATTGATCCTCTCGTTACCTGCAACGATGCAAGTTCGCAGTCAGTTCCGGTTTATTTCGAAAGAATCCGGAGACGCCGCGACCACAGCCGCGCAGATCGGGGCACGGGACCGTCCGGGGCCCATGATTCCCGGCATCTCACGCGTCCGCCGCACAGCACCCTCCATCGATCCAGCGTTCCGTTCCCCTGTGCTTTCCCGACTTCCCGTCCGGTACACAGCTGTTGTCCCGTCACCGCACTCATCCGGCCCCGCGGTCCACCATCTATACGCGTCCACCTCCCCGACCGTTCCGCCGAATACGCTCGCTCGCTTCGACTCGGCCAACTCGGCCAACTCGGCCAACTCGGCCCGATCCGCTTCCGTCAATGCCGCCCACAAGGCCCGCGTCGCCTCCGCCAAGGACGCCCCCGTGGTCATCAAGTCGTCGACCAGCACGACCGGACCGCCACCGGCGAGCAACCGGCCTCCCCCGGGAGCCACCGTCAGCGCGCCCGCGAGATTGTCCATCCGCTGCCGGGAGTTGAGCCCCGACTGATCGGCCACCGCACGCCGCTGCCGCAGTACGGCGAGCACACGCGCCGGCGTCCCGGCCCGCCGCAGCTCACCAGCGGCCGCGAGCGCGATCCGCCGCGCCGGATCATGTCCGCGCGCCCGAACCGCCGCAGACGCGGACGGAACCGGTACGAGCAGCACCGACGAAACGGCGCCCCCGAACCGCCCCGCCCCGTCAGCCCGCAGCCGAGAGCCCCGGGACGCCACAGCCCGCCCGGACGCCCCACGGTCCCGCGCACCGGCCCCCGGAAGCAGCGCACCGGCCTCCCGCAGTCCCGCCCGCACAGCCCCCGCCAGGGCCGCTCCGAGCGGCGCCGCGAGTGCCAGCGCGCCGCGTTCCTTGTGGGCCAGGAGCATGGCCCGCACCTCGTCCGCGTACCGGGCCGCCGCGTGCACCACCGGCAGCCCGGGCGGCTCCGGCACCGGTCGCACCCGGCTCGGTGCGGTCCCGCTCAGGACGGCACGGCACTCCGGGCAGAGCACCGTACGAGGCCTTCCGCAGCCTCCGCACTCGGCCGGCAGCACCAGATCGGTGAGGTCCTGCCACCACCCCCGCATGCCCACCACTGTGCCAACGCCCGCCCCGACCGGCCACCCCTGTGGATAACTCCCTGTGGAAAACTCCGGCCCCCTGCGTAGACGTCGATTCCGTCCCACGGCCGCCCCGGATTCCGGACCCTGAATACCGCCCCGCCCGAAATACCGCCGCACAAGAAAGCGGCCGCTTCCACCGGAGTCCCACCCCGGCCGGAAGCGACCGCCACACTCACCGCTCACCGTCCCCGAACCTCGAAGGCTCGGCCCGGACGAAACCTCACCCCGGATAAACCGGCGCCGTCCCGTCCGTCACCACCTTCTGCCACTGGGCCCCGGACGGCAGCCGTACGATCCCGTCCTCCGAGTACCCGACCAGCGGCAGCCGCGCGTCCTCGGACGCGGTGATCTCCTTCACCCCGCTGAGGGCCGCGGGCGGCGGCCCCTCCGGCGTGGACCCGTCGACCTGCACATACCGCATCGTCTGCACGCCGTCCTTCTCACGCCCGACCACGACGAGCCGGCTGTCACCGGCCCACGACATGGCCGTGACCTCCTCCAACTCGGGCGTCGCGGAACGCAGTTCATGCACGGAGACGGCCGTGGGGTCGCCGGCCTTGCCGTCCTCGCCCCGTTCGATCCGGCCGATGAGCAGCGAAGACGTGTCGCCGTCCTTCACCACGAGCGCGATCCGCACACCGTCCGCGGCCACCCGCACGGACTCGACGCGCCCCTCAAGGCCGGGCGGAGTCTTCACCACCAGCGGATCGCCCACGCCCTCCTTCAGCAGAAGCAGCCTGGGCTTGTCGGGATCGCGGTCGGCCACCCACAGATCGCCCTGCGCGTCCCAGCTGGGCGCCGACAGCCGCGTCTCCTCCGTCCCGCCCGCGCTGGTCAACTCGGGCTCCCCGAGCGGACCACCCGAGACCAGCGCGCCGACGTACAGGTTCCTGCCGTCGAGACCGACCCCGGCCGCCATGGCCTCGTCACGCGACACCGCCACAGACTCCAGCTCAGTGTCGCCCTCGCCCAGGGCACCCGGCACGGGGTCGGGGTTCGTGCCGCTGGTGGCCGCGGCCAGCCGTACCAGCCGGTGCTTGTCGTCGAGGAAGTACAGATAGTTGGCGCGCTCCACCGACCCGCGCGTGGCGACTGCTTCCGCGTCGTCCTCGGTCAGCGCGCACAGCTGCCTGCCACCTGCCCGCAGCTCGACCTCGTCGACGGTCGGGGTGAGGTTCTGAAGGGTGAACAGGAGCTGGGCCGCCATCTCGTTGCACTTGGTCAGCCCGATCCGCGCGGCCTTGTCGTTCAACGGCACGGTCAGCCGGTTCTGGTCGTCCGGCGTCAGAGTGGTGACGTCCTTCTTCAGCGCCGTACCCGTGGGGAAGCTCGACCTGACCACCGGGTTGAGCCAGCTGGTGGGTCCCTTGAGCAGGGAGCGCACGGTCTGCGTCATGGGGTCCACGTTGCGGCGCACATAGACGGGATCGGCGACGGCCGCCGTGTGCGGGGAGCTCCCGAGCGTGGTGCTCGTGGCGAAGTAGTACTTGTCGACGGACATGTAGTTGCGCTGGAAGTCCGACTTGCCCATGACGACCCCGCGCGGCGGTACGTCGATACGCCACTGCTTGGTCTTCTTGTCCCGGGTGAGGTGCATCGACTCGCTGTAGTCCCCGCTGGCGGGCGCGTACGACTGCTGTGCGTCGACCGTGGCGACCTTGGCACCGGTCAGCGTGTAGGAGAGGTTGTCGGTCTCCTCACGGCCTCCCACCCGGTCGACGTCGGCACCCGGACCGTCGGCGAGGACCGTCGTGGACAGCTGGGGCCGCCAGTTGTCCGACGCTTGCTTCGTCAGGTACTTGCGCGCTATCTCGTAGTCCGGATCGTCGCTGGTCAGTGCCTCCAGGAAGCCCGACACGATCTCCGACGACGAAGCGTCCTCGTGCGGCGGCATGGCGAAGACCCGCACCTGGGTGTCCTGGCGCGGCGTGGACTCGACGCCCCGCAGATCGCCGCTGTCGGGCATCGAGGCGCACCCGGCCAGCAGTACGGCGCCACAGGCGGCGTACGCCACCGCGCGCCCCGGCGTGCGCCGGGCGCCCCCCTCGCGGTCAGCGCCCACGAGATGCCTCCCCATGCTTGCTCGAATCGTCGGTGTGCCCGGCTTCCTCGCTCGGCGGCTCTTCCGCATCAGGCGCATCGTCCTGGCGCCGCGCGCCCGATGCGGGCCGGGGGACGACACGCGCGCCGTTGCCGGGCAGCGCCGTCGGATCGGCCTTGGGGGCCGCCGTCGCTCCGGAGCGGGGCGGGATCGGGTCCCTGGACGGCATCGCGGAGACCTGGTCACCGTTGGGCTGAGCCGGCAACGTCGCGGCCTTGTCCGCGCCGCCGTGCGGCAGGCCGGCGTCATCGAGGCCACGATTGCGCCGCGAGTCCTTGGGCTCCAGGGGTATCGGCGAGCCCCGCAGCGGCTCGTCCGCCGTCCGCGGCAGCGTCAGCCGGAACTGCGAACCGCCCCCCGGCTCACCCCACGCCTGCAGCCAGCCGCCGTGCAGCCGCGCGTCCTCCAGCGCGATGGACAGCCCGAGCCCCGTACCGCCCGTCGTACGCGCGCGTGCCGGGTCGGCCCGCCAGAAGCGGCTGAAGACGCGGGTCGCCTCGCCGGGCTTGAGCCCGACACCGTAGTCGCGCACCGCGACCGCGACCGCCCCGCCCGCCGCCGCGAGCTTGACGACGACGTCCTTGCCCTCGCCGTGTTCGACGGCGTTGACGACGAGGTTGCGCAGGACGCGCTCCACGCGCCGAGCGTCGGCCTCGGCGACGACGGGCTGCTGGTCGCCGACCACGCGTATCTGCGTGCCCTTGCGCTCGGCGAGCGGCTCGGCCCCGCTGACGACGCGGCGTACGACTTCCCTGAGGTCGATCGGCTCGGCCTCCAGCGCCGCCGCGCCCGCGTCGAAACGGCTGATCTCCAGCAGATCGGCGAGCAGCGACTCGAACCGGTCCAGCTGGTCGGCGAGCAGTTCCGCCGACCGCGCGGTCACCGGGTCGAAGTCCTCCCGCGCCTCATGGATGACGTCGGCCGCCATGCGCACGGTCGTCAGCGGCGTGCGCAGCTCGTGCGACACATCGGACACGAACCGTCGCTGCATCCGTGACAGGTCCTCCAGCTGCTGGATCTTCAGCTGGAGATTCTGCGCCATCTTGTTGAAGGCCTCGCCGAGCCGCGCGATGTCGTCCTCGCCGGTGACCTTCATCCGTTCCTGAAGCCGCCCGGCCGACAACCGCTCGGCGATCCCGGCCGCCATCCGCACGGGCGTGACGACCTGCCGCACCACGAGCCAGGCGATGGCCCCGAGAAGTATGACGACGAAGAGCCCGGCGGTGGCCAGCGTCCCCTTGACCAGGCTCAGCGACTTCTCCTCCTGGGTGAGCGGGAAGAGGTAGTACAGCTGGTACGGGTCGCCGTTGGGGTCGTTGACCTGCTTGCCGATGACCAGGGCCGGCTGGGCCTCCTTGTCGGCGGCGGGGTTGTAGGCGATGCGGGTGTAGCTCTGGAACGCCCCCATGTTGCTGTCGATCCGCTCGCGCAGATCCTCGGGCACGCTCGCCGTCGGATCCACGCCGCCGGACGCGCGCGGGCCGCGGCCACCGGTATCACCCCCGGCGGAGGCCGGAAGGGTCACCACGTCGAAGGCGCCCTGGCCGCCGCTGGACAGCGAGGAGACGAGGTCGCTCATCCACTGGATGACGTTCTGCTCGGAGCGCTCGTCCGCCGTCGCGCCGTCGTCGGCGGTCCCGGCGGCGGCCTCGTCGGCACTCTGCTTGGCCGCCGCGAACCCGCCCGTGGCCTGGCTCTGCGAGGCCTTCACCTTGGCGTCCAGCAGCCCGTTGCGCACCTGCCCGATGACCACGAAGCCCAGCAGCAGGACGACGCCGAGCGACATCAGCAGGGTCGTGACGACGACCTTGAGCTGGATGTTGCGCCGCCACAGCCGCATGACGGGCAGCAGCGGCCGGCGCACCCAGCGCAGCAGGAGACGAAGGACCGGGCTGCCCTGGACTCCGCCCTGAAGCAGCCCGCCCTCCAGGAACCGTCCCCAGCGGGAGCCCGCCGGCTTCCGGCCGACAGGCCGCTCCGGCCGGGCCCCGGTCCGACCGGGCGCCGAAGCGGCACTGTCCCGGGACATGTCAGCTCGGCCCTGCCTTGTAGCCGACGCCACGGACGGTCACCACGATCTCCGGCCGCTCCGGGTCCTTCTCGACCTTGGAACGCAGCCGCTGCACATGCACATTGACCAGCCGGGTGTCGGCCGCGTGCCGGTAGCCCCACACCTGCTCCAGGAGCACCTCACGCGTGAACACCTGCCACGGCTTACGGGCCAGCGCGACCAGCAGGTCGAACTCCAGCGGCGTCAAGGCGATCGACTGGCCGTCCCGCTTCACGGAGTGCCCGGCCACGTCGATGACGAGATCACCGATGGCGAGCTGCTCGGGCGCCGGCTCCTCCGACCTCCGCAGACGCGCCCGGATCCGGGCGACGAGCTCCTTCGGCTTGAACGGCTTCACGATGTAGTCGTCGGCGCCGGACTCCAGACCCACGACGACATCCACGGTGTCGCTCTTCGCCGTGAGCATCACGATCGGCACCCCGGACTCCGCCCTGATCAGACGGCACACCTCGATACCGTCCCGCCCGGGCAGCATCAGATCGAGCAGCACCAGATCGGGCTTGGTCTCCCGGAATGCGGCCAACGCCTTGTCGCCGTCAGCTACGAAAGACGGCTCAAAACCTTCACCACGCAGCACAATGCCGAGCATCTCGGCCAGTGCGGTGTCGTCGTCGACGACAAGGACTCGTCCCTTCATAAACGACATCATCCCATTCTCATAACAGTGGCGAAGGCTCAGGTGAGGTAGGTCACCGGCCAGTGACCTTAGTCGTAGGCGGTCGCCACTGTCTGCCCTCGCCCCCGTCACTGACCGTGACTTTTGGGCGGGTTTGCCCCGCTCTACCCGCCCGACCGGTTCCGGCCCTACTTCACAACGTCCACGTCACCTGCCCGCGACCCGGCATACAGCTCGGCCAGCGCCTCGGCCGTCACCGGCGACACGACCCCTTCCTCGGTGACGATCGCCGTCACCAGCTCCGGCGGCGTCACATCGAACGCCGGGTTGTACGCCTGGGTCCCCAGCGGGGCCACCGGAATCCCGCCTCCCGGTTCCCCACCCGCCGTCGGCGCGTGAGGTGCCGCGATCTCGGTCACCTCGAAGCCGGGGCGCTGCTCGACCTCGATGGACGCCCCGTCCGGCGTATCCGGATCGACCGTCGTCAGCGGCGCCACCACGATGAACGGCACATGGTGATAGCGCGCGAGCACGGCGAGCGGATAGCTCCCCACCTTGTTCGCCACCGAGCCGTCGGCAGCGATGCGATCCGCGCCGATCAGCACCGCGTCCACCTCACCGGCCGCGAACAGCGAGCCCGCCGCGTTGTCGGTGAGCAGGGTGTACGCCATCCCGTTGCGCGCCGCCTCGTACGCCGTCAGACGCGCCCCTTGCAGCAACGGACGCGTCTCGTCCACCCACAGCCGCCTCAGCCGTCCGACCCGATGCGCTGCCAGCGCCACCGCGAACGCCGTGCCCTCCCCACCCGACACCAGTGCCCCGGAGTTGCAGTGCGTGAGGATGCGGTGCCCGCCGCCGGGCAACAGCTCGTCGAGCAGCGCCAGCCCCCGCTCGGCCATCCGCACACTGGCCTCGGCGTCCTCTTCGTGCAGCGCCCGTGCCGCCCCCAGCGCCGCGGCGGCCGCCTGCTCGACGTCCCCGCTGCTGGCCAGCTCGGCCCGGTACGCGGACTGGGCCCGTCGTACACCGACGGCGAGGTTCACGGCGGTGGGCCGGGCGCCCGCCAGCGAGTCCGCGGCGTCGTCCACGTCGAAGCCACGCACGGCGGCGAGCGCGACGCCGTACGCCCCCGCGATCCCGAGCAGCGGCGCCCCGCGTACCGCGAGCGTATGGATCGCCTCCACCAGCGCGGACGCGTCCGTACAGACCAGTTCGACCTCCTCGGCCGGTAGCCTCGTCTGATCGAGAAGGACCAGTACGGGACCTTCGGGTGGTTCGTCCCATCGAATCGCCGGGATCTCAGTCGGCCTGCTGTCCTCGCCGGATTGCGCGTGCTGATCAGCCATGTGGCCAGTCTGCCCTTTCTCCGGTGGACAATTGAAGGTGCGCAGCCCACACCGCGACCGGTACCCAGTCGACCGCCCCATGGCACGATGGCTGCCAACCTGCCACCGCGACCGCGGACGGGCACCGTGAAGGAGCGACGATGAAAGACACTCCGGGCTGGGCCTCGCCCGGATCCGCCCCGTCCGACGGACAGGAATCCGGCGCGACCGTTCCTGCCGAGCCCGCAGACCGCCCCGACCCCGAGCAGCAACAGGGACCGGACCCACAGGTCCCCGGCCCGAAGTGGTCCAAGGAGCAGCCGCCACCCGGCCAGTGGTCCGCGCCCACGAGGTCCCCGGCTCCCGGCCAGACCCCGCCACCCCCACCGCCCGGCCCGGGCTGGGGCGCTCCGCCTCCCACCGGCCCCGGCGGTCACGGCGGCGGCCACCCGGGCTACGGCCCTCAGGGCGGATACGGGGGTTGGGGAGGCGGCTGGGGCGGACCTCCGCCCGCGGCGAAGCCCGGTGTGATCCCGCTGCGCCCGCTCGGCGTCGGCGAGATCCTCGATGGCGCCGTCTCCACCATGCGCACCTACTGGCGCACGGTCCTCGGCATCTCCCTGACCGTCGCGATCGTGACCGAAATCCTCGTCATCCTCGTCCAGGGCTTCATCCTGAACGACCGCACCAGCACCGAGGCCCTCAACGACCCGAGCGCCAGCCTCGACGAGCTGACCCGCGCCATGGGCGACGCCATGCTCAGCTCCAGCGTGATCCTCCTGATCTCGATGATCGGCGCGATCATCGCGACCGCCCTGCTGACGACGGTCACCAGCCGCGCGGTGCTCGGCAAGTCGGTGACCACCGGCGAGGCCTGGCGCGACGCGCGCCCTCAGGTGCCGCGGCTCTTCGGCCTGCTCTTCCTGCTGCTGCTCATGACCGTCGGCCTGGTCGTTGTCGGCGCCTTGCCCGGCATCCTCGTGGCCGCCTCGGGCTCCGGCGACGCGGGCGCGGCTCTCACCATCCTGGGCATGCTCGCCGCCGGCATCGTCGCGCTGTGGCTGTGGTTCCGCTTCTCCCTGGCCTCGCCCGCGCTGATGCTGGAGAAGCAGGGCATCGTGAAGGCCCTGAGCCGCTCCGCCAAACTGGTCCGCGGCTCCTGGTGGCGCGTCTTCGGCATCCAACTGCTGGCCACGATCATCGCGAACATCGTCGCGGCGATCGTCGTCATCCCCTTCACCTTCCTCGCCGCCGCCCTCAGCGGAGACGCCACCACCAACATCCTCGACGGCAGCACCGACCTCGGCTGGACCTTCCTCATCGTCAGCGGCGTCGGCTCGGTGATCGGCTCCATGATCACCTTCCCGATCTCGGCCGGCGTCACCGTCCTGCTCTACATCGACCAGCGCATCCGCCGCGAGGCCCTCGACCTCGAACTCGCCCGAGCAGCCGGCGTCCAGAACTACGGCACCGGCACCCCGGGGAGCTGAACCGGTGAGCTTTGCGGGGGGAGTTCTCACTACGGCGTCAGCACTGCCGGACACGGTCGTACGCGCGCTGCTGGGCGCCAGTGGCACACCCGTACGGGCGCTGTCGCACTCGGCCGACACTTCCGTACTGTCGTTGCTCGCACGCTCCGACGACGAGCCGCCCCTGACCATCCCCCGCGATCCCGCGCGGGAGGCGGCCAGGCGGGAGCTGTCCAAGGGCATGTACCACGAGAACGAACCCAGCTGGTTCCAGCGTGCCCTGGACGCCTTCTGGGACTGGGTCGAGGACCTGTTCACCAGCGCCTCGACCGTGACGCCCGGAGGACCGCTCGGCCTGGTCGTCGTCATCCTGGTCGTCGTCGCCGTCCTCGGCGCCCTGTGGTGGCGCCTCGGCACCCCGCGCCGCCAACCCGCCACCTCCGCCGCCCTGTTCGAGGACCGCCCCCGCAGCGCCGCCGAACACCGCGCCGCCGCCGAGGCACACGCCGCCCAGGGCCACTGGAACCAGGCCGTCCAGGAACGCATGCGCGCCATCGTCCGCTCCCTGGAGGAACGCGCACTCCTCGACGTCCGCCCCGGCCGGACCGCGGACGAGGCCGCCGCCGAAGCGGGCCGCCCGCTGCCCGCCCACAGGGACCGACTGCGCGCCGCCGCCGGCGACTTCGACGACGTCACGTACGGCGGACGGACCGCGACCCAGCAGGCGTACCAGCGCATCAAGGAACTCGACCGCGACCTGGAGAACACCAAGCCCCAGCTCGCGAGCAGTGCGTCCAGCACGGCCCACAACGCCCGCCAGGGAGCCGCCGAATGACCACCGAGGCCACGCTCCCGACCACCTCGGCCTCGCCCACCGCACGCCAGGTGTGGACCCGCGCGCGAGGCGTCGCCCTCGCCCTCGTGCTCCTGCTGGCGGCGGCCGTCGTGATCGCCACGATCCGCTCCGACGCCCGGCACGGCACCCTCGACCCACGCTCCGCCGACCCCAAGGGCAGCCGGGCCGTCGCCGAACTCCTCGCCGACCGCGGCGTGGACACGCGCATGGTCACCACCCTGGACGAGGCACGCGCCGCGTCCGCCGCGGACACCACCCTCCTCGTCGCCGCCCCCGACCTGCTGACGCGCCGTCAACAGTCGTCGCTGCGCTCGGCGACCGCCGGAGCCGGCGGCCGTACCGTCCTTGTCGCCCCCGGCAGCTGGTCCGTCGAGCGGCTCGTCCCCGGGGTCACCGCGGACCCCGCCACCAGCCTCGACTCGCAACTCGCCCCCGACTGCGCCCTGCCCGCCGCCCAGCGCGCGGGCACCGCCGACCTGGGCGGAATCCGCTACACCACCACCCACCTCGACGCCGACGAGTGCTACCCCAGCGACCGCCTGGCCACCCTGCTGCGCGTCCCGGAGACCACCGGGGACGGCAACGGCGACACCATCGTCCTCGGCGCCCCCGACATCCTCCACAACGAACGCCTCGACGAGCAGGGCAACGCCTCCCTCGCCCTCCAACTCCTCGGCTCCCGCCCCCATCTGGTCTGGTACCTCCCCTCGCTCTCCGACGCGTCCGCCGACGAGGACGCCGAACGCAGCTTCTTCGACCTGCTCCCCTCGGGCTGGCTCTGGGGCACACTGCAGCTCTTCATCGCCGCAGCCCTGGCCGCCCTGTGGCGGGCACGCCGACTCGGCCCCCTGGTGCCCGAAAAACTCCCCGTGGCGATCCGCGCCTCCGAAACCGTCGAAGGCCGCGCCCGCCTCTACCGCAAGGCAGCCGCCCGCGACCGCGCCTCAGCCGCTCTTCGCTCCACCACCCGCACGCGCCTGGCCCCCCTCGTAGGTGTCCCCGTCACTCAGGCGCACGCGCCCGAGGCCCTGCTCCCCGCTCTATCCGCCCACCTCCACAACCACGGAGACGGACAGAGCCTGCACACCCTCCTCTTCGGCCCGCCGCCCAGCGACGACGCAGCACTCATCGCCCTCGCCGACCAACTCGACGCCCTCGAAAGAGAGGTACGCCGTCCATGATGGACCCGACCACTGACAACGCCGGGAACACCGGGGATCCGGGCACCGCCCGAGCCTCCCTGGAAGCCCTGCGCGCCGAGATCGCCAAAGCCGTGGTCGGCCAGGACCCCGCCGTGACCGGCCTCGTCGTCGCGCTCCTCTGCCGCGGCCATGTCCTCCTCGAAGGTGTCCCCGGCGTCGCCAAGACCCTCCTCGTGCGCGCACTGGCCTCCGCACTCGAACTCGACACCAAGCGCGTCCAGTTCACCCCCGACCTCATGCCGAGCGACGTGACGGGCTCCCTCGTCTACGACACCCGCAGTGCCGAGTTCTCCTTCCAGCCCGGCCCGGTCTTCACCAACCTCCTCCTCGCCGACGAGATCAACCGCACCCCGCCGAAGACCCAGTCGTCGCTGCTGGAGGCCATGGAGGAACGCCAGGTCACGGTCGACGGCACGCCCCGCCCCCTCCCCGAGCCGTTCCTGGTCGCCGCGACCCAGAACCCGGTCGAGTACGAGGGCACCTACCCCCTCCCCGAAGCCCAGCTGGACCGTTTCCTCCTCAAGCTCACCATCCCGCTCCCCTCCCGCCAGGACGAGATCAACGTCCTCACCCGCCACGCCGAGGGTTTCAACCCCCGCGACCTGCGCGCCGCCGGCGTACGCCCCGTAGCGGGCCCCGCAGACCTGGAGGCGGCACGCGCGGCCGTGGCCAAGACGACGGTCTCCCCGGAGATCACGGCCTACGTGGTCGACATCTGCCGAGCCACCCGAGAATCGCCGTCCCTCACGCTGGGCGTCTCCCCGCGCGGCGCGACCGCCCTCCTCGCCGCGGCCCGCGCATGGGCCTGGCTGACCGGCCGCGACTACGTCATCCCCGACGACGTGAAGGCCCTCGCCCTCCCCGCCCTCCGCCACCGCGTCCAACTCCGACCGGAGGCCGAGATGGAAGGCGTCACCGCCGACTCCGTGATCAACGCGATCCTCGCCCACGTCCCCGTCCCCCGCTGATGGCACTCACCGGACGCGCCGCGCTCCTCGCGGCCCTAGGCTCCCTCCCCGTAGGCATCTGGGACCCCAGCTGGACCGGCATCCTCGCGGTCAACGCCCCCCTGCTCGCTGCCTGCGCCTGCGACTTCGCCCTGGCAGCACCCGTACGCCGCCTGGGTCTGACCCGCTCCGGCGACACCTCCGCGCGCCTCGGCGAGGCGGCCGACGTCACGCTCACGATCACCAACCCGTCCGGCCGCCCGCTGCGCGCCCACGTCCGCGACGCCTGGCCGCCGAGCAGCTGGCAGCCCGGCACAGAGGTGGCGGCCTCACGCCACCACATGACGATCCCCGCCGGCGAACGCCGGCGCCTGACCACCCGCCTACGCCCCACCCGTCGAGGCGACCGTCAGGCCGACCGCGTGACGATCCGCTCCTACGGCCCCTTGGGCCTCTTCGCCCGCCAGGGCACCCACAGAGCCCCCTGGACGGTACGGGTCCTCCCCCCGTTCACGAGCCGCAAGCACCTGCCCTCGAAACTGGCCCGCCTGCGCGAACTCGACGGCCGCACCAGCGTCCTCACCCGCGGCGAAGGCACAGAATTCGACAGCCTCCGCGAGTACGTCCCCGGCGACGACACCCGCTCCATCGACTGGCGCGCTACGGCCCGACAGTCCACGGTCGCCGTACGCACCTGGCGCCCCGAACGCGACCGCCACATCCTCCTCGTCCTGGACACCGGCCGCACCTCGGCAGGCCGGGTCGGCGACGCCCCACGCCTCGACGCCTCCATGGACGCGGCCCTGCTCCTGGCCGCCCTCGCCTCCCGAGCCGGCGACCGAGTGGACCTCCTCGCCTACGACCGCCGAGTACGCGCCCTCGTCCAGGGCCGCGCAGCAGGCGAGGTCCTTCCCTCCCTGGTCAACGCGATGGCCACACTCGAACCCGAGCTCCTAGAAACAGATGCCCGAGGCCTTACGGCCACGGCTCTCCGTACGGCCCCCCGCCACTCCCTGATCGTGCTGCTCACCACCCTCGACGCGGCTCCGATCGAGGAGGGCCTGCTCCCCGTCCTCTCCCAGCTCACCCAGCGCCACACAGTCCTGCTCGCATCAGTAGCGGACCCCCACATCGCCCGCATGGCAACCGCCCGCGGCAACACGGACTCGGTGTACGAGGCCGCCGCCGCAGCCCAGGCCCAGAGCGAACGCCACCGCACGGCGGACCAACTCCGCCGACGCGGCATTACGGTCGTCGACGCGACGCCAGAAGAACTGGCGCCGACATTGGCGGACGCCTATCTGGCCCTCAAGACGGCGGGACGCCTGTAATTCAAGAACTGCTGCCGCAATTCCACACGAGCCAGAAATGCAGAAAGCCCCCGAACCGGTATCCCCGGTCGGGGGCTTTCTCAAAATTTGTTCGGCGGTGTCCTACTCTCCCACAGGGTCCCCCCTGCAGTACCATCGGCGCTGTAAGGCTTAGCTTCCGGGTTCGGAATGTAACCGGGCGT
>NZ_JBVKCZ010000062.1:0-37269 GCF_055634335.1 Streptomyces sp. NPDC111802 | reverse complement strand
CGACTCTATCAGATCCTTTTCCGATCCGATTTCCTCGGTGCTTTCCAGGTTCCCGCTCTCGCGTTTCCCTTTCCGGCGGTTCCGACTTTATCAGACCCCTTCGGGCCTGACCCCCAGTCAGCGGGGCTTGTCCTCGCGGCCGTTGGGCCGTTCCGACGAGTGAGACTTTAGCGGATTCCTCGCTCCCGAGCTAATCGGGGGCTGCGTTCTCTCGAACGCGGATTCCTCATTCCGTAATTACGCATGCCAATGACACGACGGCAGACAGATCGACTGTCGTCGAATAGTGGTTGGTACTTGCGGAGTGGCTGTCCGGGGACCGACCGGGGTCGGCGCTCACGTCGGACAACTCGGAGAACAGTACGTATCGGCCTGGGGCGTGTCAACTTCACTCCGTGTGGCACCCCGGCGGCGTAGTCTTGGCCCCATGACGACGCGTACGTGCACCCAGCTGTGGTGGGCCGCCTGACGGCGGCCGTAGTCACGTATGCACTCAACGGCCGCCGCTTCGGCGGCCGTTCTCGTATCTCCCTCCAGAGCTCCTGAGGGTCGGCCGGCCGGGGACGGCGGTCTCGACCAGGAGGTGGAGAAGAGATGACGCGAGTCTTCAGCGGGGTCAAGCCGACCGGGCATCTGACGCTGGGGAACTACCTGGGGGCCATGCGGCGGTGGGTTGCCGTGGATCAACACCAGGCCGACGCCCTGTTCTGCATCGTCGATCTGCACGCGCTGACCGTGGACCACGATCCGGCGCGGGTGCGCAGGCTCAGTCGGCAGGCGGCGACGTTGTTGCTGGCGTCGGGGCTGGATCCGGAGCTGTGCACCGTCTTCGTACAGAGTCATGTGGATGAGCACGCGCGGCTGTCGTATGTGCTGGAGTGCGTGGCCACGGACGGCGAGATGCGGCGGATGATCCAGTACAAGGAGAAGGCCGCGCGGGAGCGGGAGCGCGGTGGGAGCGTGCGGCTGTCGCTGCTGACGTATCCCGTGCTGATGGCGGCGGACATCCTGGCGTACGGGACCGACGAGGTGCCGGTCGGGGACGATCAGACGCAGCATGTGGAGCTCGCTCGGGATCTCGCGGTGCGGTTCAACCAGCGGTACGGGCACACGTTCGTGGTGCCTCGGGCTACGCCCCCGCAGGTCGCGGCTCGGGTCATGAATCTGCAGGATCCGGCCTCGAAGATGGGCAAGAGCGATGACTCCGGGCCGGGGATCGTCTATCTGCTCGACGAGCCGGACGTGGTGCGGAAGAAGGTCATGCGGGCTGTGACCGACAGCGGGCGGGAGGTCGTGTACGACCGGGGCGCGCAGCCGGGGGTGGCGAATCTGCTGGAGATTCTCGCGGCCTGTACGGGTGGGAACCCGTCGGAGCTGAGCGGCGTTTATGAGTCGTACGGCGCTTTGAAGTCAGCCACCGCGGAGGCCGTGGTCGAGGTGCTCAGGCCCGTACAGGAGAGGCACCGGGAGCTGTGCGCGGATCCTGGCTATGTGGAGGGGGTGCTGCGGGATGGGGCGGAGCGGGCTCGGGCGATGGCGCGGCCGACCGTCGATGCCGCGTATCGGGCGATCGGACTGCTGCCGGCGGCGGCAAGTGCGCCGGCGACTGCTGATATCGGCGTGACTGCGTAGGGGTGGGCCGGGCCGCCCCCTGGGCAGGGGGCGGCCGGGCGTCACTTGGTGCCGGAGGCCAGCTCGCGGCTGCGGTCGCGGGCGGCTTCGAGGGCGGCGATGAGGGCGGCTCGGACGCCGTGGTTCTCGAGTTCGCGGATGGCGTTGATGGTGGTGCCGGCGGGGGACGTCACGTTCTCACGGAGCTTGACGGGGTGTTCGCCGCTGTCGCGGAGCATCGTCGCGGCGCCGATCGCGGACTGGACGATCAGGTCGTGCGCCTTGTCGCGGGGCAGGCCGAGGAGGATGCCGGCGTCGGTCATGGCTTCGACCAGGTAGAAGAAGTACGCCGGGCCGGAGCCGGAGAGGGCCGTGCAGGCGTCCTGCTGGGACTCGGGGACGCGGAGCGTCTTGCCCACGGCGCCGAAGATCTCCTCGGCATGGGCGAGGTCGGCTTCGCTGGCGTGGCTGCCGGCGGAGATGACGGACATGGCCTCGTCGACGAGGGCGGGGGTGTTCGTCATGACGCGGACGACCGGGGTGCCTGCGGTGAGGCGCTCCTCGAAGAAGGAGGTGGGGATGCCTGCGGCTCCGCTGATGACCAGGCGGTCGGTGGGGATGTGCGGAGCGAGCTCGTCGAGGAGGTTGCCCATGTCCTGCGGCTTGACCGTGAGGATCAGGGTGTCGGCGGTCTTGGCGGCTTCCGCGTTGGTGACCGGGGTGACTCCGTAGCGGGTGCGGAGTTCTTCGGCTCGTTCGGCGCGGCGGGCCGTCACCAGGAGGTCGGCCGGGGCCCAGCCGCCGCGGATCATTCCGCTGAGCAGGGCTTCGCCGATCTTGCCGGTGCCGAGGACTGCGACTTTCTGAGTCATGGCTGGGGTGCCCTCCGGGGGTTGCGTCGTCCGGGTTCATCCTCCCACCGGGGCCTCCTTTCGAGGTGGCGTGTCCGGTGGGCGGACGAGTGGGGCGCCGGGGCCGGACCCCGTGGCGGTCATGTCGTTCTGCGTCGCAGGGTCGCCGCCCCCAGGCCCAGGACCAGCAGGGCGCAGCCCGCCACGATCAGGGCGTCGCGGACGAAGTTGGCGGTCATGTCGGTGTGCTTGAGGACCTCGTTCATGCCGTCGACCGCATAGGACATGGGGAGGACGTTGGAGACGGCTTCGAGGGCGGGGTGCATGTTGTCGCGGGCGGTGAACAGGCCGCAGAGGAGGAGCTGGGGGAAGATCACGGCCGGCATGAACTGGACGGCCTGGAATTCGGAGGCCGCGAAGGCCGAGACGAAGAGACCGAGCGCGGTGCCGAGCAGCGCGTCGAGCAGGGCCACGAGCAGCAGCAGCCAGGGGCTGCCGGTGACGTCCAGGCCGAGGAACCAGAGGGCCAGTCCTGTCGCCAGGGCGGACTGGACGATCGCGAGGACGCCGAAGGCGAGGGCGTAGCCGGCGATCAGGTCGCCCTTGCCGAGGGGCATGGCCAGGAGGCGTTCGAGGGTGCCCGAGGTGCGTTCGCGCAGGGTGGCGATGGAGGTGACCAGGAACATCGTGATCAGCGGGAAGATCCCGAGGAGGGAGGCGCCGATGTTGTCGAAGGTGCGCGGGCTGCCGTCGAAGACATAGCGCAGCAGGAACAGCATCACGCAGGGGACGAGCAGCATCAGCGCGATGGTGCGCGGGTCGTGGAACAGCTGCCGCAGGACGCGGGCTGCGGTGGCGGTCGTGCGGGAGAGGTTCAGCGCGCCGGTGGGGGCGGGCCGGAGGGTGGTGGTCGGGCTCGTCGTGGTCATCGCGTGGTCTCCTTCGCGCGGGCGGCCGCGACCGCCTCGTCGCCCAGGTGCAGGAAGGCCGCCTCGACCGTCTCGGAGTCGGTACGGGTGCGCAGGGCGTCCGGGGTGTCGTCGGCGAGGATCTGGCCGTCGCGCATGAGGAGGAGGCGGTGGCAGCGCTCGGCCTCGTCCATGACGTGGGAGGAGATGAGGAGGGTGGCGCCGCGGGAGGCGGCGATGTCGTGGAAGAGGGTCCAGAGATCGCGGCGCAGGACCGGGTCCAGGCCGACGGTCGGCTCGTCCAGGACCAGGAGTTCGGGGGTGCCGAGGAGTGCGACGGCCAGGGAGACGCGGCTGCGCTGGCCGCCGGAGAGATTGCCGGCCAGCGAGTCGGCGTGGCTGGTGAGGTCGACGTCGGCGATGGCGCGGGTGACGTTCTCGTGGCGACGGTCGGCGGCGGCGTGGCCCGGGTCGAGGATCGCGGCGAAGTAGGCGAGGTTCTGGCGGATGGTCAGGTCGTCGTAGACGGAGGGGGCTTGGGTGACGTAGCCGATGCGGGTGCGCAGGGTGGGGTGGCCGGCGGGGCGGCCGAGGACGTCGAGGGTGCCGGTGACCTTGGCCTGGGTGCCGACGATCGACCGCATGAGAGTCGTCTTGCCGCAGCCGGACGGGCCGAGCAGGCCGGTGATCTGGCCACGCGGGACGGTGAAGTCGAGGTCACGGAGTACCTGGCGGGGGCCTCGGACGACGTTCAGGGCCTCGGCTCGGACGGCGGGGGTGTCGGGAGGCTCGGAGCGGGCGGTCGAGTAATTCATCATGCGATGAATAATCCTCCGGTCGCGCTACGCCGTCAAGCGGTCGCCGGGTTCACGCCCGGGACATGGCTCGCCCGCCCTCGCCGGCTGGGGGCGAGGGCGGGCGGCTGTTGGTGACCGGGGTCGGGCGGAGTGAGGGGTGTCAGGAGGTGGTGGCCGCTACCGCTACGAGGAGGTCCACGTCATAGGTCTCTTCGACGATTCCGTCCGGGAAGGCGTCGAGGAGGTGCTGCTTCTCCTCGGCGAGGAAGGCGGTGCTCGCCTCCGTGCCGTGGACCAGGAAGATCGAGTGGCTGCCGATGTTGGCCAGGTGCGTGTCGATGGGGACGCGGCGGCTCCAGCGGACCTTGCGGCGGGTGAAGTCGAGGGTGCCGGTGGGGTCGGTGAGGGCGGCTTGGGCGCCGCTGCCGTTCTGTTCGACGACGGGGTGGGCGCCGAAGCGGCCGTCGATGCGGTCCGCCTGGGCGACGTGCCACGGGATGTCGAGCGGGGTGGTGTTCCACCACAGGGCCAGCGCACCGCCGGGACGCAGCACGCGGAGGGCCTCCGGCACCGAGTGGGCGGGGTCGGTCCAGTGCCACGCCTGGGCGTAGGTGATGAAGTCGGCGGAGGCGGTGGCCAGGGGGAGGACGTCGCCGTTGCCACGGACAATCGGTATGTCGGGGTGGGCACTGCGGAACTGGGCCGCCATGCCCTCACCGGGCTCCACGGCCAGTACGTCGGCGCCGCGTCCGCGCAACAAGGCGGTGGCTATGCCCGTGCCCGCGCCGACGTCGACGACGCGGGAGCCGGTGAGGGGGCGGCCGGCGAGTTCCTCGATCGCGTCGAAGAGGGCGGGCGGGTAGGAGGGGCGGTTCGCGGCGTACTGGGCTGCGGCGGCGTTGAAGGAGCGCGCGCGGTCGGAGTGGGAAGGGGCGGTCATACGGCCATGGTGGCCCTGACCGGTGGGGTGTGCACCGAGTTTGGCGGGAGGTTGGCCGGGTGGTGGCGTCGCTGGCGTGGGGGTGGGGTTCGAGTGGGGTGGCGGGTGGGGTTCGTCTGTAATCGAGGGGTGGAGTCTGGCCGTAGCCAAGCTTTGGGCTCGGTCGTGACCAGGGGGCAAGGCGCAGGTGCGGGTGGGACCGGCTACGTGCGGCGTCGCTTCTTCGAAGGGTTGCCCGTGCGGCGGGTTGTGCGGGTCTCGTGTTGGTTGCGGGCCTGGTCGTATTCCTCGCGGTGGAGTTTCTCGCCGGGGGCCTCGGTGAGGGAGCGGAAGAAGTAGGCGAGGAGTGAGCCGACGAAGCCGATGGTCAGCAGGCCGCGGAGGGAGGCCTGGCGGTGCGGGTCGGGGCGTTTGGTGAAGCCGTCCCAGGTGTGGCGGAAGGCGAGCGCGCTGCACACGGCGAACATCACGACGATCAGGGTGGTGACGAAGCTGCCGATGGCGGCGATCTGGATGCCCTGATAGGCGAAGCGCAGGACCAGGCAGGAGGCTGCCGCGGTGGCGAGGGATCCGGCGGACACGGCGATGCGGCGGGCGGTGTAGCCGTGGTCGTGGTCGACCCAGGTCGTGCCGAAGAAGCGCAGGGGTTCGGGGCGGGGGCCCGTGGAGCCCGCGGGGGTGGCCGGGGTGCCGTTCTTCTCGCTCACTCGTCGATTATGGCTCCGGCTTGGCCGCGGGCTCCCTGGCGGGCTCCCTATGGGCTCAGGAGCAGCGCGGACGGACGTAGCCGTCGCTGCCCGTGTTCACATAGGCGTCCGCGACGTACTCGCCGTCGTCGATGTTGTCCCAGATGTTGGACGTGCCGTACGGCCCGCTCACGGACGTGCCCGGCGTCTGGCAGAAGATCGGCACCCTGGCGCCCTCGGGCAGGACGCGGACGATGGAGTACTGGGTGCCGGGGCCCCGGCGCACGTTCAGACGGACGCCCGGGGCGACCTCGTAATAGCGGATCGCCGTGGCCGTAGCCGCCAAGGTCGTGACGGCCTCTGCCTCCACGCCCCCGGCCTCGTCGGCTCTCTCGACCTCTTCAACTCGGTCTGCGGACATGATCGAACCTCCCCCGTTGATCCCCATGACTGCCATGGGGTCCCGTTGATTCCCCTAAATCACGCCACACACACATGTGCGCGTTGGGAACACGGAGGCTAGCAAGCCGCCTCTGTCTCGTACGAGTCATCGACTAGGCTCCGTGCGTCGCGCGCGCGGACGAACAGCACGGGGGTGGTTCCATGGCGCCACAGCAGAACGCCGGAGCGGGCGCGGAAGCGGAACTTCCCGAGTACGCCGGTCACTACCGCCTGGAGTCACGTCTGGGCTCCGGCGGCATGGGCGTCGTCCATCTGGCCCGCAGCACCTCGGGCATGCAGCTCGCGGTGAAGGTCGTACATGCCGAGTTCGCCAGGGACCCCGAGTTCAGGGGGCGGTTCCGGCAGGAGGTGGGGGCGGCGCGCCGGGTCAGCGGGGCCTTCACCGCGCCCGTCGTGGACGCCGATCCGGAGGCCGAACGGCCCTGGATGGCCACGCTGTTCATACCCGGCCCGACCCTCTCCGACCAGGTGAAGCGGAATGGCCCGATGGACCCGGCGCAGCTCCGCCGGCTGATGGCCGGGCTGGCCGAGGCGCTGCGCGACATACACCGGGTCGGCGTCGTGCACCGGGATCTGAAGCCGAGCAATGTGCTGCTCGCCGACGACGGCCCGAAGGTCATCGACTTCGGCATATCTCGGCCAAAGGACAGTGAACTACGGACCGAGACGGGGAAGTTGATCGGTACGCCGCCCTTCATGGCACCGGAGCAGTTCCGGCGCCCGCGGGAGGTCGGGCCGGCCGCCGACATCTTCGCGCTCGGGTCCGTACTGGTGCACGCGGCGACGGGACGGGGGCCGTTCGACTCGGACAGTCCGTACGTCGTCGCCTATCAGGTCGTCCATGACGAGCCGGATCTGACCGGCCTGCCGGCCAATCTCGCGCCGCTCGTGCTGCGGTGTCTCGCCAAGGAGCCCGAGGGCCGGCCCACGCCCGACGAGTTGATGCGGGAACTGCGGTCGGTGGCGGCGTCGTACGACACACAGGCGTTCATTCCGGCGCAGCGGGCGGGTGAGAAGCAGTCCGAGCCGGAATCGGAGCCCGAGCCACGCGTCGACGAGGAGCACGGGAAGGCCGAGCGGTCCGAACGGCCCGAACGGCCCGAACGGCCTTCCAGGAGACGCAGAGCGCTGCTCCTGGGGACCGCGGCCGTCGCAGTCGCCGCGCTTGTCGCGCTGGCCTCGGTGCGGCCTCTCGGCGGTGGGGATCCGGCGCCGCGGCAGGAGAGCTCGCGGACCGCGTCGGCCGGTTTCGGCGGGTGGGCGGTGGCACCGGCGCCCAAGAAGGGCGTGCCCCAGTGTTCCTACGGGGCGGGGAAGGTGCTGTGCGCGCAGACCGGGCTCGTCTACGCGCTGGACCCGCTGGACGGCAGGCTGCTGTGGCGGCACCCCGTAGACACGCCCCACGTGGGCGGACCGCCGTTCCTGGCGGGCGGCCTCGTGCACCCGTCGGCGGAGCCCGGCGGTCGGCTGGAGGCGCTCGACCCCGCGACGGGCAAGGCGCGTTGGCAGCGGAACATGCCCTCTTCCGGCGCGTCCTCGGCCGCCGGCGGCATGCTGCTGCTCACCGGCGCCGACGGCACGGTCACCGGCGTGGACGGGGCATCCGGCGACACGAAGTGGAGCCGGACGGTGCCGGGCCACAAGGAGCCGTACTTCGTCTCGTTCGCCGGAGATCCGCTGGCGTACGCGGCGCGCACGTCCGACGACGGGTCGAGCACGCGGATCACTGCGCTGGACCCGGCCACGGGTGACATGCGCTGGGACGCGCGGCTGAAGGGGGCGCTGGAGCTCGTCGGCACCTCGGACGGGTCGGTCTTCCTGGTCTCCGTGGACGGGATCTACAGCGACACCAGGGCCGTGATCCGCTACTCCCCCGCCGACCGGACCTCGCAACGCGTGCCGCTACCCCTGCCGGTCACGCAGGCGCACGGCACCGTGCTCGGCAACGTCGTGTATCTCGTGGGTGACGGCGGCTCGCTGGTCGCCGTCGACATGGCGGCGCGCGAGCAGCTCTGGAGCCTGCCGACGTCGGTGCTCCGTACGTCGTCGCCGGTCACCGACGGCCGCCATGTGTACGTCAGCGCCCCCGACGGCCGGCTTCTGGCCGTGGATGCCCGCAGTGGCCGGCTCCTGGGCGAGACTCCGGTCCGGCTCGGCACGGACCCCGACAAGCTCTCGCCCGATCTGCCGGAGCCGTTGCTCGTCGACGGCCGTGTCTACGCGAGCGCGCCCGACGGCACCGTTTTCGCCGTCGACGGCCGGGCCCCCGCCGCCTGGTGACGCTGTACACGCGACAGGGCCGCCCCCGCACCGGCGGGAGGCGGCCCCGTGCCGCGAAACCTCAGCCCAGCTTGCTCACGTCCCGCACCGCGCCCTTGTCCGCGCTGGTCGCCATCGCCGCGTAGGCGCGCAGGGCGGCCGACACCTTGCGGTCGCGGTTCTTCGGGGCGTACGCCCCGTCCAGCGCCTGCTCGCGGCGCGCCAGCTCGGCGTCGTCGACCAGGAGCTCGATCGAGCGGTTCGGGATGTCGATGCGGATACGGTCGCCGTCCTCGACGAGGGCGATCGTGCCACCGGACGCGGCCTCCGGGGAGGCGTGGCCGATGGACAGGCCCGAGGTGCCGCCGGAGAAGCGGCCGTCGGTGATCAGGGCGCAGGTCTTGCCGAGGCCACGGCCCTTGAGGAAGGACGTCGGGTAGAGCATCTCCTGCATGCCGGGGCCGCCCTTGGGGCCCTCGTAGCGGATGACGACGACATCGCCGTCCGTCACCTGCTTGTTGAGGATCTTCTCGACGGCCTCTTCCTGCGACTCGCAGACGACCGCCGGGCCCTCGAAGGTCCAGATGGACTCGTCGACGCCCGCCGTCTTCACGACACAGCCGTCGACGGCGAGGTTGCCCTTGAGGACGGCCAGGCCGCCGTCCTTGGAGTACGCGTGCTCGACGCTGCGGATGCAGCCGCCCTCGGCGTCCTCGTCGAGCGCCGCCCAGCGCTCGGACTGCGAGAAGGCCTCCGCCGACCTGACGCATCCCGGGGCGGCGTGCCACAGCTCGACCGCCTGGGGCGAGGGGGATCCGCCGCGCACGTCCCAGGTCTTCAGCCAGTCCGACAGGGACGGGCTGTGGACGGCGTGCACGTCCTCGTTGAGCAGTCCGCCGCGGTGCAGCTCGCCCAGCAGCGCGGGGATGCCGCCGGCGCGGTGCACGTCCTCCATGTAGTACGTGCGGTCCTTGGCGACGTTCGGAGCGACCTTGGCCAGGCACGGCACGCGGCGGCTGACCTCGTTGATCTGCTCCAGTCCGAACGGGACGCCGGCCTCCTGGGCGGCGGCCAGCAGGTGCAGGATCGTGTTGGTGGAGCCGCCCATGGCGATGTCGAGGGCCATGGCGTTCTCGAAGGCGGCGAAGGTGGCGACGCTCCGCGGCAGGACCGTCTCGTCGTCCTGCTCGTAGTAGCGGCGGGTGATGTCCATCACCGTACGGGCCGCGTCCTCGTACAGGCCCTTGCGGGCGGTGTGCGTGGCGAGGACCGAGCCGTTGCCGGGCAGGGACAGGCCGATGGCCTCGGTCAGGCAGTTCATCGAGTTGGCGGTGAACATGCCGGAGCAGGAGCCGCAGGTCGGACAGGCGTTCTCCTCGATACGGAGGATGTCCTCGTCCGAGATCTTGTCGTTCACGGCGTCGGAGATCGCGTCGACCAGGTCGAGCGTGCGGACCGTGCCGTCGACGAGCGTGGCGCGGCCGGACTCCATGGGGCCGCCGGAGACGAAGACCGTGGGGATGTTCAGCCGCAGGGCGGCGTTCAGCATGCCCGGGGTGATCTTGTCGCAGTTGGAGATGCAGATCAGGGCGTCGGCGCAGTGGGCCTCGACCATGTACTCCACGCTGTCCGCGATGAGGTCACGGGACGGCAGGGAGTAGAGCATCCCGCCGTGGCCCATCGCGATGCCGTCGTCGACGGCGATCGTGTTGAACTCGCGCGGGATGCCGCCGGCCTCCCGGATCGCCTCGCTGACGATCCGGCCGACGGGCTGGAGGTGGGTGTGACCGGGCACGAACTCGGTGAAGGAGTTCGCCACCGCGATGATCGGCTTCCGGCCGATGTCCGCACCGGGTACACCGGAGGCGCGCATAAGGGCGCGGGCGCCCGCCATGTTGCGGCCGTGGGTGACTGTGCGGGACCTCAGCTCGGGCATCGTCGCTCGCTCCTTCAGGGACTGCAGAGACTGCGATCAGAGACTTCTGACTGCTATTGAGCGTACGCCGGTCATCCAGAGGGCGGGACGAGGTGTCCGCAATCCGGGACGAACATCTCGCGCATCAGCTGTCGGAAGGTCCTCGCCCGGTCAGATGCCCCTGCACCACGGGCGCCACGCGCGCGATGATCTGCTCCACGTCCGCCGAGGCGAGCGGCTCGATCTTGATGACGTACCGCAGCATCGCGATGCCCACCAGCTGCGAGGCCGCGAGCTCGGCGCGCAGTTCCGCGTCCGGGGCGTCGATCTCGCCGGCGATGCGCCGCAGCAGCTGTGCGGAGACGAGCCGGCGGAAGACGGAGGCGGCGGCCTCGTTGTTGACCGCGGACCGGACGATGGCGAGCAGCGGCTTGCGGGACACGGGGTTCTCCCAGAGCCCGAAGATGAGCCGGGTCATACGCTCACCGACATCCTCGACGGGCCCTTCCAGCACCACGTCCCGCACCTTCAGGGCGGGCGCGAAGGCGACCTCCACCGCCGCCTCGAAGACCTGCTCCTTGGTGCCGAAGTAGTGATGCACCAGGGCGGAGTCCACCCCGGCCGCCTTGGCGATGCCGCGCACTGACGTCTTCTCGTATCCCCGCTCGGAGAACTCCTCGCGGGCCGCGTTCAGAATGCGGTCGCGGGTGTCGGCGGCTTCGGTACGAGGGGGCCGGCCGCGGCGTCGGGAGCTCACCCCGCCCGAGGTGGTGTCGCTCACCGCCGGGGCACCTTCACCGCCGAGGCCAGATGCAGCCGCGTGAAGGCGAGGGCCTCGGCGAGGTCGGCCTCGCGTTCGGCGCCGGACATCGCGCGGCGGGTGTTGACCTCGATGACGACGTGACCGTCGAAGCCGCTCAGCGCGAGACGCTCCAGCACCTCGGCGCAGGGCTGGGTGCCGCGCCCCGGCACGAGATGCTCGTCCTTCGCCGACCCCCGCCCGTCCGCGAGGTGAACATGCCCGAGCCGGTCCCCCATCCGATCGATCATCTGGACCGCATCCGTCCGCGCGGTCGCCGTATGGCTGAGGTCGATCGTGAAATGGCGGTAGTCGTCCTTCGTCACATCCCAGTCGGGGGCGTAGGCGAGCATCTCGCGGTCGCGGTAGCGCCAGGGGTACATGTTCTCGACGGCGAACCGCACATCCGTCTCGTTCGCCATCCGCCAGATGCCCTCGACGAAGTCCCGGGCGTACTGGCGCTGCCAGCGGAACGGCGGGTGCACGACGACGGTGGAGGCCCCGAGCTTCTCGGCGGCGGCCTGGGCGCGCTGCAGCTTGGTCCAGGGATCGGTGGACCACACCCGCTGTGTGATCAGCAGACAGGGGGCGTGGATGGCGAGGATCGGGATCCGGTGATAGTCGCTGAGCCTGCGCAGCGCCTCCATGTCCTGGCTGACGGGGTCGGTCCACACCATGACCTCGACACCGTCGTACCCGAGGCGCGCGGCGATCTCGAAGGCCGTCGCCGTCGACTCCGGATAGACCGAGGCCGTCGACAGGGCGACCTTCGCATCCGGGATGCGCACCACTGGTTCTGCCACGAGGGACAGAGTACGGGGCGCCATGGAACGCCGGGGAACCGACGACCACACGCCGCCCGGAAGCCACCACAACCAGCCACGGGTCGCCTGCGGCAGCAGCGCCGGTCCACCAGGCACCGTGGCTAGGACGTCCCCGGCGCCGATGCGGGCCACGCTGGGGACCTGCGGCCCCCAGACCCCCGCATCGGCCCTGAAGGGGCCTCGTCCTCAAACGCCGGACGGGCTGGGAGTGCCTGGACCGGCGTCGAGAAGCTCCCCCAGCAACTGTCTGCGCGCAGCCCCCACCGGCCGGCAGCCGCGTACGGCGGCAAGGGGACGTGCCGGGGGGTGTCCGCCCGCAGCGGCGGGCGTCAACGAACAGCACCTCTCTGCCCGACGGCAACCGCCCGACCGAGGACGGACACCCCCCGGCACGGCCCCGACCCCCAACACACCCGCAGGCGCTACCCGCACCCCCACCGAACCCGCACAGGCCGCCGCAGGCACCCCGCACCCGTCACTCCGCCCCCAGCTGATCCAGCTTCCGCAAGATCACACCCTCCCGCAACGCCCAAGGACAAACCTCCAGCGTCTCCACCCCGAACAGATCCATCGCCCCCTCAGCCACCAGCGCCCCCGCCAGCAACTGCCTCGCGCGCCCCTCCGAGACCCCCGGCAGCTCCGCCCGCTGCTCCACCGTCATCCCGGCCAGCCGCGGCACCCACGCCTCCAGGGACTCCCGCTTCAGCTCGCGCTGCGTGTACAACCCCTCCGCCGAGCGCGCCGCACCGGCGATCCGGGCCAGCTGCTTGAAGGTCTTGGACGTGGCGACCACGTGTTCGGGCGCACCGAAGCGGCTGAATTCGCCCACCGTACGTGCGATCTGGGCCCGCACATGCCGCCGCAGCGCCCGTATGTCCTCCGCCTCCGGCGGATCCCCCGGCAACCACCCCGCGGTCAGCCGCCCCGCCCCCAGCGGCAGCGACACCGCCGCGTCCGGCTCCTCGTCGATGCCGTACGCGATCTCCAGGGACCCGCCCCCGATGTCCAGCACCAGCAGCTTCCCGGCCGACCACCCGAACCACCGCCGAGCCGCGAGAAAGGTCAGCCGAGCCTCTTCCGCACCGGTGAGAACCTGCAATTCGACCCCGGTCTCGCCCTCCACGCGCGCGAGAACGTCATCGGCGTTGGTCGCCTCCCGCACCGCGGACGTCGCGAACGGCAGCACTTCCTCGACACCCTTGTCCTCGGCGGCCTGCAGCGCCTCGTGCACGACGCCGATCAGCCTGTCGACGCCGTCGGGATCGATGGCCCCGCTGCTGTCGAGGAGTTGCGCAAGACGCAGCTCCGCCTTGTGCGAGTGTGCGGGCAACGGCCGCGCGCCAGGGTGTGCATCCACCACCAGCAGATGCACCGTGTTGGATCCCACGTCCAGGACACCGAGTCTCATGTACGGAACGCTACTGCCACCTGGGCGATCCTCCGTCCTCGAAGTCGCAGGTACGGACGCCGTACCCTGGACCCGTGCCAAAGACGAAAAAGGCGAAGGACGACAAGACGGCCAAACCCGGCAAGGGTTCTTCGCCGGCGAAGGCAGCCGTGAAGTCGAAGAAGCCCAAGCAGGGCTCCCAGGAGCCGGACGAGAAGGGCCTCGACTTCGCGCGCGCATGGGTGGAGTTCCCTGATCCGGCGGACGACGAGCAGGTCTTCCGCTGTGATCTGACATGGCTGACCTCCCGTTGGAACTGCATCTTCGGCAGCGGCTGCCAGGGCATCCAGGCGGGCCGCGCGGACGACGGCTGCTGCACGCTGGGCGCGCACTTCTCGGACGAGGACGACGAGAAGCGGGTCGCCGAGCATGTGGCGAGGCTCACGCCGGAGATCTGGCAGCACCACGGCGAGGGCACGGCGCACGGCTGGATCTCGGAGGACGAGGACGGCGACCGCCAGACCCGTCCCTTCCAGGGCTCGTGCATCTTCCAGAACCGCCCCGGTTTCCCGGGCGGCGCGGGCTGCTCGCTGCACATCCTGGCCCTGAAGGAGGGCCGCGAGCCGCTGGAGACCAAGCCGGACGTCTGCTGGCAGCTGCCGGTCCGGCGGACGTACGACTGGATCGACCGGCCCGACGACACCCGTGTGCTCCAGGTGTCGATCGGCGAGTACGACCGCCGCGGCTGGGGTCCGGGCGGCCACGACCTGCACTGGTGGTGCACGTCGGCGACCTCGGCGCACGGCGCGGGCGACCCGGTGTACGTGTCCTACCGGGCGGAGCTGACGGAACTGATGGGCAAGGCGGGCTACGACCGCCTGGTCGAGCTGTGCGAGGAGCGACTGGCGTCGCAGCTCCCGCTGCTGGCACCGCATCCGGCGGATCCCGTCGGATAGGCGGGCCCGCGGCGGCAGGCCCACGGGCCCCACGCGCTACGACCCCGCCGGGCTCGGCTCCCCGCTCCCACCGGGCGGCGGCGTCGAGCTCACCGGGTCCGACGGCCCCGACGGCCCCGACTGCGACGGTTCGGGCGACGAGGGCGGCGGATCGCTGGGCGTGGGGTCACCGGGCGTGGGATCGGACGGAGCCGGGCTCGTCGGCGTGGGGTCCGGCCCGGACGACGAGGGCGGCGGGTCGCTGGGCGTCCCGGGGTCGGTCGGATCGCTGGGATGGGGATCAGGACCTGGTCCGGGGCCGTGTCCGTGCCCCGGGTCGGAGGGGCTGGGGGCCGTGCCGTAGCCCTCGATGGAGACGATGGCGTTGGCCGGTGAGATCGCCACCCGCGCGCTCCAGTGCCCGGACGGCTCGCGCAGCTGATCGACGTACACCTTGATCGTCAACGACTCGCCGGGCGCTAGCGTTCCCGCCGACTGGCTCAGATAGAGCCAGTGCGCTCCGGTGCTCGCCGACCACCGCACCGGCCCCCGCCCCGTCGCCGTGAGCGTGACGAGGGTGGTGTCGCCGCTGTTCTCGGCCACCACCTCCAACTGTCCGGCGGCCGACCCGCGCACGCCGCTGACGCTGACGACCTCGACGAGGACGTCCTGGTCCTGCCGCTCGCCGAAGTGGCCGCCGCCGGGCCTGGTGCTGGCGTTGCCCGCGTTCTCGTAGCCGCCGTCCGCGGACTCCCCGTCGAGCGCGCCGGGGCCGTGCGCCTCGCTCGCGCTGGCGGTGACGCCGTCGACGCCGTCGCCGGTCGGGGTGCCCCGGTAGGCGGCCCACAGGGCGAGGACCGGGGCGGCGACGACGGTGGCGACGACGGTGGTCGTGACGGCACGCGCGCGTAGCCGGTCCCTGCGGGCGGCGCGATCCTTCGGGTCCATCGGAAAGCCGCGCCGGTCGAAGCGCGGCACGGCGGTGCCCTTCGCGCGCGGGTGCGCGAGGGCCATGTGCAGGGCCGCGCGGGGCGCCTGGAGGACGGGCAGTTCGGCGGGGGTGACGGCCGCGCCGGGCCACCGGCCGGGGATCGCGCGCTCGGCGGTGCGCCGGCAGCGCGGGCAGTCGTCGACGTGCCGGACGAGTTCGCGGCGCAGGGCCGTGCCGAGCACCACCTGGTTGTCGCCGGTCAGCCGGGCGACGCTCGGACAGGCGCCGGTCTCGACGACGGCGAGGGCCGCGCGGGTGCGCTCGACCTCGCAGGCGGCGGAGGCGAGCAGTTCGCGGGCGGCGGCCAGGTCCATGCCGAGGACGGCGGCGACCTCATGGGCGGCGAGGTGGTGGCGTACGGCGAGTTCGAGGGCCTCGCGCTGCTCCGGGGTGGTGCCGGCGGCCTCCGGCCAGGCGAGCAGGGCGAGTTCGCGGCGCCGCTCCTCCTGAGCCTCCTCGGAGACGGGTGGCCCCGCGGCCCGCTCTCCCGTCGGCCGATGCGCGCCGTGCCGGCCCGCCGCATGGCTGCTCTGACGTTTCTGCTTGGCCTCGGCCAGCTTGCGCAGACACGCCCAGCGGGCCAGCGCGTACAGCCAGGGCCGGCGGTCCGCGGCGGCCTGAGGCACCCGCTGTCCGCGGCGCTCGGCGAGCGCGAGGACGTCGCCGAGGGCGGCGGTCGCGGCATCGTGGTCGCACAGGACGGACAGGCAGTAGGTGAACAGCCCGTCCAGATAAGGCTCGTAGCGCGCGGGCGGCCGCTGCGCCAACGTACGCGCCGCCGCACGATCACGCGCCTCCCGGTGCGCCCGATGCGCGCCGGCGGTGCGGGTCGAGGTCTCCGGAGTGCTGCTCATCATTGGTGGACCGTAGGCGGCTCGGGGTGGCCCCTTCCGCCCGCTTGAGCAGTTTTAATCCATACGGGTGAAACGATCCCTCAATAGGGTACAGGAGCGCGGGATTCCGTGGCTTGTGCATGACGAGTGGGCTCCGCGGGCACCCCGAAGCCGCGGCTCCGCGGGCGGCCCGAAAGTGCGCCGCGTGCCCGGCCGTACGGCGTTGTCAGTGGGCTCGGCTACGGTTCATCGCATGGCTGCCCGTACCAAGACCACGAAGGACCGCCCGTCCTACCGCTGCACGGAGTGCGGCTGGCAGACGGCCAAGTGGCTCGGCCGGTGCCCCGAGTGCCAGGCGTGGGGGACGGTCGAGGAGTACGGCGCGCCCGCGGTGCGTACGACGACGCCGGGCCGGGTGACCAATTCCGCGTTGCCCATCGGGCAGATCGACGGGCGGCAGGCGACCGCGCGGTCCACCGGCGTGCCCGAGCTGGACCGTGTGCTCGGCGGCGGGCTGGTGCCCGGCGCGGTGGTGCTCCTCGCGGGCGAGCCCGGCGTCGGCAAGTCCACGCTGCTGCTGGACGTGGCGGCCAAGGCGGCGAGCGACGAGCACCGCACGCTGTACGTCACCGGTGAGGAGTCGGCAAGCCAGGTCCGGCTGCGCGCCGACCGCATCGGCGCCATCGATGACCATCTCTATCTCGCGGCCGAGACCGATCTGGCCGCCGTGCTGGGGCACTTGGACGCGGTGAAGCCGTCGCTGCTCATCCTCGACTCCGTGCAGACGGTGGCCTCGCCGGAGATCGACGGCGCACCCGGTGGCATGGCGCAGGTCCGGGAAGTGGCCGGTGCGCTCATCCGCGCCTCCAAGGAGCGCGGGATGTCCACGCTCCTCGTGGGCCACGTCACGAAGGACGGCGCCATCGCCGGCCCCCGCCTCCTGGAGCACCTCGTGGACGTGGTGCTCCACTTCGAGGGCGACCGGCACGCGCGCCTGCGTCTCGTACGAGGCGTCAAGAACCGCTACGGCACGACGGACGAGGTCGGCTGCTTCGAACTGCACGACGAGGGCATCGTGGGACTGGCCGACCCGAGCGGACTCTTCCTGACCCGTCGCGCCGAACCGGTCCCCGGCACCTGTCTGACGGTCACCCTTGAGGGCCGTCGCCCCCTGGTCGCCGAGGTCCAGGCGCTCACCGTCGACTCGCAGATCCCCTCCCCCCGCCGCACCACGTCCGGTCTGGAGACCTCGCGCGTGTCGATGATGCTGGCGGTCCTGGAGCAGCGTGGCCGGATCAGCGCGCTCGGCAAGCGGGACATCTACTCCGCGACGGTCGGCGGGGTGAAGCTCTCGGAGCCCGCGGCGGACCTCGCCGTCGCCCTCGCCCTGGCCTCCGCGGCGAGTGACACACCTCTCCCCAAGAACCTCGTCGCGATCGGCGAGGTCGGCCTCGCGGGCGAGGTCAGACGGGTCACGGGCGTGCAGCGCAGGCTCGCCGAGGCGCACCGGCTGGGCTTCACGCACGCCCTCGTACCGGGCGACCCGGGCAAGATCCCTCCGGGCATGAAGGTGCTGGAAGTGGCCGACATAGGGGACGCGCTCCGGGTCCTTCCGCGCTCGCGTCGGCGAGAGGCCCCACGGGACGACGAGGACCGCCGGTAGACTTTGCCCTGGTCTCGCCCGTGCGTACGAACCGACTGTGCGAAACGGGAGCGCCTGAAGAACCTGCGACCGGAGGAGTGCAGTGGCAGCCAACGACCGGGCAGCAGCTCCCGGAAAGTCCGGCGGGAGTTCCGGTGCCGATGGCCTGATGCGCGCCTCCCTGAGCGCGGTGGCTCCCGGCACGGCCCTGCGGGACGGACTGGAGCGGGTACTCCGCGGCAACACCGGCGGGCTCATCGTCCTCGGCTTCGACAAGACCGTCGAGACGATGTGTACGGGCGGATTCGTCCTGGATGTCGAGTTCGCGGCGACGCGTCTGCGCGAGCTGTGCAAGCTCGACGGCGGCATCGTGCTGTCGTCCGACCTGTCGAAGATCCTGCGCGCGGGTGTGCAGTTCGTGCCGGACGCGACGATCCCCACGGAGGAGACGGGCACCCGGCACCGCACGGCCGACCGGGTCAGCAAGCAGGTCGGTTTCCCGGTCGTCTCCGTCTCCCAGTCCATGCGGCTGATCGCGCTCTACGTCGACGGCCAGCGCCGTGTCCTGGAGGACTCAGCGGCGATCCTCTCCCGCGCCAACCAGGCTCTGGCGACCCTGGAGCGCTACAAGCTCCGCCTGGACGAGGTCGCGGGCACGTTGTCGGCGCTGGAGATCGAGGACCTGGTGACGGTCCGCGATGTCTCGGCGGTGGCGCAGCGTCTGGAGATGGTCCGGCGCATCGCGACCGAGATCGCCGAGTACGTGGTCGAGCTGGGCACCGACGGACGCCTCCTCGCCCTCCAGCTGGACGAGTTGATCGCCGGCGTGGAGCCCGAGCGCGAGCTCGTGGTGCGCGACTACGTCCCCGAGCCGACGGCCAAGCGCTCCCGCACGGTCGACGAGGCGCTGTACGAGCTGGACGCCCTCACTCACGCGGAGCTCCTTGAACTGGCCACGGTGGCAAGGGCGTTGGGCTACACCGGCTCCCCGGAGGCACTGGACTCGGCGGTCTCCCCGCGAGGCTTCCGCCTCCTGGCCAAGGTCCCCAGACTCCCCGGCGCGATCATCGACCGCCTGGTGGAGCACTTCGGCGGCCTGCAGAAGCTGCTCGCCGCCAGCGTGGACGACCTCCAGACGGTGGACGGCGTCGGCGAGGCCCGGGCCCGCAGCGTCCGGGAGGGCCTGTCGCGACTGGCGGAGAGCTCGATCCTGGAGCGGTACGTCTAGCCGACCTGCGGGCCGTACGCCGACGCGGGTCGTGCACGCGTCGCGAGCGGCCCGTTAGTCGTTCTCCAGCACGAACGACGTCTGCGCCGTCCCGAACCCCGGCGTCTTCGCCTCCACCAGATACGTGCCGGCCCCGGCCGCCCCGGCGGCGGGTGTCGCGCACTGCGGGGCGCTGGCCTTGCGGTCCCACTTCACTGTGTACGTGATGCTCTCTCCGGCCGGTACCCGGAACCGCAGGCTGCCGGCGGCCTCCGGGCAGTCGGCGGAGGACCAGAGGGCGTCCTCGGAGCCCGCCTGAGTGATCGTCACCACCGCGTTCTTCGGGCCGAGATCGACCTTGCAGTCGTAGGTGGAGGAGTTCGTCGCGGTCAGCAGCAGCGCGGGCGTCTCGCCGGGCTCGTACGCGTTGTTCCGGCTGCTCACCGTCACCTTCACCTGGCCCGAGACGCAGTCGGGCAGCGAGGAGCCGTCGGCGACCGTGTCGTCCACGCCGACACCGCCGCCCGAGCCGCCCCCGGCGGATCCCCTGCCGGAGCCCTCCGACCCGCCGGAGCCACCGGCGGACGAACCGTCCCCGGACCCGTCGCCGTCCCCGGACCCGGAGCCGCCCCCCGACCCACCGGAGTCCCCGCCGGCGGTCGACTCGTCGCGCCCGCCCGGCGCCTGACTGATCGCCGGCCCCGAGCCCGACGGGCCCGGCGTGATCGTCGAGGGCGCGGGATTCTTGCCGTCGGATCCGTCCGCGTTGTTCTTGCCGCCTCCGCCGCCCGAGACGAGCACCCAGGCGATCAGCAGCGCCAACAGGGCGAACACGGACAGCAGTACGGCCCTCCGTCGCCAGTAGATGGAGGAGGGGAGCGGCCCGACCGGATTGCGCAGAGATCCCACGGCGCAAACCTTACGAGAGATCGGTGCGCCATCCGGCTCCACATGCCGCCCCGGACGACAACTTTTCCGGATCATCATCCCGGAAACCGTCAGGACGGCGGCCGCGCGGCCCCTGTCTTCCGACCGGGGCGACCCCTGCCGATCACTGGGCGTGACAGTATCGACCCACCGCCTACGTTCCGTGACCATGGACTTCGAGGACCTCGAGCTCTACCGCGCCATCACACCCGCCCTGGGGATCACCTGAAGTGGTCGACGGACACGAGGAGTTCGACGCTCGCGCGGTGCCGGCGGCACGGGCGAGGCGAACCCTCCGCCGACCAGCGCGACGCCCGCGAGGGCGAGGACGACTCGGCGCCCCGCCCCGCAGCCACAAACGCACCGGCACCGCCACCTCCCGACCCCGCCGCCCCCGGCATGGCAGGATCGGAAAGCCATGACTGCGCCCACGAAGCCCCCGCACACCCACACCGACGCCAACTCCGACGGCCCCCTCGGTCAGCCGCTGCACAGCAGTGTCATCGACTGGTTCGACGAGAACGCCCGCGACCTCCCCTGGCGGCGCCCCGAGGCCGGTCCCTGGGGAGTGATGGTCAGTGAGTTCATGCTCCAGCAGACGCCGGTGAGCCGTGTCCTGCCCGTCTACGAGCAGTGGCTGTCCCGCTGGCCCCGCCCCGCCGACCTGGCCAAGGAGGCCCCCGGCGAGGCCGTCCGCGCCTGGGGCCGGCTCGGTTACCCGCGCCGCGCCCTGCGGCTGCACGGCGCCGCCGTCGCCATAGCGGAACGGCACGGCGGGGACGTACCGACCGACCATGCCCAGCTCCTCGCGCTGCCCGGCATCGGCGAGTACACGGCGGCCGCAGTGGCGTCCTTCGCATACGGCCAGCGGCACCCCGTCCTGGACACCAACGTCCGCCGCGTCCTCGCCCGCGCCGTCACCGGCGTGCAGTACCCGCCGAACGCCACCACCGCCGCCGAACGCAAGCTCGCCCGCGCGCTGCTCCCCGACGAGGAACGCACCGCCGCCCGCTGGGCCGCGGCCTCCATGGAGCTCGGCGCGCTGGTGTGCACCGCGAAGAACGAGTCGTGCCACCGCTGCCCGATCGCCGCGCAGTGCGCCTGGCGGCTCGCCGGCAAGCCGGAGCACGACGGCCCGCCGCGCCGCGGCCAGACGTACGCCGGGACCGACCGTCAGGTGCGCGGCAAGCTGCTGGCCGTACTGCGCGACGCCCATGCGCCCGTCCCGCAGGCCGCGCTCGACAGGGTGTGGCACGAACCGGTGCAGCGCGCCCGGGCCCTGGACGGTCTCGTCTCGGACGGGCTGGTCGAGCCGCTGCCCGGCGGGATGTACCGGCTGCCGTTGAGCTGACGCACAGTCAGATCACAGCCGCAGAGCCTTCGCAACACACGATGCACAGCCTTTCCATAGCTGTAAATCGGCCAAATCACCCCATACGGGTATCAACTCCCCGGCCGTTTTACCCCTTTCCTGAATCCGTTACACAACCGACGGACAGCCGAGCGCTGGCCGCAGGCTGCTTCGGACAGCCCCGTGACAACGCCTCCGTAGCTTCATTTCCGTACCCGACAGGCGGGGACGACTACGAACCACAGGCAGTGGCACCGACGGCGGACGAGCCGGCCGGTGACGGGGAATCGGGAGGCGGTCAACATGGCGCAGGGCGAGGTGCTCGAGTTCGAGGAGTACGTCCGCACCCGGCAGGACGCGCTGTTGCGCAGCGCCCGTCGGCTGGTCCCGGACCCGGTCGACGCGCAGGACCTGCTGCAGACGGCGCTGGTGCGGACGTACCACCGCTGGGACGGCATCGCGGACAAGCGGCTCGCGGACGCCTACCTGCGCCGCGTGATGATCAACACGCGGACCGAGTGGTGGCGGGCGCGCAAGCTGGAGGAAGTGCCGACCGAGCAGCTCCCGGACGCCTCGGTCGACGACGCCACCGAGCAGCACGCGGACCGCGCCCTGCTGATGGACATCATGAAGGTTCTCGCTCCGAAGCAACGCAGCGTCGTCGTGCTGCGACACTGGGAGCAGATGTCCACGGAGGAGACGGCCGCCGCCCTCGGCATGTCGGCCGGAACGGTCAAGAGCACGCTGCACCGGGCGCTCGCCCGGCTCCGCGAGGAGCTGGAGAGCCGCGATCTGGACGCACGCGCGCTGGAGCGTGAGGAGCGGGAGCGTTGCGCGGCCTAGGCACGACGACGGGCGGCACCGGGCACACGGACAGGGGTGACGGGGCCACGGACGGGGACTCCGAGGACACCGGCTCCGCGTATACCGGGCCCGCACCCGGCCGGGGGATCTTTCAGGCGGCGTTCACGGCGATGGCCGTGGTCGTCGCCCTCGCCCTTTTTGTCTCCGGCTGTGCCACCGGCGGCACCGGCGCCCGTGACGAGGGGCCCGCGCGCGCCGACGCGGCGGGCGGCAAGGCCGTGGCGTCGTCGGCCTCGCCCTCGCCCGTCCCCGACCGTACGGAGGCCGTGCGGCTGGTCAAGGCGGACCCCGCGGTATCGGCGCAGGTCAAGCGTGAGCTGAAGCCGTGCGTGTCCGACGACTACCCGATCGACGTGTCGTACGGCGAACTGACCGGCGCGCCGACGGACGACATCGTGGTCAACGTCCTGTCCTGCGGCGACTCGGTCGGCGTCGCCTCATATGTGTATCGCGAGCGGGACGGCGCCTACCACAATGTGTTCAAGTCCGAGGAGCCTCCGGTCTACGCCGAGATCGACCGCGGCTACCTTGTGGTGACCAAGCAGGTGTACGCCAAGGACGACGCCCTGTCGAACCCGTCCAGCGAGGACGTGATCTCGTACCTGTGGACCTCCGACCGCTTCGTCCGGAAGTACAGCACCCGCACGGACTACGGCTCCCTCGGCGACGACGGGTCGGCGGCGCCCGAAGGCTGAGACCGAAGGCCGAGACCGAAGGGCGAGACCGATGGCTGAGACCGACGGCTGATTCCGCGGCGGTCGTGAACGCATCGGACGATCCACGCGTCTGACGAGTGGACACGTCCTGCGCGGCCGGGAAGCATCCGACGTACCCCTAGAAGCACACGAGGACTGAGAGCACCGGGATGGCAGACCAGACCCACGTCCTGTTCGTCGAGGACGACGACGTCATCCGCGAGGCCACCCAGCTCGCCCTGGAGCGGGACGGCTTCGCGGTGACCGCCATGCCCGACGGGCTGTCGGGCCTGGAGGCGTTCCGGGCGGACCGGCCCGACATCGCGTTGCTGGACGTCATGGTCCCCGGGCTGGACGGGGTCAGTCTGTGCCGCCGTATCCGCGACGAGTCGACCGTGCCGGTGATCATGCTGTCGGCGCGCGCGGACTCGATCGACGTGGTGCTGGGTCTGGAGGCGGGTGCGGACGACTACGTGACCAAGCCGTTCGACGGAGCGGTGCTGGTCGCGCGGATCCGGGCGGTGCTGCGCCGGTTCGGGCACGCGAGCGGTCCCGACCGGGCGGACGAGGCGGACTCCGCCGCCAACGGCGGCCCGCTGTCCTTCGGCGACCTGGAGGTCGACACCGAGGGCATGGAGGTGCGCCGGGGCGGTGCGCCCGTCGCGCTCACGCCGACCGAGATGCGGCTGCTGTTGGAGTTCTCCTCGACGCCGGGCACGGTGCTGTCGCGGGACAAGCTGTTGGAGCGCGTGTGGGACTACGGCTGGGGCGGGGACACCCGTGTCGTCGACGTCCATGTGCAGCGGCTGCGGCAGAAGATCGGCCAGGACCGCATCGAGACGGTCCGTGGCTTCGGCTACAAGCTGAAGGCCTGAGCGGGGCGGGCATGCGGGGGATGTTCAGACGCCCGGCCGCTTCCGGCGCGGGGAGAATCGGCCTCACCGACCCGGCGCAGGTCGCGGGGCAGCAGGGGGCGGGGGTCCTGATGGGTTCGCTCACCGGTGGTCGTACGCGCCCGCGCGTGGGCGGCCGTATCGCCATCCGTACGGGTCTGCGGTGGAAGCTGAGCGCGGCGATCGCACTGGTCGGCGCGCTCGTGGCGATCGTGCTGAGTCTGGTGGTGCACAACCAGGCCCGGGTCTCGATGCTGGACAGCGCGCGCGACCTCGCGGACGAGCGCATCCAGATCGCCCAGCGCAGCTATGAGCAGTCCAAGCGGCTGAACTTCCCCAACCTCACGATCGACGACCCGGAGCTGCCGACCGCGCTGCGGGACAAGGTCGAGGAGGGCCGACGGGCCACGTATGTGACCGACTCGCCGAGCGGGGCCCCGGACATCTGGGCGGCCGTGCCGCTCAACAACGGCCATGTCCTGTCACTGCGCACCGGCTTCACCGACCGCAGCGACCACATCCTCAACCGCCTCGACCAGGCCATGATCATCGGGTCCATCGCGGTGGTGCTGGGCGGCAGCGCGCTCGGGGTGCTCATCGGCGGGCAGCTGTCGCGACGGCTGCGCAAGGCGGCGGCCGCGGCGAACCAGGTCGCGAGCGGGGAGCCGGACGTGCGGGTGCGGGACGCCATCGGGGGTGTCGTACGGGACGAGACCGACGACCTCGCGAGTGCGGTGGACGCCATGGCGGACGCGCTCCAGCAGCGGCTGGAGGCGGAGCGCCGGGTCACCGCGGACATCGCGCACGAGCTGCGCACGCCGGTGACCGGGCTGCTCACGGCGGCCGAGCTGCTGCCGCCCGGTCGGCCCACCGAGCTGGTCCTGGACCGGGCGAAGGCCATGCGCACGCTCGTCGAGGACGTCCTGGAGGTGGCCCGGCTGGACAGTGCCTCGGAGCGGGCCGAGCTGCAGGACATCCTGCTGGGCGAGTTCGTCAGCCGGCGGGTCGCGGCCAAGGATCCCGGGATCGAGGTGCGGGTCGTCCATGAGTCGGAGGTCACGACCGACCCGCGGCGCCTGGAGCGGGTGCTGTTCAATCTGCTGGCCAACGCGGCCCGCCACGGCAGGCCGCCGATCCAGGTCACGGTCGAGGGCCGGGTCATCCGGGTCCGCGACCACGGCCCCGGGTTCCCCGAGCACCTGCTCGCCGAGGGGCCGAGCCGCTTCCGCACGGGCAGCAGCGACCGCTCGGGCCACGGGCACGGCCTCGGTCTGACCATCGCGGCAGGTCAGGCCCGGGTTCTCGGTGCCCGGCTGACCTTCCGCAACATTCGCCCGGCGGGCGCCCCGGACCATGTGTCGGCGGAGGGCGCGGTAGCCGTCCTGTGGCTCCCGGAACACGCGCCGACGGCCACGGGGAGCTACCCGATGCTGCCGTAGCCCGGGCAGCGGTACTCAGCCGAAGGACTTGGAGAAGTCGAGCTCCGCGCTGCGCTCGGTCAGCGAGTACCAGTTGCCGTTGTCGTCACGGAAGATCGCCTCGATGCCGTACGGCCGCTCCTGCGGCTCCTGGATGAACTCGACCCCGCGCGCCTTGAAGGTCTCGTAGTCCCCCCGGCAGTCGTCGGTGTGGAAGGCCCCGGCCCCGATGACGCCCTTGGCCACGAGCTTCTTCAGCGCCTCGGAGGACTCGGGGTCGAGACCGGGCCCGTCCAGGCTCATGAGTGCGAGCTCGACGTCCGGCTGCCCCTTGGCGCCCACGGTGATCCACTTCATGTCGCCCATGGACAGGTCGGTGCGCACCTCGAAGCCGATCTTCTCGGTGAAGAACGCCTTGGTGCGCTGCTGGTCGAACGTCCATACGGTGGTGATGCCCAGGCCCTTGATCATGACGCTGCTCTCCCCTTCGCTGCCTTGCGGTTCCTTCCGTCACGTTAGGCAGAGGCGCTGTCAGCGTGCTTCTTCAGAATTGCCCTCCTGCCGCTGCCGGAAGCCCCCGGCCCACAGCATCGCGTAGCACCCCGGTATCAGCGCGGCTCCGCGTCCGACGTGCTTCTCCCGGTACTCGCTCGGTGACAGCCCGGTCCGCGCCTTGAACTTCGCCGAGAACGTGCCGAGGCTGCTGAAGCCGACCAGATGGCAGATCTCGGTGACGGTCAGATTGGCCACGCGCAGATACTCCTCGGCCCGCTCGATCCGGCGATGCGTCAGGTACTGCCCCGGCGTCTCGCCGTACACCGCCTTGAAGGCCCGCACGAAGTGATACCGCGAGTAACCGGCGTGCGCGGCCACGGCGTCCAGGTCGAGCTCCGGATCGGCCCAGTCCCGGTCCATGGCGTCCTTGGCCAGCCGCAGCTGCCGCACCTTGTCCATGCAGCCGATGGTGACACGCCCCACTGACAGGACCCCCGGGCGGCGATCCACCCGGGGGTCCTGCACTCGGCCGAAACGTCCTGTCGTCTTCTAGTCGGCGTCCGCGGCCGCCTCCGTCTTCGGCCCCGCCCCCTTGAGCGGCACCTCCTTCACGAACACGGCCGCCGCCAGGGCCAGCACGGCGATCACGGCTCCGAGGAGGAACGCGGAGTGCGTACCGGCCGACACCGCGTGCTGGTAGGCCTCGCGCACCGCATCCGGCAGCTTCGCGAGGCTCGCCGCGTCCAGCTGCGCCGACTGCTCGGTCACCTTCGAACCCAGCGCCCCGGCCCGGTCGGTCATGACGTCCTGCACCCGGTTGTTGAACAGTGCGCCCATGATCGCGACACCGAACGAGGAGCCGAGCGTACGGAAGAGCGTGGTGGACGAGGACGCGACGCCCATGTCCTTCATCTCGACGCTGTTCTGCGCGACCAGCATGGTGATCTGCATCAGACAGCCCATGCCGAAGCCGACCACGGCCATGAACACACCGGACATCAACCGGCTCGTCCCGGTGTCCATCGTCGACAGCAGATACAGCCCGACGACCATCAGCGCACTGCCGAGCACCGGGAACGCCTTGTACCGCCCGGTGTTCGTGGTCACCCGGCCGGCGACCATCGAGGTGACCAGCATCGCGCCGAGCATCGGCAGCAGCAGGAGTCCGGAGTTGGTGGCGGAGGCGCCCTGCACCGACTGCTGGTACAGCGGCAGGAACAGCGTCGCGCCGAACATCACGAACCCGGTGATGAAGCCGATCACGGACATCAGCGTGAAGTTACGGCTGCGGAAGATGTGCAGCGGGACCACCGGTTCCGCGGCCCTGGTCTGCCAGTACACGAACCCGACGAGCGCGGCGACGCCGATGCCGATGAGCTCCATGATCCGCGCGGACGTCCAGGCGTACTCCGTACCGCCCCATGTGGTCACCAGCACGATCGCGGTGATCCCCACGGTCAGCAGACCGGCGCCCAGATAGTCGATCCGCGCCTGCGCCCGCTTCTTCGGCAGATGCAGCACGGCGCTGATCGCGGCGAGCGCCACGACACCGAGCGGCAGGTTGATGTAGAACGCCCAGCGCCAGCCCCAGTTGTCGGTGATGGTGCCGCCGACCAGCGGCCCGCCGATCATCGCGAGCGCCATCACGCCGGCCATCATGCCCTGGTACTTGCCGCGCTCCCGCGGCGGAATCAGGTCGCCGATGATCGCCATGACGCCGACCATCAGACCACCGGCGCCCAGCCCCTGCACGGCCCGGAACGCGATCAGCTGCCCCATGTCCTGGGCCATGCCGCTGAGCGCGGATCCGATCAGGAACAGCACGATCGACGACATGAAGACGCCCTTGCGTCCGTACATGTCGCCGAGCTTGCCCCACAGCGGAGTGGAGGCCGCGGTGGCCAGGGTGTACGCCGTGACGACCCACGACAGATGCTCAAGGCCGCCGAGCTCACCGACGATCGTCGGCATCGCGGTGCCCACGATCATGTTGTCGAGCATCGCCAGCATCATCGTGATCATCAGCGCGAGCAGTACGACCCGTACGCTCCTCGGTTTCTCGGCCGGATCTGCCTGCTTGGCTTGATCCGCCGGCCCCATGTCCACTGCCAGTGTGTCCGCCATGGTTCCCTCTCCCCCAGCTACTTACTTGCCGCCCGGCTAGTTGCCTACACTGAAGGAAGGTAGGGGCGTAACTAGCCGGGCGTCAAGTAAGTTTTACGGAAAGCCAAGGAGTAAGAGGATGGGTGGCACCATGGACGGCACCAAGCAGCGGCGCCGCGGGGACACCCGCCAGCGCATCCAGGATGTGGCCCTCGAACTCTTCGCCGAGCAGGGCTACGAGAAGACCTCCCTGCGCGAGATCGCCGAGCGCCTGGACGTCACGAAAGCGGCCCTCTACTACCACTTCAAGACCAAGGAAGAGATCATCGTCAGTCTCTTCGAGGATCTGACGAAGCCGATCGAGGACCTGATCGAGTGGGGCAGGCAGCAGCCGCACACGCTCGACACGAAGCAGGAGATCGTACGCCGCTACAGCCAGGCCCTGGCCGACGCGTCCCCCCTGTTCCGCTTCATGCAGGAGAACCAGGCGACCGTCCGTGAACTGAGCATCGGCGAGACGTTCAAGAACCGCATGCTCGGCATGCGGGACATCATCATCGACCCGGACGCCGATCTGGTCGACCAGGTGCGCTGCATCAGCGCCCTGTTCACGATGCACGCCGGGATGTTCGTGCTGAAGGACCTCGAAGGCGACCCCGAGGAGAAGCGCAAGGCCATCCTCGAAGTCGCCACGGATCTGATCACCCAGGCGCACAAGGGCGCCTGAACGGCTCGGTGCCTCAGATCGACAGGCCGTTGGCCCGCAGGAAGGCCACGGGGTCGATCGCGGAGCCGTAGTTGGCGTTCTGACGGATCTCGAAGTGCAGGTGCGGACCGCTGGAGTTACCGGTGTTGCCGGACTTGGCTATCTTCTGACCGGTCTTGACGACCTGGCCGACCTTCACGTCGATGCGCGAGAGGTGGGCGTACTGGGAGAACGTGCCGTTGCCGTGCTTGATCACGATGGCGTTGCCGTACGCGGGACCGTCACCGGCGCCGTTGCCGCCGGCCTTGACGACGGTGCCGCCGTGCGCGGCCACGACCTGGGTGCCGCTCGGGACGGCGAAGTCCTGCCCACTGTGGGTGGACTGCCACATGCCGCCGGCCTGCGCGAAGCTGGCGGACTTGGTGTACTTCTTCACCGGCTTGACCCAGAAGACGGCCTTCTTCGCGGGGGCCTTCTTAGCAGGCGCCTTCTTCGCGGGCGCCTTCTTCGCGGCGACGGGGTGGGCCTGGACGGCGGCCGGGGCAGCGGGGGCGGAGGTCATCTCAGCAGCGACCGCGCCTCCGGCGCCCAGCACGACCGAGGCTCCCAGTCCGGCGGCCAGCACAGCAGCACGGGTGCGGAACGCGGACGTACGGGGCGAACGGAACGAGAAGCGCGGGGACATTCGAAACCTCACGGGAACGACGACAGGGAAAACCACCCGACACATGCGGTCGCCGGATGGCTATCCCTTGGTAACCCCGCTCGCCCCAAACCCCCAAACACCCCTATCTACGACGGGTGCTAGTACTACGCCTCAAAATTCCCCGCATCTTGACAGATCACCTAATACGGACGAACCAGCACTGACACCACACAGTGCAGCCCTGTTTGGTAATTAAAGTCCGTTTTGCCCGCAGGTGCTCTTTCCACTATTCCCGCTAGTAACGGATAAAATGCCTGTGCGGCATGTCACCGCCGAGCGCAATCAGAAGACCCCGGAATGTGACGGGCACTACGCTGCCGCCCTACCCGATGAGGGAGGCTCCGGTTGATGCTCGACCACGTCGTCCTGAAGTTTTACGGCGTCATGTGACGCACATCTCTGGCGACTTACCGCCCAGTAACCCTACCTTTCCCCTCACGCCACCCCCACCCACGAACATGCACGCGACAACAACACAGCGCACGTGACGTGAGAGGACCCCCACACATGACGCTTCGCCGCCCCTGGGTGCGCCGCATAGCCGTGACCAGCGTCTCCGCAGCCGCCCTCGTGGCCCTCGCGGTCCCGGCCGAAGCCGCGACGACTGCCACCGCGACGAGCACCTCCACCGCCACGACGGCCGCCACAGCGTCCTCGGCGGATGTCGACTACGACACCTGGCAGAAGGACTGCACGGCGGTCATGAACCAGGCGCTGCCCTACCTGAAGCAGCGGATCACCGACACCAAGCCGGGTGAGAAGCCGGCGATCGTCTTCGACATCGACAACACCACCCTGGAGACGGACTTCGGCTTCAGCTACCCCCAGCCGGCCAACAAGCCGGTCCAGGAGGTCGCCAAGTACGCCCAGGAGCACGGCGTCTCCCTGTTCTTCGTCACCGCCCGCCCGGGCATCATCTACACGGTGACCGACTACAACCTCAAGCACGTCGGCTACCAGGTCTCCGGCCTGTATGTGCGCGGCTTCTTCGACCTGTTCAAGAACGTCGCCGACTACAAGACGGCCCAGCGCGTCGACATCGAGAACAAGGGCTACACGATCATCGCGAACATCGGCAACAGCGCCACCGACCTGTCGGGCGGCCACGCCGAGAAGACGTACAAGCTGCCGGACTACAACGGCCAGCTGTCGTAAGACCCAGGGCATGCCAAAGGGGCCGGTGCTCGCGAGCACCGGCCCCTTTCAGCTGGTGAGGCTTACGCGTCCTTGCTCAGGTTCGGCCCGGTACCACCGGCCGCCTGCTCGATCGGCGGGACGTCCGGCAGGGCCGACTTCTCCTCGCCGCGGAAGGTGAAGGTCTTGGTCTCGCCCTCGCCCTCCGTGTCCACGACCACGATGTGACCGGGGCGCAGCTCGCCGAAGAGGATCTTCTCCGACAGGCTGTCCTCGATCTCGCGCTGGATCGTGCGGCGCAGCGGCCGCGCGCCCAGGACGGGGTCGTAACCCTTCTTGGACAGCAGCTCCTTGGCGGACTGGGAGAGCTCGATGCCCATGTCCCGGTCCTTGAGGCGCTCGTCCACCTTGCTGATCATCAGGTCGACGATCGCGAGGATGTCGTCCTGGGTCAGCTGCGGGAAGACGACCACGTCGTCGACGCGGTTGAGGAACTCGGGCCGGAAGTGCTGCTTGAGCTCGTCCGAGACCTTGTTCTTCATGCGCTCGTAGTTGGACTTAGTGTCACCCGCGGCCGCGAAGCCCAGGTTGAAGCCCTTGGAGATGTCCCGGGTGCCGAGGTTGGTCGTCATGATGATGACCGTGTTCTTGAAGTCCACGACCCGGCCCTGGGAGTCGGTCAGTCGACCGTCCTCCAGGATCTGCAGCAGCGAGTTGAAGATGTCCGGGTGGGCCTTCTCCACCTCGTCGAAGAGGACGACGGAGAACGGCTTGCGGCGGACCTTCTCGGTCAGCTGGCCGCCCTCTTCGTAGCCCACGTAGCCGGGGGGCGAACCGAAGAGACGCGACACCGTGTGCTTCTCGCTGAACTCCGACATGTCGAGGGAGATCAGCGCGTCCTCGTCACCGAAGAGGAACTCGGCGAGCGCCTTGGACAGCTCGGTCTTACCGACACCGGACGGGCCGGCGAAGATGAACGAACCACCGGGGCGCTTCGGGTCCTTCAGACCGGCACGCGTACGACGGATCGCCTTCGACAGCGCCTTGACGGCGTCTTTCTGACCGATGACCCGCTTGTGGAGCTCGTCCTCCATGCGCAGCAGACGCGAGGACTCCTCCTCGGTCAGCTTGAAGACCGGGATGCCGGTGGCGGTCGCGAGGACCTCGGCGATCAGCTCGCCGTCGACCTCGGCGACGACGTCCATGTCGCCGGCCTTCCACTCCTTCTCCCGCTTGGCCTTGGCGGCCAGGAGCTGCTTCTCCTTGTCGCGCAGGGAGGCGGCCTTCTCGAAGTCCTGCGAGTCGATCGCGGACTCCTTGTCGCGGCGGACGCCGGCGATCTTCTCGTCGAACTCGCGCAGGTCCGGCGGCGCGGTCATCCGGCGGATACGCATCCGGGAGCCGGCCTCGTCGATCAGGTCGATCGCCTTGTCCGGCAGGAAGCGGTCCGAGATGTACCGGTCGGCCAGGGTGGCGGCCTGGACCAGCGCCTCGTCCGTGATGGAGACCCGGTGGTGGGCCTCGTAACGGTCACGCAGACCCTTGAGGATCTCGATCGTGTGCGGCAGGGACGGCTCCGCGACCTGGATGGGCTGGAAGCGGCGCTCAAGGGCCGCGTCCTTCTCCAGGTGCTTGCGGTACTCGTCCAGCGTGGTGGCGCCGATGGTCTGCAGCTCACCGCGGGCCAGCATCGGCTTCAGGATGGAAGCCGCGTCGATGGCGCCCTCTGCGGCACCCGCACCGACGAGCGTGTGGAGCTCGTCGATGAACAGGATGATGTCGCCGCGGGTGCGGATCTCCTTGAGCACCTTCTTCAGGCGCTCCTCGAAGTCACCGCGGTAGCGGGAACCGGCGACCAGCGCGCCGAGGTCCAGGGTGTAGAGGTGCTTGTCCTTGAGGGTCTCGGGCACCTCGCCCTTGACGATGGCCTGGGCGAGACCCTCGACGACGGCGGTCTTACCGACGCCGGGCTCACCGATCAGGACCGGGTTGTTCTTGGTACGGCGGGACAGCACCTGCATGACCCGCTCGATCTCCTTCTCGCGCCCGATGACCGGGTCGAGCTTGGACTCACGAGCGGCCTGGGTGAGGTTCCGGCCGAACTGGTCGAGGACCAGGGACGTCGAGGGGGTGCCCTCGGCAGGCCCGCCGGCGGTGGCGGTCTCCTTGCCCTGGTAGCCGGAGAGCAGCTGGATGACCTGCTGCCGCACCCGGTTGAGATCAGCGCCCAGCTTGACCAGGACCTGGGCGGCGACGCCCTCGCCCTCACGGATCAGGCCGAGCAGGATGTGCTCCGTGCCGATGTAGTTGTGGCCCAGCTGAAGGGCCTCGCGGAGCGACAGCTCCAGGACCTTCTTGGCACGGGGGGTGAAGGGGATGTGCCCGGACGGGGCCTGCTGCCCCTGCCCGATGATCTCCTCCACCTGCTGGCGGACCGCCTCGAGCGAAATCCCGAGGCTCTCAAGGGCCTTGGCGGCGACACCCTCACCCTCGTGGATCAGGCCCAGGAGGATGTGCTCGGTGCCGATGTAGTTGTGGTTGAGCATCCGGGCTTCTTCCTGAGCCAGGACGACAACCCGCCGCGCGCGGTCGGTGAACCTCTCGAACATCGTTAATCGCTCCTCAGAGCGGTCAGGCAGTGGGGGGAACTTCCCCTCCCTGTCCTTCCGCAGCTTAGTCCCGCAAGCGGGGACCGCTCATTCCAACTGCCGACACCGTCGATGGCCTCCTGACCCCGAACGCCGACATCTGCTCCAACCCGATGGTGCGAGACGATGTTCCCGCAGGCCAGGTGGTTACCCTCACCATCAGTACGCCGATGGCGAACGTGAGACCCCACTGTCCTGCGTGTCGCCCCCTCCCACTAGGGATGTCTTACCCGCTGGGACTGACACTCCATGCCGCGCCCCCCGGTTCCCTCCGCTACGGGCGAACAACCTTGCGCCTCCCCGCACTCCCCGCACGCCCTCTTTCAGCACTCTGCGCATCCACTAGTGCACCCAGCGTAACCCGCATGCTCCTTCGGCGGTTGCGCTTGGCATGTTCGGCACCCGCGCCTCGATCACCCCGGCACTCGCCGCGATCCCCCTCCCTCGTCGGCCGCTCGATCCGAGCGATCAGGTCCGTCGGTGGTACGAGAACGAACTGGGCTGGCCGGTGGTGCCCACGGCACCCGGAACCCCGCCGAGCCTGCGCGTGGGCCGGCATTTCGACGTCCTGGACGTCCCGGCCGAGGCGGGCCTCGCGGCCCTGCGTCATCTGGGGCCGGACTCCCCCGTCGCCGCCCGGGGCGACCGGATGCTGCTGCTCATGGCCGCGGGCAGCGCGGAGGAGGTGCCGGGGGTGCTGCTCTGGCTGGAGTGGGGCACGCTGCCCCTGGACCTGCGGGTCCTCGGCGAGGGCGACCTCATGGAGGCGCCGCTGCCGCCGGAGCACGGCCCGGTCATGGCCCTACGGCCTCCGGAGGCGATCGGGGCCGCGGCGGTCGTACCGCATCGCGCCGACGACCGGGGTCCGGCCGCGGTCTCGCCGCGGAGCTGTGCCGGGGAGGCTGTGCGGTGGCCCGTCGATTCCGGGGCGAGGGGGGTCGTACGGCGTTCCGGGCTGCCGGGGCTCCGTGGGATGCGGCCGCTTCCCCTGAGCCGCTCCGGTCCCGTGCAGGGGGCCGCTGTGTGGGTGCGGCCCCCCAAGCCTGAGGGCGAGGTCGAGGTCTCGCTGCCGACGCTGTCGGCCCTCGGGGGCGGTGGGGGCGCCCCCGATCTCGTGCGGGTCCTGGACACGGTGGCAACGCAGTGCCACCGCCTGTGGCTGCGACGCGGGTGCGCCCAGCCGTCGGCCTGTCCGTAGGACAGGCGTCGACGCTCGATCAGCCGTTGGCCTTCTCGTAAGCCTCACGAATGGACGCCGGAACGCGGCCGCGGTCATTGACCTCGTAGCCGTTCTCCTTGGCCCACGCGCGAATCTGCGCGGTGTCCTGGCTGCCACCGGAAGCGGCGCGCGCCTTTCCGCGACCACCCGAAGCGCGGCCTCCGGTGCGACGACCGCCCTTCACGTAAGGCTCGAGAAGGCCACGGAGCTTGTCCGCATTGGAAGTCGTGAGATCGATCTCGTACGTCTTGCCGTCCAGCGCGAACGTCACGGTCTCGTCCGCCTCGCCGCCGTCGAGGTCGTCGACAAGAAGGACCTGAACCTTCTGTGCCACCGGATTTCCTTTCATCGAAACTTGAGGGCTGGGGGTCTGCGGCGTCCGCCGTTTCGCCGTCCCCTGTTATATGCAGTACTGCAGTACGTCGGAAAGCAAACCGCTTTTGCTGGAAAAACACAAACCCCCGGGAGAGACCCAGTGGCCGACCGCAGTCCGGAAACATGCGCGTTTCGGACATAGGGCACCTGGGCATGCCCTGTCGGGCGGAATACGGGTTGTGGATCCTTGGTGGATGCCGGGCGATCACAGATGCAGAAGCATGCGGCTGTTGCCCAAGGTGTTCGGTTTCACTCGTTCGAGACCGAGGAACTCCGCCACACCCTCGTCATAGGAACGCAGCAGCTCCGCGTAGACATCGGTGTCGACCGGTGTCTCGCCGATCTCGACGAAGCCGTGCTTGCCGAAGAAGTCCTCTTCGAAGGTCAGACAGAAGACTCGTCGAACGCCGAGCCAACGCGCGGTGTGGAGCAACTTCTCCAGCAACTGGTGACCGACGCCGGCGCCCTTCAGGCCCGGCTTCACTGCGAGAGTGCGTACTTCCGCCAGGTCTTCCCACATCACGTGCAGAGCGCCGCAGCCGACGACCTCGCCGTTGTCGTCCCGTTCTGCCACCCAGAACTCCTGGATGTCCTCGTAAAGCGTCACTGTGGCTTTGTCGAGCAGGATGCGACGGCGGACGTACTCGTCAAGGAGACGACGCACCGCCGGGACATCGCTGGTACGGGCCCGCCGGACGGTGATGGCTTTTGCGGTGACTTCTGGGCTCTCCACCGAGGGAGTCTCGGCCGAGTGGCTCTCTGCTGACATGAGCGGACGCTATCGCCCGTCGGGCTCCTGTGCGGAGCCGGGGTTCTCGGGGGCCGTATCCGCGCCGCCGGTATCGGGGCCGGCCGTTTTGCCGTTGTCGCTATCGGTGCCCGTATCGACGCTGCGGGTATCGGTGCTGCTGGTATCGCTGCCGGTATCGGTGCTCGTAGCGGGGGGTGTAACGGGCCGTTCCGCGGGTTCGGGGGTTTCCGGGCCTTGGACGATGCGTACGGCGTCCCGCAGGGCACGGCGCTGTTCCTCGCTCATCATGCCGAAGAAGGCGACGAGCGCGGCGGCGGGGTTGTCGCTCTGCGACCAGGCATCGTTCATCAGGGCGGCGGCGTAGGCGGCTCGGGTGGACACCGCCTCATATCGATAGGCCCGGCCTTCCGCTTCGCGGCGTACCCAGCCCTTCTGATGGAGATTGTCCAAAACGGTCATCACCGTGGTGTACGCGATGGACCGTTCCTGCTGAAGATCTTCCAGGACTTCTCGAACGGTCACCGGGCGGTTCCACTTCCACACCCGCGTCATGACCGCGTCTTCGAGTTCTCCCAATGGGCGAGGCACAACTCAGCACAATAGTGGGAGAACTGGGGGTTGGCGTATCGAACGTGCGCTTTTTCTGGCAAATGGGAACAAAAGGGCGTACGACTTGGAAAGCGTCCGGGCTTGGAGTCGTACGCCGTTGAGTGCCCCTGGCCGTCGGGCCTCCGGTCAGGCGTCCGGGTTCGCGGAGGACTGGCGGGCGCCCTCCACGCGCGCGAGGGCGGCGTCCACGGCCGCGTCCTCCTTGGCCTTGTTGGCCCCGCCCTGGGTCTTCACGATCACCCTGATCACGCCGATGAAGAAAACGGCCATGACGGCCGGCGGGAGGAGTGCGGAGACGTAGTCCATGCGTCCAGGGTAGCCAGGGGGGTGGGGCTGGGTGGACGTCGGGGCGGGGGCGTCGCGCCGCCCGGCCGGTTGGCCGGGACGCGGGCCGGTTCTCGGGCTGGGGCTGTCGGGGTGGGGTGGGCGTCAGCCTGCGGCGAGCTGCTGGGGTGGGTTCGGGGGTGGCTGGGTCGGTGGTTTGCGGCGGGGGAAGACCTCGCCGGGGGTGGGGATGGGACGCGTCGGCTTCGGGGCGGCGGGGGTGGGCGCGGGGCCGGGGCCGGGTCTCGGGGCGGCCGGTTTCTCGGCGGGCTTCTTCCGGGGCGGCTTGGCCGGCTCCTGGCCGACCGCCTGGGCGGGGAGGTCGACCGGGGTGCCGGGTCCGGCGTCGGAGAGGCCTCCGGGGAGGGCCTGGAGGTGGGTGCGGGACGCGGGGATGACGGGCTGGGCGGCGAGGGGGCGGCAGCGGTCCAGGAGGGTGGCCGCGACGGGGTTGCGGTGCAGGGCCCGGAGGGCGGTGAGGTCCTCGGGGGTCGGGTCGTAGCCGGCGCCGAGGGCCTCGTCGAGGAGGGTGAGGTAGCCGGCTGCGGTGCCTGGGAGGGCGGCGCGGTAGCGGGCGAGATCGGCTACCAGGAAGGCACGCATCCGGGCACCCTCGCGCATCGCCTCGTCTAGCGAGTCGGCGAGGCGAAGACAGTCCTGGACGTCCTCGGCCGAGGCGGGGCTGGGGTCAACGGCAAGGGCGAGGGCGCGGCGGAGCACACGCAGCTCCTCCACGCCGAACGCCATGCCGCCGCGGGATCCGTATGGCGTGGGCATGCGCCGACGATACGCGCTAATCAGACAAACGCGGCATATGGGGGTGGGTGTGGCGTGACGTGACACTCGGGTGGGTGGGGGTGCCTGCGGCGGCCTGTGCGGGTGGGGTGGGGGTGCGCGTAGCGCCAACGGTTGGTGGGTGGGTCGGGGCCGTGCCGGGGGGTGTCCGTCCTCGGTCGGGCGGTTGCCGTCGGGCAGAGAGGGGACGTTTCTTGACGCCCGCCGCT
>NZ_JBVKCZ010000061.1:0-37839 GCF_055634335.1 Streptomyces sp. NPDC111802 | reverse complement strand
ACCACTCCGCCCACAACTCCACATCACGCAGCGTCTTCTCCACACCAGGCTCAACGAATCACCCCGCTAGCCGACACGAACCTCCCCTGTAGTACAGGACGCCTTCTTGCCCGACCCGGAACGGTAGGACGTCGGCACCGCCGACAATTCCGCTTCGATGCGCCCGTCCGACATCTGCCAGAACCGCGCGCTCGCCGTGCGTTTACCTGTCAGCTCCCTGACGCGCTTCGCCTTCGGATCACTCTTGGGCCAGGTGGCTTTCTCCCGGTCCGCTATCCCCAATTCATCGTGGGACGGCGGCTTGTCCAGCTCTCCGCTGTCGTCGTCATCCGCGAACCAGCCCTTGACGGTATCGATAATGCCCTTTTCGTCACCGTCGTCAGCGGGCGCCGCATACGCTACCTGGGGCAACGCGGTGCTCGTCACCGCGGCTACCACCAGGCACGCCATCAGCCTGCCCAGTCTGGGTTTCACGCCAAACCTTTCCTCATGCGTCGTGGCACAAACATGCCGCCGAAATTCACCCCACCGCGAGAAAACGAGCCCACAGGCGGGGGCGCCGGGTTTCTATTCATTTCGCTGACGCACTGTCAAGTGCCGGGACAATACGGACCTTTGACCTTGCGCGGTCGCTGGTTGCCCGATATTTCCCCTCGCTGGACATCGGCGGAGAACCTCGGCTATAACCCGGCCGGTTCGATCCGATCACTCGTATTCCGAAGGGGGACTTTCATGGCCGGCGACACACAGGAACCCACGACGCCATCACTTTTCCGGCGCGCGGACCGTTCCGGGCTCGTCGTGGCGGGCGCGGTACTGGCCGCCTGCGCGGGCCTCGTCGGGTACGGCGTCCTCGACTCCGGCGAGGGCGGTGACAAGGGGGCCGAGCGCAGCGTCCCGACCGCCTCCGTGACCTACGAGGTGACCGGCGAGGGCTCCGCCGACATCACCTTCCAGGCCCGCAGCGAGGCCGGAAGGGCCACCGTCGTCAAAGGCGCCGCCCTGCCCTGGCGCAAGACCGTCGACGTCCCCGTCGGCCGGGACCCGATCGTCAGCATCGTGCTCACCGAGAAGGGCGGGCAGGCCCGCTGCACCCTCGCGATCCGCGGCCGACACGTCCAAAGCGCCACCGCCACCGGCACGTTCGGACGGGCCACCTGCACCGGTGCCCTGCCCGCCGAGCCCGCGACCGCGAGCTGACCCCACCCGCTTCATCGCCCCAGCAAGGAGTTCCCCGTGCAAGCCCTTCCCCGGCACGTTCTGATCACCGCCGCAGCCTTCAGCGCCCTGGCGATGACCTCCGCCTGCGCCGGGCAGGACGACCAGCGGACCCCGGCCGCCGACTCGGTCGAGGTGTCACGGTCACCCGAGGAGCCCGCCGCCCGCAGCGCATCGCCCAGCGCCTCCGGCTCCCCTTCCGCCAGCCCCTCCGCATCGGCCTCCGGCCGCGTGTCCGCCTCGCCCTCGGCGTCCGCCTCCGCATCGGACAGCGCCACGGGCGAGACCGCCGGTGGCGCGAGCGGCTCCCCTGCCACGGCGGCCGCACCGGCCCCTGCCGCACCCGACTTCCCGGTGCCGGTCGAGACCGGCGACGCCACCCAGCTCCTCACCGTCAAGGCGGGCGGCTCCTACGCCACTGTCACCGCCTGGGCCAAGGGGTCCTCGGGCTGGAAGGCGCAGTTCAGCACCAGCGCCGCCCGCGTCGGCTCCAACGGCGTGACCGACGGGGCCACCCGCCGACAGGGCACGTACACCACGCCCACCGGCACCTACACCATCACCGAGGGCTTCGGCGTCGAGGCGGGCGGCACCGCCATGCCGTACCACCGGGTCACGAACGACGACTGGTGGGTGGAGGACCCCGAGTCGAAGTTCTACAACTCCATGCACGGCGAAGCAGGCGCGGACTTCCCGCTCACCGAGTCCGGCGACCGCGGCAGCGAGCACCTGGTCAACTACCCGGTCCAGTACGCCAAGGCCCTCGTCATCAACTTCAACCGATGGCCGGCCACGCCCGGCCGCGGCGCCGGCATCTTCCTCCACGTCAACGGCAACGGCGCCACCGCCGGCTGCGTCTCCGTGCCCCGGGCCACCATGGACCGCATCATGAGCTGGATCACGCCCTCGGCCCACCCCCGGATCGCCATCGGCTGATCGCGAGCAGCGCCGCCGAGCCGCCGAAGAGCACCGCCGTGATCAGCAGCCAGCGGGGCAGGAAGACGTCCGTGGACATGCCCGTGCCGCGGGCGTAGCGGTCCGCCACCCGGCCGGTGATCAGGGGGAACCACACCAGCAGGAGCAGCAGGGACAGCGCGGCGGGAACGCGGACGTACGGCATCCAGCGCCGGCGGTCGACCGCCTCCGAACCTCGTAGCAGCACCTGATCCGCCGCGCCGTACAGCGGCACCAGGACGAGGTCATGGACGATCGCCGCCCCCACGAACCACAGCGCGACCTCGAACCAGTCGTCCTCCAGCAGCCGTAGCCCCGCGTACGCGGCGAGCGCGAACGAGCAGAGGAGAAGGAGGAGTTGAAGGGGGCTGCCGACCGGGATCGGCTTGGGGCGTCGCATCACAGGTCTCCGAACGTCAGGCGCGCCACCCACTTGGTGTTCAGCACACCGGGCGCGGCGGGCACGATGATCCGCGCCGGGTATCCGTGGTCGGGCGTCAGGTCCTCGCCGTTGACGAACAGGGCCAGGAGGGAGCGGGGGTCGGCGACCTGGTTGGAGCGCAGTGCGGCCTTCCGGAAGGCGCCGCTCTGCTGGAGCGACTCGACGAACACATCCGGTGGGTCTCCGTCGTAGCCCACCAGCGCCGCCAGGTCACGCAGCCGTACGCCGCGCCACCACTGGTCGGACGTCGACCAGCCCTCCACGCAGGCGATGGGCAGGGCCGCGCTGTGCAGTTTCATGCCGAGCAGGTCGGCGCGGGTGAGGCGGACCGTCCGGCCGTCCCGGCCCTCGACGACCAGGCGCCACGCCTCCTCGTCCGTGTCGGCCGCGCGGATCCCGGCGTACGCGGCTGTCTTGTTGATCTGGAAGCCGCCCGGCCCGCTGCCCGGGTCGGCGCCGCCGTGCGGGGCGAGGAGGGCGGTCCGGCGCAGGGCGCCGCCGAAGTTCTGCCCGACGGTCGTGGCGAACAGCAGCAGTGAGCCGCCGCCGACGAACCACAGCGCGCCACGTCGGGAGACCGTCGGCTCGGCGGGACTCGGCGGGACCAAGTCGTTCTTCTCCTCGCGGAGTTGGCGCAGATTGCGCCAGGCCGTGGGCACTTTCAGCACGGCGTGCGCGACGAACGCGGCGATGAAGACCCACGCCCCGTAGAAGTGCAGGGTGTAGAAGGAACCGGGGAAGATGTAGTCGAGCTGGACGTTGAGCACGCCGGTCACGAACTCGAACAGCGCGCCCCCGACCAGCAGCAGCAGCGAGAGCCGTTCCAGCCCGTGCGCGAGCGACCGTGCCGGCGGCAGCGTGAAGAGCCTCGGCACGACCGACCACAGCTTGGCGAGCAGCACGGGGATCAGCGTGATGCCCAGCGTGACGTGGATGCCCTGGTTGAGCCGGTACAGCCAGTGCGGGTCGGTCGGCCAGGAGAAGAGGTAGAAGCCCAGGATGCCCTTGTCCGGGGTCTTGTCGTTCACCGGCGACAGGTTCGGGTTGTAGGCGGCGTACGACACCAGCCCCGTCACGAACAGCACCGTGATCCCGCCGAGCAGTACGACGCCCAGTACCGAGGTCAGCCAGGGGCCGCGCAGCGGGCTGCGCCAGAAGGAGGGTGAGAAGGGAGACCGTGCCATGGGCCGACCGTAGGCCGAAGCGGGGCCCAAAACGCCGCCGTGAACCATGACGAATCTCTGACGTCCGCGCCCGTCACGCGTCCGGCGCACCCTGGGCGTCCTAGCGTCTGAGACGTGACCAGCGATCTTCTGCCCGAGGCCCCCGCCGACACCTGCCCGGCCGCACGCCGAGACCTCCGTCGCGATCTGTACGCCGTCGCGGCCGCCGTCCTGCTCTTCGCCACCGCCGCCGTGGTCGGCACCGCGATCGAGCACCGGGACGGCACCCTGTTCGTCAACTGGCCGCCACTCCTGGCCTACTGGAAACCGCATCTCGGACCGGGCACACCGGCCGCGATCGCCGTCGCGGTCGCCGTCGTGGCGTACGGCCCGGCGCTTGCCGCGCGCCTGCCCTGGCGGCGGCTGCTGCTCGCCGTCTGGGGGACGGGCATGGCCTGGACCTGGTCGCTGGCGCTGATCGACGGCTGGCACCGCGGCATCGCCCGCCGGCTGACGACCCGGTACGAGTATCTGCAGGTCATCGACGACTTCCGGGACATCCCCGCGACGCTGCGGCACTTCACCGAGCACATCGTGGTCGGCGCCTCACCGGAGCACTGGCCCGCGCACATCGCCGGGCATCCCCCGGCGGCCACCCTCACCTTCGTCTACCTCGACCGCATCGGCCTGGGCGGCGGCGCGTGGGCCGGGGCCTGGTGCATCACCGTCGGGGCGGCCGCCGCGCTGGGCATCCTCGTCACCATCCGCACCCTCGCCGACGAGAGGCTCGCCCGCCGCGCCGCGCCGTTCCTGGTGCTGGCGCCGGCCGCGGTGTGGATGGGGACCTCCGCCGACGGCTACTTCGCGGCGGTCGCGGCCTGGGCGGTGGCGTTGCTCGCGCTCGCGGTGACAGGGCACCGGCCGCGCCGGACCGGCCTCGCCGCTGGGCTGCTGTTCGGGCTGACCGTCTTTCTGTCGTACGGCCTGACGCTGTACGTAGTGATCGCCGCCGCCGTCCTGGTGCTGGGCTCCCGGCGGGCCCGGCCCCTCCCCTTCGCGTTGGTGGGTTTCGCGGTCGTGCCGGTCGTGTTCACGGCGCTCGGCTTCTACTGGTGGGAGGCGTACGACCTGCTGGTCACCCGCTACGACCAGGGCGCCGGCGGCACCCGGCCGCAGGCCTACTGGGTGTGGGCCAATCTCGCCTGCCAGGTGCTGGTGGTGGGCCTGGCGACAGTGGCGGGGCTGCGGCGGACCGGGAGCGTGCTGCTGCGCCGGGAACGTACGGCCGCGTTCCGCCTCGGCGTGCTGGTGCTCGGGGCGCTGGTCGCGATGCTCGTCGCCGATCTGTCGGGGATGAGCAAGGCGGAGACGGAGCGGATCTGGCTGCCGTTCGCGCTGTGGCTGCTGCCCGCCTGTGCGTTTCTGACGAGACCGCGCGCCTGGCTCGCGGCGCAGGCCGTGCTCGCGCTGCTCGTCAATCACCTGCTGCTGACGGGTTGGTGAAGACACCCGAGGTCAGATAAAGTTAGCCTTACCTAAGTTGAAGTCGATGTGCTCGAAAGGTTCCCATGCCTGCTGCCACCCGCCCTGAGCCGACGCCCGCCGAGCGTGCCCGCTCGGTGCTCTCGGCGGCCGGCTCGCTGACCGTCACCACGCACGGCCATCGCGTGGAGCTGATCGGCCTGCACACCGTCGACGCCGCCGCACGGCTGCTCCTGCAGAACCCGCCGGACGCCCTCCTCGCCGCCGAACTGGCCGTGGCACCCGAGGGCGGCCTGACCGCCCTGGTCGAGTTCACCGACGTCGCCCCCGTCGCCGTACGCGAACGGGTGCGCGCCCGGCTGACGCTGGGCGGCCGGCTGACCGCCCTCGGCCCGAAGGCCCTGTTGTTCCATCCGGTGCGGGCCGTACTCACGGAGGGGGACGCGACGACCGTCATCGGGCTCGATGAACTGACCTTGGCCGCCCCCGACCCCCTGGCCACCCACGAGGCGGAGATGCTGGCCCGGCTTCACGCGGCCCACGCCGACACCGTGGCGCCGCTCGCCCGGCTGCTCCCGGCCCGGCAGCGGCTCGCAGCGACCGACGTACGGCCGCTACGCCTCGACCGGCACGGCCTGGTGCTGCGGCTGGAGTCACCGGACTCCCACCACGACGTCCGACTGCCCTTCGCCACCCCGGCCACCCACCCGGCAGACGCGGTACGCCAGATCCACGTCCTGCTCGCCCGGGCCACCGCCCGCCCGCGCCGCCGAGGCCTGCCGACCAGGTCGTAGCCCCGGTGCAGCATCCACAGCCGCCGACCCCCGGGCCGCTCGCGGAGGCCTTCCCGTCTCCTCCGCGAAGTGCCCGCGGTCGGCTCTCAGCCACGGGTTCCCGTCTCCAGCCGCTCCGTCGTCTCCATGAGGGAGATCGTGAACGGGTGCTGAGGCGCCGTCAGGATCCGCTGGGCCGCTCCCTGTTCGACGACTTCCCCGGCGTCCAGTACGGCGATGCGGTGCGCGAGCCGTGCCGTGTCCAGGTCGTGGGTGACGAGGACGAGGGACAGACCGCCGCCCTCGCCCGCCCGGCCGTCACCCGCGCCCACCAGTCCCGCGAGGACGTCGAGGATGCCGCGCCGGGTCACCGTGTCGAGTCCGGAGGTGACCTCGTCGCAGATCAGCACCCTGGGGCGGGCGAGCAGTGCGCGGGCGAGGGCGGCGCGCTGGAGTTCACCGCCGGAGAGTGCGCCGGGGCGGCGACGGGCCGGGTCCTGCGGCAGGCCGAGGCGGTTCAGGGTGGCCGACGCCTCGTCCATGGCCGCCCGTTCCTCGACACCGCGCAGCCGTACCGCCGTGCGGGCCACCTGGTCGAGCACCGGCCGGTGCTCGTCGAACGCGGCGCGGGCGTCCTGGAAGACGTACTGCACGGCGGCCAGTTGGGCCCGGCTGCGGTGGCGCAGGCTGCGCGGGAGCGGTGTGCCGGCGAGCAGGATCTCGCCGCCGTGTTCGCGGTGCAGGCCCGCGAGGCAGCGGGCCAGCGTGGTCTTGCCGCTGCCGGAGCGCCCGACCACGGCGAGGCATTCGCCGGGGTGGAGGACGAGGCGCGGGGCGCGCAGTACGACGGTCCGGCGGTCGTGTACGGCGGTCAAGTCCCGTACTTGCAGGGCGTGTTGGACCCGGTTCGTGCGCGTCGCGTCCGGTCGGACCGGGCGCCGCTCGTCGAGCAGCCGGCGGGTCCACTCGTGCCGGGGCGCCGTCCACAGCCGTGCCGCCGGCCCCGACTCCACGACCCGGCCCGCGCGCATGACGAGGACCTCGTCGGCGAGGGCGCGGACCACGTCGAGGTCGTGGCTCAGCAGGACGACCGCGATCCCGCGCGCCGCGACGGCCGCCAGCTGCTCCACGATCCGGCTCTTGGTCAACGCGTCCTGCCCGGTGGTGGGTTCGTCGGCGACGATCACACGGGCGCCGAGCAGCAGAGCCTGTGCGAGGACGACGCGCTGCTGCTGGCCGCCGGAGAGCTGGTGCGGATGGTGACGCAACAGGGCCTCGGCATTGGGGAGTTGGGCGTCGGCCAGGGCTCGCAGGACCAGCGCGCGGGCCGCCGTACGGCGTTGCGCGCGGCGCAGGTGACGGACCCGGGGGCGGGCGATGTCGTCGAGAAGGGCGCCGACCCGGCGGGCGGGGTTGAGGACGGCGGCGGGGTGCTGGGGGACATAGCCCACCGGGCCGTCGTCCGGCCGCCGTACCTCGCCCGTGACACGGGCGCAGGGCGGATACTCCCCCAGCAGCGCCAGGCCGGTCGTGGTCTTGCCGCTGCCGGACGCACCGACGAGCGCGGTCACCCTCCCGGGCAGGGCCCGCAGGTTCACGCCGTCGACGATCACACGGCCGTCGATCTCGACGCGCAGGCCGCGGATCTCGGCGGCGGGGTCCCTCTCATGGTTCACGGGCGTCGCCCTCTCTTCTCCAGCGCGGCGTCGAAGAGCAGGTTGGTGCCCATCGTCAGCGCCACGATCAGCAGTGCGGGCATCACCACGGCCCAGGGCTGCACCAGCAGCCCGGTGCGGTTGCGGTCGACCATCACCGCCCAGTCGGCGGCGTCCGGCGCGACCCCGACGCCGAGGAACGCGGCCGTCGACACCAGATACAGCACGCCGGTCAGCCGGATCCCGGCGTCGGCGGCGAGGGTGCGCAGCGCCGAGCGGCCGACGTATCCGACGGCGATCCGCCACCAGGTCTCGCCCTGCATGCGCAGCGCCTCGACGGCGGGGCGTGCCGCCGCCTCGCCCGCCGCGGCACGCACGATCCGGGCGGCGTCCGGCACGTTCACCAGCGCCACGAGCAGCGCGAGCCCGGCGGCGCCCGGTGTCAGCACGGAGGCCACGAGCAGGATCAGCAGCAGGGACGGCACGGCGAGCAGCACGTCCAGCGGCCGCATCAGCAGGTCCTCCAGCGGGCGGAGGCGGGTGAGCGCGCTGATGAGCGCGACCGGGACGGCGACGAGATAGGCGAGCGCGGTCGCCGCCAGGGCGGTGACCACGACCGTAGGGCCGCCCAGCAGGACCTGTCGCCGGACGTCGCGGCCCACGAAGTCGGTGCCGAGCCAGTGCCCGTCGCCGAGAGTGAAGGAGGTGGCGCGGGGGCCCGGGCCGCCGGCGAAGAGCGGTCCGAGCAACGCCAGTGCGAGGGGTACGGCGACGACGGCGAGGCCGAGCGCGAAACGGCGCCGCGTCATGCGGCCACCCCCGCGCGGGGTGTGAGCCGGTGGGCCACCAGGTCGGCACCGAGGTTGAGTACGACGGTCAGCACGCCGAACACCACGGCCAGCCCCTGCACCACGGGTACGTCGCGTTCGGCCACGGCGTTGAGGAGGACCGTCCCGAGGCCCGGGATCACGAAGAGGGCCTCCACGACGATGACGCCGCACAGCAGCCAGTCGACGGTGCGGGCGAGTTGCTGCACGGCCGGGGCCAGGGCGTTCGGCAGGGCGTGGGCGTAGCGGACGCGGGTGCCGGGGACGCCGTACCGGCGGGCGTGGGCGGCGTACGGGGAGGCGAGGGCGTCGACCATGCCGGCCCGCACCAGGCGGGACAGGGAGCACACCGGGCGTGACAGCAGGACCAGCACCGGCAGCACCAGCGCCGCCGGGTGGGCGAGCAGGTCGGTGCCGTAGCCGACGGCCGTGGGCGGGAACCAGGCCAGCTCGAGGGCGAGGACCGTCACCAGCAGCACCCCGAGCGCGAACTCGGGGACGGCGTACACGGCCAGCGTCACCGAGCTGACCAGCCGGTCGACGGGTCCTCCCTCGTGACGGGCGGCGAGCACGCCGAGGCCGAGGCCGAGCGGGACGAGGAGGGTGAGCGTCAGCGCGGCCAGCAGCAGGGTCGGGCCGAAGCCGTCGGCGATGTACTGGGTGACCGGACGGCCGGAGGTCAGGGACGTGCCGAGGTCGCCGTGCAGCAGGCCCGTCGTCCAGTCGGCCAGCCGCTGGTACGCCGGCCGGTCCAGGTCCATCGCCTCGCGGATCGCGGCGATGCGCGCGGGGTCCGGCTGGTCCCCGGCGAGGGCGACCGCCGCGTCGCCCGGCAGCGCCTCGGTGAGCGCGAAGACCAGCAGCACGACGGCCACGGTCTGCGCGGCGCCGAGGAGCAGCCGCCGGGCGACGAATGAGCGAAGTCCGCTCACGCGAGCCACACCTTGTCGAAGCGGGCCCAGTCGAGGGTGTTGGCGGGGGCCTTGGTCTCAACTCCCTTCACCGCACGGGCCGTTCCGATGATCCAGTCGGCGAAGCCCCAGATGAGGAAGCCGCCCTCGGCGTACAGCCGGCGCTGCATGCGCTCGTAGACGGCGGCCCGCTCGGTCTTGTCGCGGGTGGACTGGGCCTGCTGGTAGAGGGCGTCGAAGTCCTTGTGCCGCCACTTGGTGGCGTTGGTGGTGGAGTCGGTGAGCAGCCGCTGGGAGAGGTGGGCCTCGATGGGCATGGCGCCGGAGCGGTAGCAGCACAGGGTGCCGCCGTCGAGGATGTCGCTCCAGTAGGAGTCCTTGCTGCCCATCTTCACGTCGATCGTGACGCCCGCCGCGGCGGCCTGGTCCCGGAAGATGCCGGCGGCCTCGGTGAACCCGGCCGCGACGGCCGAGGTGTCCAGGGTGACCTTCAGCTTCTCGGCGCCCGCCTGCTTGAGCAGGGCGCGGGCCTTGTCGAGATCCTGTGTGCGTTGCGGCAGGCCGGCGGCGTAGTACTCGTACCCCTTGCCGAACAGGTCGTTGCCGACCTCGCCCGCGCCGGACAGCGCGCCGTCGACGAGTTCCTGGCGGTCGGCGATGAGGAAGAACGCCTCGCGGACCCGCTTGTCGTCGAAGGGCGCCCGGTCGGTCTTCATGCAGAAGGCCTGCATGGCGCTGTTGCGCAGCCGGACGATCTCGATCTGGCCCCGGCCCTCGTACGCGCGGGCGGTGGTCGGGTTGAGCTCGTGCGCGTACTCGACCTGGCCGCCGAGGAGGGCGTTGACCCGGGCGGACTCCTCGTTGGCGACGACGAACTCGATCTCGTCGAGGAGCGGGGCCCCGTCCCAGTAGTCGTCGTTGCGGCGGAAGACGGCGGAGCGGCCGGGGGCGAACGAGACGAACCGGAAGGGACCCGAGCCGATCGGCCGGTCGTCGAACTCGGTCGCGTTCTCCGGCACGATGTACGCGCCGAACGCCGCCAGGACGTTGGGGAATTCGGCGGTGGGCCGCTTCAGCACGAACTCGACGCTCCGCTCGCCGGTCGCACGGCTGGCATCGAGGTCGATCGGCTCAAGCGACGCCTTGGCCCGGAACGCCTGCTTCGGGTCGGCTATCCGGCGGTAACTGTAGAGGACGTCCTTGGCGGTGACGGGCTTGCCGTCGTGGAAGGTGGCCTGACGCAGTGTCACCTGCCAGCGGTCCAGCGTCTTGTTCGACTCCCACTTCTCCGCCAGGCGAGGCCGGGCGGAGAGGTCGGCGTCGTAGTCCGCGAGCTTGTCGAAGAGGGCCTTGGCGCGGGCCGCGTCGGCGAAGAGGTTGGCCAGATGCGGGTCGAGGGTCTCGCTCGCGCCGCCGCCGGCGAAGGCGGCACGCAGTCGGCCGCCGCGCTTGGGGGTGCCGTCGGAGGCCGCCGGCTCGCCGGAACCGCCGCATCCGGCGAGGGCGAGTGCGGCGGCCGCACCCGAGGTGGCGGCGAGGAATCCGCGTCGGCGCAGGCCGGGAAAGCGTTCGTCGTTCATGAGTGGTCCTTTGTGTCAGTGGGTGTGCAGGCGCGCGACGACATGCAGCCGGTCCGCTTCGGTGCCGGTGCAGGTGTTGGTGCCGGTGCAGGGCAATTCGCCCTGCCGCCAGGGCGGTTCGGTGCGCGGCCCCGGACCGTCGTGCAGTTCGAGCACCTCGAAGCCGTGCGCGGCGAGGAAGTGGCGCAGCTCCTGCGGGAACAGCAGCCGCCACGCGGAGCGCTGCTCGACGGGCGGTGAGCCGTCGTCGGTCGTCCACACGCGGGTGCGGCGCAGGAGTTGGGCTGTGCGGTCGACGGCCAGGGTGGTCGAGGACCGGAAGGCCTTGCCCTGCCAGCTGAAGGTGTCCACGGACGGGCTGTCGAGGAGATCGGTACGGCCCAGGAAGTACGCGCCGTTGCGCATCTCCGCGACCAGCAGCCCGCCCGGCGCGAGGGCGCGGCGGCAGGAGGCGAGGAAGCCGTCGAGCTGGTCGTTGGTGTGGCAGTACAGCAGGGAGCTGTCCAGGCAGACGACCGCGTCGAAGGCGGCCCGGCCCAGGTCGAAGCCGTGCAGGTCGGCCCTGACGTACACCGGGCCCGGGTGGTGGGCGCGGGCGTGGGCCAGCATCGTCTCGGAGAGGTCGGCGCCGGTCACCGTACGGCCCACGGAGTGCAGATGGGCGGCGTCGCGGCCGGTGCCGCAGCCCATGTCGAGCACGCGCGGCCCGGCGCCATGGCGGCGCAGACAGTCCTCGGCCCAGCGTCCGGCGAGCCGGTCGGGGTCGGGGAAGCGGGCCTCGTAGAGGACGGGGTGGTCGGTGAGGAGGTTGCCGCCGGTCATGCGTAGCTCTGTTCGACGACCTGGGGCAGCGCCCCGCGCCGGTGCAGCCACCCCACACCGGCCGCCGACGCCAGTCCGACGGCGGCACAGCAGATCCAGGGCAGGCCCTCCCCGGTGTCCATGGCCCAGCCGACGACCGCGTTGCCGAGGGCGGCGGCGATGCCGGAGACGACGTAGAAGATCCCGAAGTACGTACCGGTCAGCTCGCGGCGGCCGAAGCCCGGGATCAGCTCCATCACGAACGGGGAGCAGATCATGATGCCGAGATTGAGCAGGAGGGCGCTGAGCAGGACGAGCGGTCCGCCGAGCAGGGGCGGCAGGAAGGCAAGGCCCATCACCGCGAGCCCGCCGGCGATCCAAAGGGGCCTGACACCACGGGACTTGAGGGCGCGTGTGATGCGCAACTGGAGCGCGAGGTTGGCCACCGTACCGATCAGGAAGACCAGTCCGGCCGCCCCGTCCCAGCCCGTGGCCTCGCGCGCCCCGTCGGGCAGCAGCAGATACAGCTGGTTCTCCAGCGTGAACATGCCGACCATGGCGAGCGCGAAGGCCAGGAAGGCCCGGTTGCCGAGCACCTCCCGCCAGTCGCCGAGCACACCGCTCCCGGTCGGCTCGACCTTCCGCGCGGGCAGGACGAGCGCCTGGGCCACGGTGAGCGCGGCGAAGATCCCGGCGGCGGTCAGCGCGGACGTACGGAAGTCGACGAGCAGCAGGGCGCTGCCCAGCAGCGGCCCGATGAGCGCTCCGGTCGTGGCGAACACATTGAACAGCGCGAACGCCTCCGCCTTGCGCTCCCCCGCCTCCTGCGCGAGATACGCCCGCACGGCCGGGTTGAACAGCGCCCCCGCGAGCCCGCTGAGCACGGACGCGGCGAGCAGCACCGGCAGCCCGTCACCCAGCGCGAACAGGGCGAACCCGACGGTCCGCAGGGCGCACCCGGCGATGATGACGCCCCGTGCCCCGAGCCGGTCCGACGCCGAGCCGCCGATGATGAACAGGCCCTGCTGGCTGAGGTTGCGCACTCCGAGCACGATCCCGACAACCGCGGCCGACAGGCCCAGGTTCTCGCCGAGGTGGGTGGCGAGGTACGGGATGAGCAGATAGAAGCCGGTGTTGACGCCGAGCTGGTTGACGAGCAGGAGCCGGACGGCGAGCGGGAAGCCGCGTATCTCATGCCATGTGCGCATGGGCCGCCACCTCCTCGACTCCCAGACCGGGCAGGGCACTTGGGCGTACGACGCCGTCGGCACCGCCGATCCCCCGCCACGGGTCGTGGGCGAGCAGCAGATGCCCGTCGAGGTCGGTCCAGCGGGCGCGGTCGGCGAGATGGACGGCGGGGGCGATGCCGAGGGTGCTGGCGGTGAGACAGCCGAGCATCAGCTCCGTCCCGCTGCCCTCGATCAGCTCCGCGATGCGCAGGGCCGCTCGAACTCCCCCGCACTCGGCGAGCTTGACGTTGACCGCGTGGACGCGTCCGGCCAGCCGCCGTACGTCCTCCTCGCTCACCGCGTCCTCGTCGGCGATGACAGGCAGCGGCGACCTCTCGGCGAGGGCGGCCAGCGCATCCGGGTCACCGGGCGGCAGAGGCTGTTCGACGGCCTCGACGCCGAGCGCGGCGAACCGGGGCAGCAGACGCCCGGCCTCCGCCGCGTTCCAGGCCCCGTTCGGGTCCAGCAGCAGCCGCACTTGAGGAGCCGCGTCACGGATGACCCGCACGCGCTCCACATCGTCCTCGGGATCGGACGAGCCCGCCTTCACCTTGACGATCTCGAATCCGCTCGCGGCAAGGCGCCGGGCCTCGGCAGCCGCGTGCGCGAGCGAGGTGATGCCGATGGTGCGTGCGGTGGCGGCACCGAACGACGTCTCGGTCCCCAGCAAACGGTGCAGAGGCACGCCGTCCCGCTTGCCGACGAGGTCCAGCAGCGCGGACTCGACGGCGGCGATGACCGCCGGCGGCGCGGTGTCCGAGGCCAGCGCCTCCAAGGCGCTCTCGGGGTCGGCGAACCGTTCCAGATCGATCGCCGAGATCAGCCGGACGAGCGTGTCGGCGTCCAGCCGGTAGTACACGCTGCTGACGGCTTCGCCGTATCCGGTCACCCCGTCGTGCTCCACGCCCAGCCATACGGCGTCGCGGGCGGTCATGACGGAGCGGGAGATGCGCAGCGGCTCGGCGAGTTCGAGACGTACGGTGCGCAGGCGGGCCTTCATCGCGTCCTTCCGGAAGAGAGGGGATCGGCGACCCGCGCACATCGCCCCCACCCGCCGGCCTCGGCGGCGTACGGGTGCGGTATCTCCACGGGCCGGGTGGCGGCACCGGCGAGGTCGAGGCCGTGGGCGGTGATGAAGTCGTCGTCGTAGACGGTGCCGAGGTAGCGGTGCGGCCCGTCGGGGAACACGGTGGCGACGACCGCGCCGGAGTGCACTCGGGCCGCCCAGGCGGCGACGCGGGCCACGGCCCCCGTGCTCCAGCCGCCGCTGACGAAGCAGCCCCGGGCGAGCCTGCGGCAGCTGTCGACGGCTTCGGCGGGGCCGATCCAGTGGACCTCGTCGAAGGCGTCGTAGGCGACGTTGCGCGGGTGGATGCTGCTGCCGAGGCCGCGCATCAGCCGGGGCCGGGCGGGCTGGCCGAAGATGGTCGAGCCGGTCGCGTCGACGCCGATGAGCCGGAGCGCGGGCCATCGCCGGCGCAGCGGGCCGATGACTCCCGCGCTGTGGCCGCCGGTGCCGACGCTGCACACCAGGATGTCCAAGTGGTCGAGCTGGACGCCTAGTTCGGCGGCGAGGGAGGCGTAACCGGCGGTGTTGTCGGGGTTGTTGTACTGGTCGGGCCAGTAGGCGCCGGGGAGTTCGGCGAGCAGTTCGCGCAGTCGGCCGAGACGGGCCGCCTGCCAGCCGCCCTGCGGTGCGGGGCGATCCACGATCTCCAGACGGACGCCGTGGGCGCGCAGCAACTGCCGCATGGACGGCTCCAGTTCGCTGTCGCCGACCAGCACGACGGGATGGCCGAGTGCCTGTCCTGCGAAGGCGAGCCCGATGCCGAGCGTGCCGGAGGTGGACTCCACCACGGCGGCACCGGGGCGCAGTTCGCCGCGCTCCCGTGCGCCGAGCACCATGGACACGGCGGCCCGTGCCTTCATGCCGCCCGCCGCGAGTCCTTCGAGCTTGGCCCAGAACCCCGGGTGGGCATGCGGCAGTTCGGCCGTGACGCGGACGACGGGGGTACGGCCGAGCAGCGCGAGCAACTCCGGCTGCGCGGTGGCGCGTACGGCCGTCGCGGTCATCGCCCGCTCCCGGAGCCGCGGTAGCGATGGACCACGCCGGGTCCGCCGTCGAGCCAGAAGAAGGGGTACGGCTCCGCGCACACCGCGCTCACGCCGTGGCCCAGGAAGCGGGGCAGCACCGCGCTGCCGGTCTGCGCGAACATCACCAGCTGCTTGCCGTGCCGCAGCGCGTGCTCACGCAGCGGTTCGAAGGTGCCGTTGCCCAGGGTCATCCCGGACACCAGCAGCGCGTCACAGCTCCCGGCGGCGGCGAGCGCGTCGGTGACGACCGGCTCGCCCCACTCGGTCGTCCCGCCCTTGAGGTCGCACGGCACATAGCCGAGCCGACGCGAACGCAACGCCTCCAGCAGGGAGTTGACGACACCGACCACCAGCACGCTGCCCCCGGCCGGCAGGTCCAGCAGCTCGGTCACGGCCCACGCTCGCGCCCGGGACTTCTCCAGCGACGACCCGGCGGCCAGGGCGAGGGGCTGGGCGCCGTGCTCCGGCGTGTGCGGGGTGCTGTGCATCAGGTAGGCGTCGAGGGCGGCCACCCGCACCGCGGGCAGCGGATGGTCGAGGAGCCGGGCCACATCGGCGCCCACGCAGTCGTCCAGCGCGCTGTCGGGCAGCTCCCCCGGCTCGACCGCGCACGACCCGACGGCCTCGGCGAGGCGCAGGCTGAGGACCTCGTTGCGGTAGCCGGTGCCGCGCCCGTCGTGCCGTACGGCCTGCCGGGTGGTGAAGGCGACGGCGACGCTCAGTGTGCGGGGGTCGGGGCCGAGAGCGCCCGCGCGGACGCGGGCCACGAGCTCGTCGTACGTTCGACAGGGCGTCGTCGGACAGGCGCTGACCGCGGTCATCGGATCACCAGCCCCGCGCGCAGCCCGGACAACAGGCGCTCGACCCGGTCGCGGGCGCCGGGCCCTTCGGGGTCGCCGGCCATGACATGGCCCAGGTACTCGTTGTTGCTGCCCGCCGCCTTCACGGCGGTGCCGGGCTCGGCGAGCTGCACCTCCAGCACACCTGCTGCCTCGGCCAGTTGCCCGGCGCCGAGCGCTTCGAGGGTGCCCGCGCGGTCCGGGACGAGGAAGCCGATGGCGGCGCTGCGCAGCCCGGTGTCGGTGCGCCTGAGGTCGGGCGTGCGGCCGAGGGCGACGTCCACGAAGGCGGCGGCGAGGTCGATGCCGGTGACATGGCGGACGAGTTCGGTGATGCGGTTCCCGGCGGGCCGGGGATTGACCTCGACGACGCGCGGTCCGGCGGCGGTCAGCTTGATCTCGGTGTGCGCCACGACCGCGTCGGTCAGCCCGAGCGCCTTGAGCGCGCCGAGCGCGGTCTGCTCGGCGGCGTCGAGGTCGGCGGGGGACAGGGCGGCCGGGAACATGTGGCCGGTCTCGACGAAGGCGGGCGCGCCGCCGACGCTCTTGTCGGTGACGCCGACCATGTGCACCGCGCCCGCGTAGGACACGGTCTCGACGCTGACCTCGGGGCCGTCGAGGAGCTCTTCGAGGAGGACGGCGGGGGTCCGCCGCTGTCCCCGGGTGTTGACCGGGAAGTCCGCCAACGCCCGGAATAGCTCGGCGAGTTCGGCCTCGTGCTCGACGCGCCGCACATACATGCCCGCGCACAGGTCGACGGGCTTGGCGACGAGCGGATAGCCGATCTCCCGGGCGGCCCGCGCGAGGTCGGCCCACTCCTCGTGCACGGCGAAGCGCGGTCCGGGAAGTCCCGAGTCGGCGAGGACACGGCGGGTGGCGTCCTTGCGGCAGGCGTTGTGAACCGCCTCGGGGCCGGGGCCGGGCAGCCCGAGCCGCGCGGCGATCCGGGCCACCGTCGGCAGGTAGTAGTCGCAAGAGGTGATCACCCCGTCGAAACCCAGCACCGAGTGCAGCCGCTCCACCTCGGGCAGCAGCGCGTCGACGTCGTTCGTATCGGCGGTGATCACATTGCGGGCGCCGAGCAGTGGATGCGCCGCCCCCTCGGGCGCCGAGCGCAGGTAGTGATGCAGGTCACGGGTGAGGAAGGTGAACTCGTGCCCGCCCTCGCGGATGGCGCGTGGCAGCAGCCTGCTCATCGATCCGACCCAGCTCTCGACCACCAGCAGATGAGCCACAACTCCCCTTTTCACGCCTTGAGTTCAGTCGTCAGAGCAGCCCGGATCGCCCCTCGGTGAAGGGGTGCCGGACTTGACGCGCACACGTTATCGATAATCATTTTCATTTGCCACCCCGTTCTCACCTCGCTCTGGAGAGCCATGTCCCTACGACCGGCACGCCCCACCGCCCTGCTGTGCGCCCTGGCCGCGACAGCCGCCCTGTTCCCCTCCGCCACCCCCGCCCGGGCCGCGGTCTCCCTGACCTTCGGCGGCTGCCCGGACTCCGTACCGAGCCCGCCCGCACCGGACCGCGTGGAGTGCGGGCACCTCACCGTCCCGCTCGACCGGCGGCACCCCTCCGGCCCGCGCATCGAGATCGCCGTTTCCCGCGTCCCCGCCTCCGGCACCCCCGCCGAGCGACGCGGCATCCTGCTGGTGAACCCCGGCGGCCCGGGCGGCTCCGGGCTCCCCTACGCGGTGACCAAGCGCGCCAAACTCCCCGCGAGCGTGCGGCGTTCGTACGACGTCATCGGCTTCGACCCCCGCGGCGTCGGCCACAGCGCGCCGGCCGACTGCGGCGCGATGGGCGGCCTTTTCACCACGCCGGGCACGGACCCGGTGCCGGTGGGCCCCCGGGCCGAGCGGGCATACCTCACCTCACAGCGGCACATGGCCGACGACTGCGCGGCGAGCGCGGACACTCGGCTGCTGCCGCACATGTCCACCGAGCAGACGGCGTACGACATGGACGCGATCCGCGCCGCGCTGGGCGAGCCCCGCACGAGCTTCCTCGGTGTCTCGTACGGCAGTTACCTGGGCGCGGCCTACATGGCCCGCTTTGCGCACCGGGTGGACCGGATGGTGCTGGACAGCGTGGTCGGGCCCTGGGACTGGTACGACTTCGACGTGATCCAGAGCCGGGCACTGCTGCGGGCCCGCGACACCTTCTTCGCCTGGACCGCCGCGCACGCGGACCGCTTCGGCCTGGGCGGGGACGCGGAGGCGGTACGGCGGTCGTATCTGCGCGTGCGTCAAGGGCTTGCCGCCCGCCCGGTGAACGGCTTCGGCCCGGCGGAGTTCGACCGGGCCGTGTACCGCGCCCTCGGCCGCACCGAGCGCTGGCAGGGGTTGGCCGACGGGCTGCGCACCTACCTGACGGACCGCGGTGTGGACGCCCTGCGCCCAGCGGCTCCCTTCGACGGCCCGGAGTCCCGCAACTACGAGGCGGCCAACCGGATCGTGAAGTGCGCGGACGGCCCGGGTCCGACGCCGGGCGAGATCCTGGCGGACATCCGCCGCATACGACGACTGGACCGACAACCGGTGCTGACCGGCCTGGAGGCGACGACCTGCGCGTACTGGCACCACCGCCCCGACCGCCGTACGCCGCTGGGCAGTCCGGCTGCCCCGCCGGTCCTTCTGGTCGCCTCCGCGCACGACCCTGTGACGCCGATCCAGGGCGCGCGCGAACTCCGTGAGCTGCTGCCGGGCTCCCGCCTGGTCACCCTCGAGAACGACTACTCCCACGGCGTGTTCGCCAGCCGGGGGAATGCGTGCGTGGACGGCACGGTGGCGGCCTACCTCGTCGACGGGGTGGTACCGGCGAAGGATGTGCGCTGCACCGGGCCGGGGGTGCCGGACGCACGGTGATCGACGCCGGTCGGCATCATCCAGCGTGCGCTGCACCGGGCCGGGGTGCCGGACGCACGGTGATCGACGCCGGTCGGCATCATCCAGCCCGTCCGGCGATTGAGGACGAGGCCCGTTCAGGGCCGAAGCGGGGGTCTGGGGGCGGCAGCCCCCAGAGGCGCCCGCATCGTCGCCGGTGCCCTGAGTTCGCGGCACCCCCAGCGGCAGCGTCACGGCAGCGGCTGCTCCGTCCAAATGATCTTGCCGTTGGGTGTGTAGCGGGTGCCCCAGCGCTCGGTGAGCTGGGCGACGAGGAACAGCCCGCGGCCGCCCTCGTCCGTGCTCCGGGCCTGGCGCAGTCGGGGCGAGGTGCCGCTGCCGTCGGAGACCTCGCAGAGCAGGGCACGGTCGCGGAGCAGGCGGAGCTGTACGGGGCCGCCGGCGGCGTGGCGGATGGCGTTGGTGACGAGTTCGCTGGCGACCAGTTCGGTGGTGAAGGCCAGGTCGTCGAGGCCCCAGGCGGCGAGCTGCTCGGTGACCGCCACACGTGCACCGGAGACGACCGCCGGGTCGCTGGGCAGCTCCCACTGGGCCACGCGGTCGGCGCCCAAGGTGTGAGTGCGGGCGACGAGCAGTGCCACGTCGTCGCCGGGACGGGCCGGGAGCAGGGCGTCGAGGACGGCGTCGCAGGTCTCCTCCGGCGAGCGGTCGTCGCCGGCCAGCACGGCGCGGAGCTTGTCCAGACCGGCGTCGATGTCACGGTGCCGGTCCTCGACCAGACCGTCGGTGTAGAGCACCAGCCGGCTGCCCTCGGCCAGTTCCAACTCGACCGTCTCGAACGGCATCCCGCCCAGGCCCAGGGGCGGGCCGGAGGGCAGGTCGACGAACTCCACCGTGCCGTCGGGGGCGACTACGGCGGGCAGGGGGTGCCCGGCGCGGGTGAGGGTGCAGCGCCGGGACACCGGATCGTAGACGGCGTACAGGCAGGTGGCTCCGACGATGCCGGAGTCCGGGCTGTTCTCCGCCGCCCAGCCCTCGCCCCTGTCCAGTCGGCAGACCAGGTCGTCGAGGTGGGTGAGGAGGTCGTCGGGTGACAGGTCCAGGGAGCAGAAGTTGTGCACGGCGGTGCGCAGCCGGCCCATCGTCGCGGCGGCGTGCAGCCCGTGCCCGACCACGTCGCCCACGACGAGCGCGACCCGGGCGCCGGAGAGCGGGATGACATCGAACCAGTCGCCGCCGACACCGGCCTGTGCGGGCAGATAGCGGTAGGCGACCTCGACGGCACTCTGCTCGGAACGGCCCCTCGGCAGCAGGCTGCGCTGGAGGGCGAGGGCGGTGTTGTGCTCGCGGGTGTAGCGGCGGGCGTTGTCGATACAGATCGCCGCGCGGCCGACCAGCTCCTGGGCGAGGGAGAGGTCGTCGTTCTCGAAGGACACGGGCTGCAGGGAACGGTAGAAGCTGACGACGCCGAGGGTGGTGCCGCGGGCCCGCAGCGGCACGGTGATCAGGGAGTGGATGCCTGCGGCGAGAACGGGTTCCAGCCGCTCCGGGTCCTGCGCGATCCAGCCGTCCGCCTCGGTCAGCACGGGTTCCATGACGGACTGCCTGGTCTCCAGGGAGCGCGCCTGCGGCGTGGACGGGACGTACTCGACGGGGTCGCCGACGTCGTACAGATGGTGCGGCTGCCTGCGTACGGCCCGGATGGCGACCCGGCGCAGCGCGGTGCGGCCGCCGAGCGTCTCCGGCTCCTCGCCGCGCAGCACCGAGTCGGGCAGATCGACGGCGACGAAGTCGGCGAACCGGGGGACGGTCACCTCGGCGAGTTCCTCGGCGGTGCGGGTGACGTCCAGCGTGGTGCCGATCCGCACGCTCGCGTCGTGCAGCAGCTCCAGCCGCCGCCGCGCCAGCACGGCCAGCCGCCCGACCCCGGGCTCCCCGATCAGCAACAGCCAGCCGTCGGTGCCGGGGGCGGCGGGGGTGTCGACGCCCTGCGTCGATCTGGTGAGCGGATCGGTCGGGGACACGACGGGGAGCGTGGCGGCGCTCCGGCCCGCGGCCGGGTGCGGGTCGGGCTTGGGCGCGGTGGGCGCAGGCGGGGACTCTGGCACTGTCGGGGCCTGCGCGACCGGTGGGGTGTGCGTGGCCGACGGGGCCTGGGCGGGCGCTGTATGCGGCGGGGGCTTGGCGGGCGCGGGGGGCTTCGGCGGGGCGTTGCGCTGTGGGGCCGCCGGGCTTGCCGGTGCCCGTGCGGACGGTCCGGCCGAGCCCCGTCCCGGCGCCCCGACCCGTCCTTGCGCGGCCCGCGCCGCCGGAGTTCCCTTGCGCGACGCGGTCAGGCCGACGTGGCGCAGGCGTGGGCCCCCGGCCACGCGGGCCTCGACGGCGACGCCGGTCTCCCCCGTCGCGCTCCTGACCTGGCGGAGCAGCAGCGTGGCGGTCCGGCCGCCGGGCAACCTGACCTCGTCGAAGGTGCGGTGCGGGGAGGCGATGAGTTCCTCGGCCTTCTCCCGCAGCACGGCCATGTCGATGCGGCCGAGGCCGCCGTCCCGCTCGGGACGCGGTTCCTCGGGCTGTCTCGGCCAGCCCTGGGCGCGACCGTCGGCGCGCCGGTACGCGGCGAGCAGGGCGTGTTCGCGCTGGTTGGCCTGGTCCAGCAGCCGGGCCTCGATGTCCCGGACGGCCTCGCGGACCGTCCGGACCATGGCCGGGTCACCCTGGTCGCGCAGACAGGTGATGTCGAGGACGGCCTCGATGCGTCCGCTGAGCGGGTCCCGGACCGGCGCGCCCGCGCAGGCGAAGGGCTGGAGGCAGTCGGCGAAGTGTTCGCGGCCGGCGATGTAGACGGGGCCGCGCTCGGCGAGGGCGGTGCCGACGCCGTTGGTGCCGACGACCGGCTCCGAGGCGTCGAAGCCGGGGGCGAACTGCACGGCGTCGAGCTGCTCGCGCAGCTGCCGGTCACCGCCGAGCCGCTGGACCATGCGGCCCTGTCCGTCGCAGAGCACGATGGTCATGCTCACGTCGGCGAGGGATGCGGTCAGGTCGCTCAGGACCGGGCCGGCGGCGCGCAGGAACCGGTCGTCCAGGGCGATGCCCTCGGTATAGGGAACGAGCAGTCGATGCGGCTGCAGCCCGATGGAGCGGCATCGTTTCCAGGAGTGCAGCACCGAGTCCCGGACGTCCGACTCGACCAGCGAGCCGGCCAGGAATCGTTCGTGGGCATCGACGAGACCGCCGATGTCGTCCCAGGCGACGGACAACGGGATCACTTCCCTCACCCGAAGCCGACCCGGTCGCACGCCGCCACTCGACCTACGGCCCGGCGGGCTTCGTCAAGCGGTATCACCCTAGACCCTACGTGACGCGCCTCACAATGACCTGACTCGGCCTCGGGAGCGGCCGGCCGCCCGGGCAAGGGGCGGTCAGAACCAGTGCGGGCTGCCGGGCCCGGGGTGCTTGCGGCAGCGGCGTTGTCAGTGGTGGCAGGCAGGATGACGGGCATGACGACATCTGTTGCGCAGATCGTGGACGCCGCCGGCTACGCCCGGGCGGTCGAGGACGTGGTGAAGGCGGCGGCCGCCTATTACACCGACGGCACTTCCCCGCTGGACGACGACGCCTACGACCGCCTGGTGCGGGAGATCGCCGCGTGGGAGGCCGGTCATCCCGATCAGGTGCTGCCCGACTCGCCGACCGGGAAGGTCACCGGCGGCGCCGTCGAGGGCGATGTGCCGCACACCGTCGCGATGCTGAGCTTGGACAACGTGTTCTCGGCCGAGCAGTTCACGGCGTGGACGGCCTCGCTGGCGCGCCGGATCGGACACGAGGCGGAGAGATACAGCGTCGAGGCGAAACTCGACGGTCTCGCGATCGCGGCCCGCTACACACAGGGACGGCTGACACGGCTGATCACACGCGGCGACGGGACGGCCGGGGAGGACGTCTCGCACGCGATGAGCACCATTGAGGGCCTGCCCGAGACCCTGGCCGAGCCGGTCAGCGTTGAGGTGCGGGGCGAAGTCCTCATGACCGGTGCGCAGTTCGAGCACGCCAACGAGGTGCGCACCGCGCACGGCGGGCAGCCGTTCGCCAACCCGCGCAACGCGGCCGCGGGCACCCTGCGGGCCAAGGACCGCGCCTACACGGTCCCGATGACGTTCTTCGGATACGGCCTGCTTCCCCTGCCCGACACCGACGAGCCCCTGGCCGCACGGCTGGACGGCCTCGCGCACAGTGAGCTCATGATCCTCGCCGGGCAGCTGGGCGTGCACACCACCGCCACCACCCCGGTGCCCGGCGTCACCGCAGCCACCACGGACGAGGTCCTGACCCGGGTGCAGGAGATCGCCGCCCTGCGCGCCGAGCTGCCGTTCGGGATCGACGGGATCGTCATCAAGGCCGACCTCGCCGCCGACCAGAAGGCGGCCGGATCCGGATCGCGGGCCCCGCGCTGGGCGATCGCCTACAAGCTGCCGGCCGTGGAGAAGATCACCCGGCTTCTGGAGGTCGAGTGGAACGTGGGCCGCACCGGCATCATCGCCCCCCGAGGCGTCCTGGAACCGGTCGAGATCGACGGCTCCACCATCACCTACGCCACACTCCACAACCCGTCCGACATCACCCGGCGTGACCTGCGTCTGGGCGACCAGGTGATGGTTCACCGCGCCGGCGACGTCATTCCGCGCATCGAGGCCCCGGTCGCCCACCTGCGCACCGGCGACGAGAAGCCGATCACCTTCCCCGAGGCATGCCCGCGCTGCGGCTCGGCCATCGACACCAGCCAGGAACGCTGGCGGTGCGAGCAGGGGCGCAACTGCCACCTGGTCGCCTCCCTCTCCTACGCCGCGGGCCGCGACCAGCTCGACATCGAGGGCCTGGGCGCCACCCGTGTCGTCCAGCTCGTCGAGGCCGGACTGGTCGCCGATCTCGCCGACCTCTTCACCCTGACCCGCGACCAGCTTCTCGGGCTGGATCGGATGGGCGAAACGAGCACCGACAACCTCCTGGCCGCTCTCGCCACGGCCAGGACACGCCCGCTGTCGCGGGTGCTGTGCGCGCTGGGGGTCCGTGGCACGGGCCGCTCGATGTCCCGCCGCATCGCCCGGCACTTCGCCACCATGGACAACATCCGTGCCGCCGACGCCGACCAGTTGCAACAGGTCGAAGGCATCGGAGCCGAGAAGGCGCCCTCCATCGTCGCCGAACTCGCCGAACTCACCGGGCTGATCGACAGACTCGCCGCCGCCGGGGTGAACATGACCGAACCGGGCGCCACCTTCGCGCCCGTGGACGCCACCAGCACCGGCACCGACCCCGCCGCGACCGCCACCCCGGCCGGCCCGCTCGCCGGGATGACCGTGGTGGTCACCGGCACCATGACCGGTCCGCTCGAGAAGCTCAGCCGAAACCAGGTGAACGAACTCATCGAACGGGCCGGCGGCCGCTCCTCCTCCAGCGTGTCCAGGAAGACCAGCCTCGTGGTCGCCGGAGAAGCCGCCGGATCCAAGCGTTCCAAGGCCGAAGACCTCGGCATCCGCCTCGCTGCACCCGACGAGTTCGCTCTCCTCGTCGCCGACTTTCTCGACTGAGCATCGAGCCGCCGACCTGCGGAATTGTCATGGACGGGATACGCGTGATCGGCGTATCGTGCCTCGGCCGCGCCTTGTTCCGCGGACCCTGTCTCTTCTCGCCCGTGGGGTGCTCATCACCATGTCCGCATCCAGTGACGTACGTCCACGTCCCCTGCTGCCCGCGGGAACGCCCGCGTCCTCCATCGGTCTCCTGGTCGCAGCGGTGGGCGGGCTCGCGCTGGTCGCCCTCTCCGACGTGTTCAGCCTTGTCGCTGGATTTCGGCTCCGGGCGGTGATCGACGGGGACGGCGGCTTCGCCACGGCTCCGCAGCGGGAACTGGATGCCGCTGCCTCGCTGTACGAGACGGCCGGGAGATACCAGGCCATCGTGTACGTGCCCGTCGCGATCGTCTTCGTCGTCTGGTTCTTCCGTATGCGCCGCAACACCGGGCTGCTGGCACCGGACCGGTTCCGCAACGGGCCCGGGTGGGCCATCGGTGCCTGGCTCATTCCGCTGGTGAACCTGTGGATGCCGTACCGCATCGCCCTCGACATGTGGGGAGCCGCCACTCCGCTGCCGGCCGAGGGCGAGCGGTACAAGGCGCGGACCTGGCCGGTGAACCTGTGATGGGGTCTGTTCGTCCTCGGCGTCCTGTTCAACCGGTACAGCGGGACGAAATACAGGAACGCCGAGACGTTGACGGAGATCAGGGACGGGGTGATGCAGTACATGGCAGCCGACACGGTGCACCTGGCCGGCACCGTCGCCGCCGTGTATTTCGCTGTCCGGCTGACCGCGATGCAGCGCCTCAAAGCGGCTCGGGGGCCGTTCGGGCCGACGGTCGTCAAGGAGACCTCGGCTCACTGAACGGATCCGCCGCTCATGGGCACCGTGGCCGACGATCCCGGGTCACGGCCGCTGATGGTCGAGACCCGCACGTCATCCACCCGACTGTGCGTCAGGTGCCAGCCTGGTCGCGGGCAACCGCGAGGCATCGTAGCGGCCGAACTGCGGCTGGTGTTCGCAGGGTTCGCGGTGGGGTGTGACGGACGACGCACAGCGGGCCGCAAGTTTTTTCCCGCCGCGATGATTGTTTCGCGCGATCCATCCGTACCTCAGGGGGTACCGAGCCGTTCACGTCAGGAGACACGATGCCCATCTCACGCCGCATGGTAGGCACCGTCTTCGTGGGAGGCGCCCTCGTCCTCACCCTCTCGGCCCTTGCCTACCCCGCCATGCTGGGCGTGCAGACCACCTCTGCCAACCAGGACCGCGTCATCGCCAACACCCGGTACGGCCCGCTGACCGAGGCCGACCGGGACTTCGTCGTCAAGGTTCGCGCCGCCGGGCTGTGGGAGCACCCGCTGGGCATGATGGCGATGCAGCGTGGGACGACCCCGGAGATGAAGGAGGCCGGTCAGCACCTGGTCGTCGGGCATGCCCGGCTCGACCTCGCCTGCCGCAAACTCGCGTCCGAGCTGAACATCACGCTGCCGAACCAGGCCAGCCCGCAGCAGCAGCAGTTCGTGGCGACCGTGGACTCCAAGACGGGCAAGGAGTTCGACGCCACGGGTGTCGCCATCATGCGGGTGACGCACGGGCAGATCTTCCCCGCGATCGCGAAGATCCGCGGCACCACGCAGAACACCTTGGTCCGTCAACTGGCAGACCTCGCGAACGACACCGTGCTCGACCACATGACGGTCCTGGAGAAGACCGGCATGGTGAACTTCGACGCGAACAACTTCCAGCAGACCACGCCGCCGAAGCTCCCCAAGGACCAACTCACCCCGCCCGCCCCCCAGCCGGGTTCGCCGGTGCTCACGCTCGCCATCCCCAAGGGCCTGGAGGACCTGAACACCGCGTCCCCGACGGCACTGCCGAGCGCGGACGTCAAGTGACGGTCATGTGACTCAAGTGACCAGGGCCCCGGACTCCCTCCGGGGCACCTGATCGCAACTGATCAGCCCGTCTTCCATCCCCATGGCGTGTCCAGCCGCTCCCACTCCGCGCCCCACTGCTCCAGGCGCCGCCGCTCCATCCCCAGCCGTACCACCCAGGCGGAGCCCAGGACTACGCCGGCGGCGCCCGCGCCGGCCAGGATGCCGCCGGCGACCGAGTGCAGCATGATCTCGGTCTCGGAAAGCGGCTGCTTGGGGAGGACATGGGTGCGGTCCGTCCACACCTCGACCTTGCCGCCCGCCTTCATCTTGGGCGGCACTCGCGCGTCGTCCGTATGAACCGTGCCGTCCGGGGCGGTCCAGCGGACGGTGGCCCAGACCAGATGGTCGGTGGTCACCCGGGCGGGCCCCGGATCCTCCGCGTCCTTCACGAGTACGGCCGTCACCTTGTGGCTCTCGGCCCGTTGCTGCTCCGCCGAACGCACCACCGCGTCCGCCGCGGCGAGACCGCCGAACACGGCGCCGACCAGCGCGAGCAGCCATCCGCACAGTACGACCCAGGCCTCGATGACGTCACAGCGCCGCCTCAGCGGATTGGCCCGCCAACGCCACAGCCGCACCTTCGTGCACTCCGAGGCAGCCATGCCGACACCCCCTTGAGCACCGACAGCACCTTTCCAGTGTGCGCCCGTTGTCGCCGCCGTGTATGTTCCAGCACCATTGAATCAAGCACTCAGCATCCCTAGCACCTTCGGGTGGATACATTCACCCCGAGGGGACGGGAGCGGATCATCCAGAGGCGCGCGCTCGGGGCTCGCCGCCATACAGGACGAGGTGGGCGATGGTCAGGCGGTTGGTCGGCTGCGGATCGGTCCTGGCATTCAACCGGTCGGAAATCCGGTGGCTGGTACCTTCTCTTCATGCCCGCGACGGACGTCACCACACTGATCCGCACCGAGCTGCCCCGGCTGGCCGGCTCCCTGCGGAAGGTCGGCGAGCTGATCCTGGAGGATCCCGCCGCCGTCACGCACTGCTCGGCCGCCGAGCTGGGCCGCCGCACCGGCACCTCCCAGGCGACGGTGACCCGCTTCTGCCGTGCCATCGGCCTCGACTCCTACCAGCATCTGCTGATCGAGCTGGCCCAGGAGCGTGGCCGGGGCGAGGCGTCCGACTGGGGCACCGCCGAGATCGGCCCGGACATCTCCCCCGACGACTCCCTGGAGCGGGTCGTGCAGGTCGTGGGCAACACGGACCTGCGGGCGGTGCAGCGGACCATCGACCGGATCGACCTCGACGCCGTCGAGCGCGCCGCGCAGGCCACCGCGCGGGCCCGCCGTGTCGATGTGTACGGCGTCGGCGGCAGCGGGGCCGTGGCGCAGGAGACCGAGACCCGGCTGTTCCGCATCGGCTGTGCGGTGCGCGGCTGGACCGAGGTGCACGCCGCCGCCACGTCCGCCGCGCTGCTCACCCCGGCGGACGTGGCCATCGGCATCTCGCACTCCGGGGCCACCCGGGAGACCGTCGAGCCGCTGGAGCTCGCCAAGGAGCGCGGGGCGACGACGGTGGCGATCACCTCCGACCCGCGTTCACCGCTCGCCAGGGCCGCCGACATCCGGCTCATCTCGACCGCCTCGGAGACCAACTTCCTCACCGGCCTCGGCGGCCGACACTCGGTCCTGGTGCTGATCGACTGCCTCTACGTCCGGGTCGCCCAGCTCTCCTACCAGCGCGCGAGCGCCTCACTGGCATTGACCGAGCACATCACCCCGCAGCACACGGTAAAGCCCCGGCGCACGCGCTGAGCGCAGCCGGTTCCGTCCGGCCCGCGACACCGCCAGACTGCTGGACCGCACACCGACACCCGGCACTCGGGCGGAGGACGTACGACCCGCGCCGGCCCTGGCCGACCGGTCTGAGGATCCCGAGCACCTGGCGGCGCGCGGGATCAAGGAGGTCGTACGGCCGGACCGAGCGTCGCCCGTCAGACGCCGGCCAGTACCTCGGCCACCGCGCGCAGATTGACCCGCCCCCGCCCGTACGAGCACAGCGCGCCGCCCTCCGGCAGCCCCGTGTCCACCCGCACCGCGTCCGGCCGCCGGCCCAACAGGGCGTCCCGCAGCCGCACTTGCCAGGGGTGCAGTCCGGCGTCGCACGTGGCCACGACCAGCGGGGCGGCCCCGCAGCGGCGCACGATCCCCTCGACGAGGGAGTCCGGGTCCGCGCACTCACCCGTCACCGCCGTGCCGGTCGCCGTGGGGTCGGCGGCGCGCACCTCGCTGAGCAGGTCCTCGCCGCCCCAGTTGAGCGCGGGGTGCGGCGGCGGGAACAGGTCGACGACATGAGCACCGCGCACGGCGGGCGGCACGCCCCGGCTCCGTACGGCCCGGCGCGCGGCTTCGATCCCGGCGTCCGCGTCCGAGCCGGCCCGGTCGGCTGGAGGCGTCGCGTACCGCTCGGCGAGCCGTCGTACCCGTCCCGCGGCCTCCTCGATCCGCTCCTCGGCCAGGACGCCGGTCCGCAGCGCGTCGAGTACGGCGTCCCGGCAGTCCAGGGTGCGGTTCAAGTCGCCGACGGCGACGATCACTTGGTCCGCTCCCGCGGCGAGCGCGATACGCGCGCCGGCCGCCTCGCCGTACTCGTCGGCGATGGCCTTCATCTCCAGCGCGTCACTGACGAGGACGCCGTCGAAGCCGAGATCGTGGCGGAGCAGATCGCCGAGGATGCGTCGGCTGAGCGTGGCGGGCCGGTTGGGGTCGAGCGCCGGGAAGACCACATGGGCGCTCATCAGCATCGGTACGCCCGCGTCGATGGCCGCGCGGAACGGTTCGAGGTCGACGCTCAGTCCGTCGTACGGCCGTGGGTCGACCGCCATGCCGAGGTGACTGTCGGCGACGGTTCCGCCGTGGCCGGGGAAGTGCTTGGCGCAGGAGGCGATGCCGCGGGCCTCGGTCGCGGTGATCCAGGCGCGCAGATGGCGGGCGGCGAGCTCGGGGTCGGCGCCGAACGAGCGGGTGCGCACGATCGGGTTGTCCGGCCGGTGCTGGAGGTCGGCGACGGGGGCGTAGGCGGCGGTGATGCCGAGGCCGGCCAGGTGCGCGGCCAGGGCGTCGGCGCAGCGGGCGGTGAGGTTCGGGTCGTCGACGACGCCGAGGGCGTAGGAGCCGGGGACCTCGGGGGCGCCGGCGGCGACCAGGTGGCCGATGCCGCCGCCCTCGTTGTCGATGGCGACGAGGAGGTCGGGGCGTATCGCGCGCAGCTCGTCGGTGAGGCGGCGCACCTGCTGGGCGTCGCGGATGTTGCGGGTGAAGAGGACGACGCCGCCGAGACCGCGGTCGACGAGCTCCTTGAGCGGGTCCGGGACGTTCGTGGCACCGTCGAATCCGGCGACGAGGCAGCGGTGGGCGGCTTCGTCCAGGTCGGCCGGGAGGGCGGCCCATCCGAGGGACGTGTGCGCGAAGTGGCTCACCCCGGCATGCTCCGGCTCGGCCAGCCGAAAGTCAACCGTCCGTTGGCTGACTGATTCAACGGCTCGCCATGTGGACACCTATGATCGGGTCCGCACCCGGCGAACAACCCCGCTCACGTCGCCCGCCCGCCGACACCCCTTCGGCTCCCGGACACCATGGCGTCATGCCGGACGGGCACGTTCTCGTCGTCCCCTCCTGCCTCGCCCTCTAGCCGTCCGCCCCGCGTCCGCGCGGTGCGACGCGGAAGGACGACCGCGCCGTGTCCTCGCTCCCGCTCAGCGATCTCCCCGGACCGCTGCCCGCCTGCCCCGCCCCCGCCGCCACCGCCCGCTCCCCCTACGCCCCCGCACGCCTCGCCCGTCACGCGCTGACCCTGCTCCCGCTCCTGCTGATCGGGGCGTGGGCGGCGGCGGACTGGCGTGCCGTGCACGACGGCGCCGCCCGGCTCGCCTCCGCCGACCCCTGGTGGCTGCTGGCCGGCCTGTTCTTCACCTGCATGGGCTGGGTCGTCGCCGCGCTCGTGCGCCAAGGATCGATACCGGACCGGCTGCCGCCGGGCCTGCTGCTCGCGTCCCAGTTCGCGGCCGGCGCCGCCAACCACGTGCTGCCGGCGAGCATCGGCGCCCACGCCGTCACCCTGCGCTTCCTCCAGGGCCAGGGCATACCCCTGGCCCGGGGTACCGCGTCACTCGCCCTGTACTCGCTGGTCAAACCGATCGCGAAGACGGTCGTGCTGCTCGGCTTCCTCATAGCCTTCCCCGAGCTGCTGCACCTGGGCGAACTCGTCCCGGACCAGCGGACGTTGTTCCTGGTGGCCGCGGGCGTGGTCACGGTCCTCGCCACGGCGACCGTGCTCGTGACGACCGTACGACCGCTGCGCCGCCCCCTCCTCGGCTTCGTCCGCACCGCCCTGACCGACGCACGGATCCTGCACACCCGGCCCAGTCGGATCCTCGCCCTCTGGGGCGGGGCCGCCGCCACCCCGCTGCTCCAGGCGAGCGTGATCGCCTCGGTCGGCTTCGCGCTCGGCCTGCCGCTGTCCTGGACGCAGGTGACGCTGGCCCTCCTCCTCGCCAGCACCGCCGTCGGCGCCGTGCCCGCACCGGGCGGCATCGGCCCGGTGGACGCGGCCCTGGTCTTCACGATGGTCACCTTCGGCGCCCCGATGGGCCTGGCCGCGGCCACCGTCATCGGCTACCGCGTCCTGACGGTCTGGGTACCGCTGCTGCCCGGCGCGCTCGTGCTCTCGATCATGGTCCAGCGCAAGATCCTCTGAGCCGACGGCCGCGCGGTCACTCCTCGCCGACCCGCACCACGGCCAGCGTGATGTTGTCGGGCCCGCCCGCCTCGATGGCGGCCTTCCACAGCTCGAAGGCCGCCCGGCCGTCCTCGTGCTCGCGCAGGACCTCGTCCAGTACGTCCGTGGTGAGCGGGTCCGTCAGACCGTCCGAGCAGATGAGGTAGCGGTCGCCGGGCAGCAAGGGCTCGGCCATGACATGGGGAGTGACGGCACGGTAGGCGAGCGAGCCGCCGAGGCACTGGGTGACGAGGGTGGTGGTGCGGCCGGGCGGATGCGGCGGGCTGTCGTCGACGCTCAGCTGGCGCAGCCCGTCGTCGGAGGCCGCGAAGACCTGGCTGTCGCCCACGTTGAACACCAGCAGCGAACCGGGTTGCACGACGACCCCGGCGATCGTCGTCCCCATGCCGGACAGCTCGCTCCCCTCCTCGCCGCCCACCGCCTGGTACACGGCGAGATTGCAGGCGTTCACGGCCTCACGGACGGCTACCTCGCTGCCCATGGCCGGACCCAGCGCCGCGATCCTGCGGGCGACCAGCGAACTGGCCACATCGCCGCCGGGATGCCCCCCGAGCCCGTCGGCGACGGCGACGACGAGGGGCGTACCGAGCGGGAAGGCCAGGGTCTGCGGATTCTCGGTCACGGTGCCGCACAGCGTCCACGGCCCGACGGCCAGGCTGTCCTCGTTCCGCTCCCGCAGCAGCCCGGGATGGCTGATCGCAGTCACAGCGACGTACGGCATGAGGCGCCACCGCCTTCCCGCACCGGACAGGCCGCCGAGGCCCGGCCTCCGACTACGAGTCTAGGAACACCCGCGTCCCACGTGCCAGCGCGGCCGCGGGCACGAGCCGACCGGAAGCGGTCAGCTCTCCTCGGGCGTCAACCGCAGCGAGATGCTGTTGATGCAGTACCGCTGGTCGGTCGGTGTCGCGTACCCCTCGCCCTCGAAGACATGCCCGAGATGCGACCCGCACCGGGCGCACCGCACCTCGGTGCGGACCATCCCGTGGGAGCGGTCCTCGAGCAGCTCCACCGCGTCGGTGTCCTTCGGGTCGTAGAAGGACGGCCAGCCGCAGTGCGACTCGAACTTCGTGGTGGAGGTGAAGAGTTCGGCGCCGCAGGCACGACAGGAGTAGACGCCCGTCGTCTTGCTGTTGGTGTACTCACCGGTGAAGGCGGGTTCGGTGGCGGCCTGGCGGAGGACGGCGTACTCGGCCGGGGTCAGCTCCGCGCGCCACTGCTCGTCCGGCTTTTCGACGTCGTACGACATGGGTGTTGCCCCTCACTTCGACAGGCGGTCCAGGATGAGCGGGCCGAGGTCGGTGACATCGCCCGCGCCCATGGTGAGAACGAGATCACCGGGCTGAGTCATTCCCGGGACCAGCGAGGGCACCTCGCTCTTGTCGTGGACCGCCGTCACCTCGGCGCCGGCCGCCCGGGCCGCCTCGATGATCAGCTCACTGGTGACGCCGGGGATCGGGTCCTCGCGGGCCGGGTAGATGTCCAGGACCAGCGAACTGTCGGCCAGGGCGAGGGCGTCGCCCATCTCCTTGCCCAGCTCCTGGGTGCGGGAGAACAGGTGGGGCTGGTAGACGACCACGATCCGGGCGTCACCGGCGGCCGCGCGCATCGCCTCGAGGTCGGCCGTCATCTCGGTCGGGTGGTGGGCGTAGGAGTCGATGACCTGGACGCCCGCGGCCTCGCCCTTGAGCTGAAGGCGCCGCTTCACACCGGTGTAGGCCGCGAGCGCCGGGGCCAGCTCGGCGGCCGGGACCCCGAGGGCCGCGCCCGCCGCGAGGGCGGCCACCGCGTTGAGGGCGTAGTGACGGCCGGGGACCGAGACCGTGAAGGTGAGCTCCTGGCCGTCCAGCACCACGGTGACCTGGCTCTTCAGCCCCTGCGCCACCACCGACAGCACCCGTACGTCGGCGTCCTCCGCCTCGCCGTACGTCACCACCTCCACGTCGCGGGCCGCGACCCGGCGGGTCAGCTCGCGCGCCCCCTCCTGGTCCGCCGAGATCACCAGGGTGCCGCCCTTGGTGATGCGGTCGCAGAACGTCACGAAGGACTCGTAGATCTCGTCCATCGACGCGTAGTTGGCGTGGTGGTCGAGCTCCACGTTCAGGATGATCGCGACGTCGGGCGCGTACTTGTGGAAGCTGCGGTCGGATTCGTCCGCCTCGGCCACGAAGATGTCGCCGTCACCGTGCAGGGCGTTGGAGCCGGGGGCGTCCAGGTCGCCGCCGATGGCATACGACGGCTGCAGGCCCAGCTCGGACAGGGAGACCGCCAGCATCGAGGTCGTGGTCGTCTTGCCGTGCGTGCCGGCGACGGCGATCGGACGCAGCCCGTCCATCAGCGCGGCGAGCGCGTCGGAGCGGTGCACCACGGGGATGCCCAGCTCGGCGGCGCGGGCCAGCTCGGGGTTGTCCCGCCGGATCGCCGACGAGACCACGACACAGCTGGCGTCGTCGGCGAGGTGCTCCGCCGCGTGCCCGATGTGCACGGTCACGCCGAGGGCCCGCAGCGCCTCGGCGGTCGCGGACTCCCTGGCGTCACTGCCGGCCACCTTGGCCCCACGCTGGGCGAGAATCTTCGCGATCCCGGACATCCCGGCCCCGCCGATGCCGATGAAGTGCGGTCGGTCCATGGCGGTGGGAATACCGGGTGCCATGCGTGTTCTCCCCAGGTGCGGTACGACGGTGAGGCTTCAGCCTATTAGCTGGCGGCGACTGCGACGCCCAGGGGCGCGGGGAACCGCGCGACCGGCCAGGGACGACCCGCGAACAACTCCTACGCCTTGCTGTGCGAGAACAGCTTCAGCACCGGCACCCCCACCTTGTGCCGAGCCCTCGACGCCCAGTCCCGGTGGAAGAACTCCTCCACGTAGTGGGGGTCGGTCAGCACGATCACCTCGTCCGCCCCGACCTCGTCCACCACAGCCCTCAGCGCGTCCAGCGGATGGTCCTCCAGCAGCCGCCCGTCCGCCTGGGCCCCGGCCGTGCGCAGCGCGGTGAGCGACACCTCGAGCGCCCGCTCCCCGGTGCTCAGCGCCTCCTCGCCCTCCGGGGTCTCCCCCTCCCGGACCGCCTCGTCCAGCTCGCCGAGCGCGATGTCGTCGATGGCGCGCAGCAACCTGTCGGCCTGTTCACCGCGCGGCTGGAGCAGCACATGGAAGGCGACCTCCTCGTCACCGTGCAAGGTGGTGACGAACTCCACGTCGGCGGACGTCAGGGCCTTCTCGATCATCAAAACGCTTGTGAACACCGGGCGCCCCTTCTGCGGAAACCATCCTGCCCCGTGCTCGCACGGGGACTGCGAGTTTTAGTGTGCCCGGCGGAAGCTAACCGGAACGGTAGATTCCGCCGTTTCAGGGGCACGGCATTCATAGAACCCATTTCCGGACCGCCGTAACCTCACGTCCGCCGGTACCGGCCGAACAGGAAACCCTCCTCCTCCAGCAGCGACACCAGTCCGAACCGTTTCGGGACCGCCACCGAGGGCCCGCCGGCGATGCGCTGGGCGTCGCCCGCGGTGAGCATCGGGGAGATCGTCAGACAGAGCTCGTCGAGCACCCCGGCCGCCACCAGCTGGCCGAGCAGCCGTGGCCCGCCCTCGGTCAGCAGGCGGGTGTGCCCGAGTTCGGCGAGTGCCTGGACCGCCCGGACGGGGTCCACACCGACGCCGTCACCGGCGATCACCACCGTCGCGCCCGCCTTCTCCGCGGTCGCGATCCGGTCGGGGGCCGCGGCGGCACCGGTCAGGATCAGGGTGGGCACGGCCGGCGCGGTGAACAGCGGCAGGTCGTAGTCCAGGTCCAGGCTCGCGCTGACCACCGCGATGGCCGGCGCGGGGCCCTGCCCGGCCGCCTCGCGGGCCTCGGCGAACTCCGCACGCACACGTGCCGGACGGTACCCCTCCAGGCGTACCGTTTCGGCGCCGACGAGCACCACGTCCGCCAGCGCCCGCAGCGTGCCGAAGATGCGCATGTCGGTCGCGGTGGAGATGGGCTGCGAACGGCCGTCGTGCTGGGCCGCCCCGTCCAGCGTGGACACCATGTTGGCCCGCAGCCAGGGCTGCCGACCGCCGGGGCCGGGCTCGGGATAGGCGTACGCGACGGCGAGCTCGGCGAGGCTCCACTCCCGGTCGACCGGTTCACCACCGACCTCGCGGGCCCCACCGGAGGCACCCCCCACAAGCCCCGCTGCGGCAGCTCCACCCCCCTCGTCCCCGGCCGAACCTCCGGAGGTCCTCGCTGCTGTCTCATCGGTCACAGGGAACAGGCGTCGCATGTCATGGAGTGTGGCACGGCGCTTAGCATGGTGACCCGTGTCGTCCTCCACCGCCGCCTCCGGGCAGACCCCGATAGCCGAAGCGAGCCCGCTGTCCCTGTGCGCCCGCGAGCCGCGTGTTCCCGCGGACCGGCTGGTCGCCGAGATGGTGCCGCCGCCCCGCTTCGACTCGGTCCGCTTCAGCACCTACCTCCCGGACCCGAACCAGCCCAGCCAGACAGAGGCGGTCCGCGTCCTGGAGGGCTTCGCGGCGGGGCTCGGCGGCGCGCATGCCAGCGGCGCCGGAAAGGCCAGGCGCGGCTTCCTCGGGTTCGGCAGGCCCAAGGCTCCCAAGACCCCGGCGGGCCCCCGCGGTGTCTACCTCGACGGCGGCTACGGCGTCGGCAAGACCCATCTGCTCGCCTCCCTCTGGCACGCCACACCGGCCGAGCCGTCCCTGAAGGCGTTCGGCACGTTCGTCGAGCTGACCAACCTCGTCGGTGCCCTCGGCTTCCAGCAGACGGTGCAGACCCTGTCCGGTCACCGTCTGCTCTGCATCGACGAGTTCGAGCTCGACGACCCGGGCGACACCGTCCTCGTCTCCACCCTGCTCGGCAAGCTGGTCGACGCGGGCGTGGCGCTCGCCGCCACCTCCAACACCCTGCCCGGCAAGCTCGGCGAGGGCCGCTTCGCGGCGGCCGACTTCCTGCGCGAGATCCAGGGCCTGTCGGCCCACTTCCGGGCCCTGCGCATCGACGGCGAGGACTACCGCCACCGCGGCCTGCCCGAGGCACCGGCGCCGTACTCCGAGGAACAGGTGACGAAGGCGGCGTACGCCACCGAGGGCGCCTCGCTCGACGACTTCCCGCATCTGCTGGACCACCTCGCGCGTGTCCACCCCAGCCGATACGGCGCGTTGACCGATGGCCTGAAGGCCGTGTGTCTCACCGATGTCCAGCCGATTCCGGACCAGTCCACCGCGCTGCGCCTCGTCGTGCTCGCGGACCGGCTCTACGACCGTGAAGTCCCGGTCCTGGCCTCCGGGCTGCCGTTCGACAAGCTGTTCAGCGAGGACATGCTCAAGGGCGGTTACCGCAAGAAGTACTTCCGCGCCATCTCGCGACTCACCGCGCTGGCCCGCGACGCCAAGGGCCTGGTAACCCACTGAATCCCCCTGGTCAAGGGGGAGTTCAGGCCACGCCACCCGCGCATTTCAGGCTCTCTTCAGCTCGAAACGTTAAGTTAACCCTGCAAACAACTTTGCCGGGTTAACGTGTTTCTTGACCAACGGTTGACCAAGTGTTGGCATGCTCAAGAGGTGTGGACTGACTGGAGGGGGGCGCATGTTCCGAGGTACGACGGCCCGGACCGTGGTTTCACTCCTCGCCGCCGCCCTGCTCGCCCTCCAGTTCTTCGCACCCTCCGCGTCCTTCGCACACGCGCATACGGTCAGTCAAGCAAAGGCCAAGGCCCAGCCCGGGATCAAAATCTCCGCGAAGGCGCTGCGCGACGAGACCCTCACGTCCCGCCACTGCGTCCCGCCGCGTGACGGGGACCCGACCGGTCCACTGCGCACCCGGGACCATCCGCGCTTCGCCGGCTCCGGGCCCCAGGCGCCCGACCGGCCGCTGCTCACCCGGGACCCCGCGGCCGCACACCAGCCGGCCAGATCCGGCGCCGCTCACCAGCGCACGTCGAGACCCCCGGCGTCCCATACTCCGGCGGGGCTCCAGGTCTTCCGCTGCTGAGAAGCAGAGCAATCCCCCACCTCTGTCATGTAAACCCCGACGCGCCACTGAGGCGCGCCAGGAGGAGTCACCACACATGCAGCCCCTCATCGACAACGCCCGTACGTTCGGACAGCGCCCTGAGGAGTTCGCCAAGCTGGCCGAAGGGCAGTCCCCGCAGGTCCTGTTCATCACCTGCTCCGACTCCCGGGTCGTACCCGCCCTGATCACGGGCGCCCGCCCGGGCGAGCTCTTCGAGCTGCGCACCGCCGGCAACATCGTCCCGCCGTACGTCTCCGAGCACCCCACCAGCGAGGCGGCCACCATCGAGTACGCCGTGGAGGTCCTCGGCGTCAGCGACATCGTGGTCTGCGGCCACTCCCACTGCGGAGCCGTCGGCGCGCTGGTGCGCGGCGACGACCTGGACGCCGTACCGGCCGTGCGCGCCTGGCTCTCCAGCGCCACCCCGCGCCCGACCGGCGCCGCCGAGGACCCCGAGGTCGCCGAGGGCGTCCAGGCCCATGTACTGACGCAGCTGCTGCGGCTGCGCTCGTACCCGTTCATCGAGAAGAAGCTGAAGGAGCGTCAACTGACCCTGCACGCCTGGTACTACGAGGTGCACAAGGGTGCCGTGCGCGCCCACAGCGCCGAGACCGACACGTTCGAGGCGCTGTGATCGGCATGATGACCAAGTTCCCCCACCTGCGGCAGGACTTCGCCGCCTCGTTGGTCGTCTTCCTGGTCGCGCTGCCGCTGTGCGTCGGCGTGGCCGTCGCCTCCGGAGTGCCCGCCGA
>NZ_JBVKCZ010000060.1:0-38148 GCF_055634335.1 Streptomyces sp. NPDC111802 | reverse complement strand
AGGCGCAAATAGGTATTGATCGAGTGTAACTACTCGAACCGATCAGGCCACACAAGCGACTTATGCACACAAGACGTTCCTAAACGCCCTCTTAGAGGGCGGTTCGTAAGGTGATGTCCGCTTCTGGCTGAGGTGGGATCAGGGACGCTGGTGGAGGTTCTGCCGGCTATTGCTTCCTGGCGAAGTTGCCGGTGTCGGCCTCGCTGAGGATTCCGAGTTTGACCAGGCGTTTCAGCTTGGCGCGGGTGCCTTCGACGTTCTTCGGCAGCAGTTCGTGGCCGAGGGCTTCGCAGACGTCATTGGCCCGTAGCGGCCCGGTCGCCTGGTTGAAGGCGGCGAGGATGCGGGGGTAGTCCGGGTGTTCGGGCAGGTCCGGCGCGACGGCCGGGAGCCGGTCGGCGAGACCGGTGACGGTCTTGCGGATGATCGTGAGGTGCTCCAGGTCCATCTCGGCGTCCTGCAACCGGGTCTGCAGGTGGTCGATCTGTGCGTGGAGGTCATCGGCGAGGGCCCGGGCGGCGTCTTCCTGGAGGTCCAGGGCATCGAACCGGGGCCGGATGTTCACGCCGCCACCGCCTGCGCCGCGCGCCAGGACGTGGGCGTACCAGGTAGAGCTGCTGGAGGTCTCCAGCTCGGGCGCGGCAGAGCGGGTGTACTGCGGTGCCCACTACCCCTCCGACGTGGCCGCCGGCGGCGGGATCGGGCTGGCTGCGGCCGCCCTGGTACACGGCGCACCGCATCTGTTATCTAGGGCCCCATCAGAGCGTCAGGCATGTGAGATATGAGGCCGTTTCCCTACGTGCCTAACGGCTATCCGATGGGTCGTCAGGCACGTTGGCCACGTGAGGGAAGTCCCGGTTATTGGGGTGTTCGGTGCGACGGCCTGAGCCAGATCTGCGGCGAGATCCGGGTTCTCCGGGCGCCACTTTGCACAGTCGGCCTCCCGTCCGCCCGGGTGCGCTGGAGCGCTCGGTGAACGCGCTCGGCCGGCACTCCGAAGATGGCCTCGTGTGCCGGATTTCCGTACTCGTACGGCCCGTGGACCGGAGGCCTGCTCACGCCGTTGACCATCGAACCGCGCTGGGCCATGGGGCGGGTAGTGGCATCCAGCGAGCGCTACCCGAAGCTGGAGGATCTGTGCGTTCGGCGCTGATATGGCTCGTACGGCTGTGCTCACTCGCGGCGTGGGTCGCGGCCGGCGTCGCCTGCATCTGGCTGTTGGGGGCCACCCCCATGGCCCGGCCCTGGCACGAACCCTTCGTGTGGGGTGCCATCGCCGTAGGGTGTGCGGTGGTGCGGGTTGTGGCGCTGTGGGTGCTGCGCGGCGAGCCCAAGGACGACGGGTTCACGGACGAGTTCTGGGTCAAGCTTCGCACCGGTGTCCTCTGGGTCCTCGTCGCGTTCTCCTCCGCCGTGTTCGCCGTCGCTCTCCTCACCTCGTCCAACGCGGGCGACAAGCTCGACGCCCTGCGAGACGCGGGCGCGGAGGTGAGCACCGCGGCGGTCGTGGAACGGCAGTCGACACGACAGGAGTTGAGCGACGGCGTCGTGAAGGGATACGCGTCCCGGCTCGTGGTGTCCGTGCCCGGCGGTGCCGAACGGCTCACCGTGCGCGGCGCTTTCACGCACGACAAGCCCGGCAAAGGAACCGAGGTCGACGTCCTGTGGGCCCGGTCCGACCCCGTTCTCGGCGGTTACGTCAATGAGAGCAAGGACCTGCCCACGCTCGCCGAGAACCGCTGGAAGGCCTTCCAGGACGACGAGTTGGGCATGGGCTCAATGATCGCCTTCATCGTCGTCGCGCTCATCGGCGCGATCCTGACCCCGGTGTTCGCCCTCATACCCGACGCCGACGGCCTTCAGGAAGTTGCCTGGTCGGCGCCGTTCCAGACCGTGCGCACGGCGCTGACCGTGCCGGTGTTCTGGGGCTGGAGTCCCCTGATGCTGGGGAGCCAGCCGAGCCTTCCGCAGATGCTCGTCGCTGTCGGCAGCTTCTGCCTCGTCCTGCTGGGGTACGTCGCCACCTCACTCCGCGGCTTCGGCTGACGTACGACGACGCCCTCTCGAATGAGGCGAGCCCACCAGTACCACGCCGAAGACATGAGTCTCACGTGCCGCCGACTACTTGCCTCCCGTGCCAGAAGCGCAGTAACCCACGTTGAGCTGCAAAGAAGACTTGACAACCTTAGAAACCCTTCGCCGGGGCGACATTTCCTCTGACGGTGCGGTGATGCGGTGATGCGGGGTACCCGGTGGGCGAGGCCACAGGCGGTGGGAGGTTCCGCCCAAGGAGGCGTTACACGCTGCGCCAGGCCGTCGCCCTCGACGGTGAACTGAGCGACGAGGCCCGCGAGACGTACTTCGCGCTCCTCACACCGCGCGATATCGACTGACGTTCAATGTCAGCTGGGGGACGGAGCCACTGCCAGTGGCTCCGTCCCCCAGCGCGTGACTGTCGCCGCAGCCGTGTTGCGTCCGTGCTTACGACGTCATCCGCATGCTCTCCCGTGACGGCCGCCCCACCCCGCTCGGCGACGCCATCGCCCACTACGGGCGGATCGCAAAGACCCTGCACATCTTGCGCCTGGCCGACGAGCCCGGCTACCGCCGCCAGATCAAGGTGCAGGCCAACCTCCAGGAGAACCGCCACTCCCTCGCCCGGAAGATCTTCCACGGCAGGCACGGGCAGCTCTACCAGCGTTACCAGGACGGTATGGAGGACCAGATCGGGGCACTGGGGTACGTCCTGAACGTCCTCGTCCTGTTCAACACCAGGTACATGGACGCCGCGGTGAACCAGCTGCGCGCGGACGGCTTCGATGTCCGTGATGAGGATGTGGCCCGCCTCTCGCCGTTTGTGCGGCACCACATCAACATACTCGGCCGGTACTCCTTCCAGCTCCCCGAGCTGCCCGGGGGCTTGCGGCAGCTGCGCGACAAGGACGACGCAGACAGCTCGTGATCAGGGCCCGGGGCGATCTCGCGGGTGACGGAACCCGTGGCGTGCGCGTTCTGGCTGCGACGCCGGGACGGCGCGTGTTCGTCAAGGTGTCTTCGGGTGGGGGAAGTCCGCCGGCCTGTCGTGCGCTGTGCCGGCGGACTCGGTGTGTGAGAGTGCGGCGAGGAGCCGCAGTTTCTCGTCGCTGTCGCTCTCCTTGTCGGGGTAGTAGACGACGAGGATGACGTCGTCGATGGGGAGTTTGTCCCGGTGGAGGCGTAGTTCACCGACGACGGGGTGGTGGACCGTGGTCGTGCCTCCGTCGAGGCTGCGGACGTCGTGGCGGGCCCACAGGGTGCGGAACCGCTGACTGGACAGTGCGAGTTCTCCAACGAGCTCGACGAACCGGGGGTTGTCGGTGTCGTCCCCGATGGTGGTGCGAAGGGTGGCGATGAAATCGGCGGTGGCTTTCGTCCAGTCCTGGTGGAAGGCTTGTTCCTCAGGATCAAGGAGGAGAGAACGCAGCCGGTTCTGGCCGGGCCGCAGCCGCGGGGAGAGCGCGACGGCCATGGGGTTGGAGGCCAGGACATCGAACGCGCGCCCTTCGACGAACGCGGGGATCTGAAGGTGGGCGAGCAGCTCGTGCACCCGCGCCGGTACGTGCTCGGGCCGCTTGCGGCGTGGCGCCCTGGGGCGTGCCGCCGCGAGGCCGAGCAGATACGTCCGCTCGATGTCGTCGAGCCGCAGGACGCGCGCGAGTGATTCGAGCACCTGGGGTGAGGGGTTCTTGTCACGGCCCCGTTCCAGGCCCAGGTAGTAGTCGGGACTGATTCCGGCCAGCAAGGCGACTTCCTCACGGCGCAGGCCGGGCACGCGGCGGTTGCCGCCGGGCGGGAGTCCTGCCTGCGCCGGGGAGACCAGCTGACGCCGGGCACGAAGGTAGCTGCCGAGCCGGTTGCCGGACTCCTCATCCTTCATACCGACACCGTAATGCGGTGCGCGTGTCTCAGAAGGGGCCCTGGCAGGACCAGGGAAGACGGGGGCCCCGCCACACCCAGCGAATGCCGTCAAGACTGCGGTGACACCGTTTTGAAAGAGACAGAGAACATCACTGTCTGCGCCGCGGGCCTGAACGCCGTCGGCGCCCTGGACTGAAGGGAAGATCTCGTGGATCTCTCCAACCGCACCGTTCTCATCGTCGGCGGAACCTCGGGCATCGGGCGAGAGCTGGCCCGCCGGTTCGCCGCAGCGGGCAGCACCGTGGCCGTTGGCGGCCGCAGCCCGGAGGCACTCTCGGAACTCGAGGGGGAAGGTTTCGGCACGTTCGGTATCGACGTCACGGACACTGCCTCCGTCGCATCTTTTCGTGATGCCGTGCTCGCCCGGTACCCCGAGCTGGACACCGTGGTGACCATGTCGGGGGTCATGCTCCTGGAGGACCTGCGCGACCCCGCGCACTTCGAGGTGGCAGAGATGACGATCGACACCAACCTGCTCGGCACCATCCGAGTCATCGACGCCTTCACCCCCCACCTGGTCCAGCGGGGCGCCGGTACCTTCATCACCGTCACCTCCGGAATCGCCTTCCTGCCGTTTCCCCCCATGCCCAGCTACGCCGCCTCGAAGGCCGCAGTGCACGCCTACTCCGAGGCACTGCGCGCGCAGCTCGACGGCACCGGTGTCGGCGTCGTCGAGCTCGTCCCCCCGGCTGTCGCCACAGCAGGTCAGGAAAAGGTGAACCCGCACGCGCTGCCGCTCGACGACTTCGCCACCGAGGTCATGCACCTGCTCTCGGAGAACCCGACCCCTCACGAAATCCTCGTGAAGGGCGTCCTCATGCACCGCTGGGCCGAACGCGACGGCACCTACGACGACCTCGTCGCACAGCGCTCCCAGGCCCTGGCCATGCTCCCCAGCCGCGAAGGATGACGCCCTTCCCCCGCCGGCAGCCTCCTCGCTCATCGCCCCCGGGCAGCCAACGGGCAGCCACACGTCCTGGATACGAACCCCGCCCCCGCGACCCACCCTGCCGGGCGGCGACGGTTCAGCGGCGGACGTCTCCGGGGGCGAGCAGACTGGTGAGTTCGGCGATCGCCTCCGGGGAGGGCTTGAAGTAGCGGCGGACGTTCTCCGGCTTCTTGTGCCGGGCCTTCGCCATCAGCATCAGCAGCGAGGCGCCCTGCTCGCCGAGGTGGGTCAGGGCAGAGTGGCGGTATTCGTGCAGGTGCCAGCCCGTTCCCAGGCCGCGCAGGGCGGTGTGCTCGTCCAGCAGCGCGCGGGCCTGCCCGTACGAGAGCCGGGCCAGCCCGGTGTCCGGGCACACATCGCGAGAGCTGACGACCTTGCCCGGCGCCTCACCCGCGACGCCCAGCCCCCTCATCGCCGAGCCTGTCCGGCAGGTCATCGGCGCCCGCTCGCACGGCCTGCCCCTGTACCTCGATCTGTCCGTCGACCGGTTCCTGGAGCTGAGCCGCAGCGGCCGCACCCCGCAGCCCGGCGACTTCGACCACGACCTTCCCCGCCCTGGTCTCCCGCACCCTGACCGACCTCACCCCCGACGAACGCCACGTCCTGCGCTCGGTGAGCCTCCTGGACGCCTTCGACGTGCCCCTCGCCACCAGAGCCGCCGACCTCGCCCACGAAGGGCCCGCCCTGCGGCTGACCGAGCGGCCCTTCATCCGCGAAAACCCCTTCGGCCTGTGGCCGTTCCACCTGCATGGCCTGATCCGCTCCGCCGTACGCAACGCCACGACACCACCGGCGACCGCTGGACCGAGCACGACTGGCAGCAGGCCGCCCGGCGCGCCTTCACCGTCCTGGGCGAACAGCACCAGGCAGCCTCCGGCCCGGACCGGCTGCTGCTGATCGCATGCCTGCGCCAGGGCCTGCGCCTGGCCCGCGACCACCGCCCGAGAACCTCGACTGGCTCACCGAGGCGGCCTGGACCTACGTCAGCGACTCCGTGTGGGAGCCCCCTCGCCCCACCCGACACCGACACCGCGGCGGGTCTCGACACCGCTGCCGACGCCCTGGTCGAACTGCTCAGCACGCTCGCCCGCCGCCAGCATGAGCACCGCTCCCGCACCGTCGCCCGGCTCACCACCGTCATCGGCAGCCGCCTGCTCCCCGACGACCTGCAGCACATGGCCCTCTACTACCGGGCCAAGGCCTACCGCGACATCGGACGCGGAGCGGACTCGCGCCGCGGATACCGACAGGTCGCCGACGGTGCCGGCCGACTGGCCCCGGCAGCCCGGCGCGGTCGCCGCACAGACCTTGGGATGGGAAGGACGCCACCAGCGCGTCCTGGGCGACATCTGGTGGCCCCAGGGCCAGCCAGGCCGCGCCGCCGACGCCTACCTCGCCGGGCGCCTCGAAGCCGGACGGCACGCAAAATCCGGCGAAGCCGCACACAACCAAGCCCTGCGCGCCCTCGCCATCGCCTTCTACGACCCCCACCAGGCCGACCATGAACTCGAGCTGGCCCACCAGCTCCTCGCTCACCTCGACCTGCGCGCGACCACGATCAACGCCGCCATCGCCGCCCTGGTCCGAGACGCCGGAAACCCCATCCTCGAAGACCGCATCCACGCCGTGCGCACCGAACTCGACATCGCCGGCCTCACCTCCATGACACCCACCCTCGAACTCGCAGCCGCCTTCCACCACGCCGTCCTCGACGACCACGAGGCGATGAGCGCCACCATCACCCAGCTGCGCGAACAGACCCAGAACGGGGACTACGCCTACTACATCGACATCGCATCCTTCATGGCCGACCTCCCGCTCCCTGCCGACCACACCGCCCCGCAATGGCTGGACAGCGAACACGCCACCCGCACCCGGTGGCGCGCGCTCGTCACCACCCGCCGCGACCTCCTCAACACCACGCGGTAGGCAGGGCCACGTCAGAAGGTGTGCGAGAACCTCCGCGTTGACCTACTCGGGGTCCACGAGGAGATCACGTTCGGTCCCCAGCCACGATTCACCGAATGCATGGCGCCTCGCCACACAAGGGCTCTGCGCTGGTCGCTGTCCTCGTCGGGCAGCTCCTGCACATGCTGGAGTAGGACTCGACGGGCAACATCCTCCGGGTAGTCGCTGGAGGTGATGGTCTTGCCTCCCGTGGTCATCCATACCGTGCCGCTCAGCCGCTGGACTTCCCAGGTCAGGTACTTGGTCATGCGGCATTGTCCCAAGCAGTCGAACCGAGCAAGAGGTTCTCCGCCCGCTGAACTCGGCACTGGCCCGCCACCACGGGGAGAGCGACGGGCCAGACCCACTCCACGCCGTGCCACACACTCACCGCAGCCGAGGGCCCTTGCCGGGCTGGCGCTCAGCTGCCCTGGCGGCTTGCAGTCGAGCCTCGATGTGGAGCCTGACCGTCGGGCCGAGGATGCGGCGCAGCTCCGCCACTACTTCGTCAGGCGGTTCGGGAGCTGCGGCCACGAGTGTGCGGGATCTGGTGATGACGTCGTCGCCGAGGATCTGTCGGCGCTGTGCTGCGTCCACGCCTCTCCAACGCGCCGCCGGACGCCTCGGATACGAGGAAGTATCCGGAGCGAGAAGGATGGCGTGCCGGCCCGACAGGAGAATCCGGGCCGCCTGCGGAGCCTCCGCGCCCGTCACAACCTCCGCTGCCTCCGACGCCACCGCTTCCCCCGTTCCCGCCGCCGGGCCCAGGAGAGGACGGCCGACGTTCGGCCCTGGGCCGGTGGCTGCGCAGCGTCCGACGCCGCCGTAGCTGACGTCGTGGCAGCCTGGTGTGTGGGGACCCTATTCCTTCGTTTCCCTACGGGCGTACGCGGATGACTGTCTTCCCGCTGCGTCGCGTGGTCGGGTTGAGGGCACCAATGGCATCGTCGAGGCTCGCGACGTCACCGATGTTTGTCCGCAGCCGTCCGTCCCGTACCCGCTGCACGATCTCACACAGTTCGGCACGATCGGCCTCGACAACGAAGTCCACCGCCAGGCCGTCAGCGGGCCGTGCCTCGACCGGGCCGACGATGGACACCAGCGTTCCTCCGGCCTTGATCAGGGCGGCGGACCCCTTCTGAACGTCGCCACCGATGACATCGAAGACCAGATCGACGCCCCCGACGTCTTTCAGCGCGTCGTTCTCGAGGTCGACGAACTCATGCGCGCCGAAGTCGAGTGCCTTCTCACGGTCGGCGGCGCGTCCGGTGCCGATGACGTAAGCGCCGGCCTCACGTGCGAGCTGGGTCACCATCGTCCCGACTGCCCCGGCTGCGCCATGGGCGAGGACGGTCTGGCCAGCCTGAAGGCGGCCGTGCTGGAACAGCCCCTGCCACGCGGTCAGGCCTGAGATGGGCAGGGACGCGCCTACCGTGAAGTCGACGTCGCCGGGCAGCGGTGCGAGGTTGCGTGCTTCGATCGCCACGTACTCCGCAAGAGTGCCGTCGCGGTGCCAGTCAGCGAGGCCGAACACCCGCTGCCCGACCGACAGCCCCGTCGTGCCGTAGCCGAGGGCGGTGACCACTCCGGCCAGCTCGTGGCCGGGGATCGACGGTGTCCTGTCACGGCCGGCGCGATCGGTCCAGGTCGATGGCCACTCCATCTCAGTCGGGACGAAGCCCGATGCATGAATCTGAACGATGACGTCGTTGATCGCTGCGGGCGGCTCAGGCCGCTCCGTCAACGTCATCCCGGCCGTTCCCGCGGCTTGGTCGGTTACCACAATGGCTTTCATAGAGAGTGTCCCCTTCCTCGTATGAGTTGTGGTTTCTGGTTTCCGGGCGGGTGTTTAGACGCCGACATTGTCGAGGATGCCTCCGGCCCGGCGGGGACGTCGTCAGGAGAGGGTGCGTTCAGTCGTCGTCAGCCCGGATTGCGCTTGAGATGTTTTTGGGCTCATCAGCCCACTTACTGAGTGAACACCGCTCGCGACTGGGCTGTCAAGCCCAATCCAGGTATCGTCTGAAGCATGAAACCCACCACGGGAGCTCGGGAGCCCCACCAACTCACCGGCAAGGGACAGGCAACGCGGGCCCGCATCCTGGAGCACGCCGCGGAGCTGATCTACACCAAGGGGGTCCACGCGACGAACAACGAACAGCTCCGCCGCGCCGCCGGGGTCAGCGGATCGCAGCTCAACCACTACTTCCCGACCAAGGAGAGTCTCGTCCTGGCCGTGATCGCCTGGCAGGCCGAGCGCGTCCTCACGTTCCACCGCGGGGAGCGATTCGCCTGCTTCGACAACCTCGACGCGTTTCGGGCGTGGGCCGATTTCTACGTCGGCTACGAGCGCGCCTACCAGGAAGGCTGCAGCCTCGGCTCCCTGGCGAGCGAGATCATCAAGACGGACCTTGACGTTCACGACGAGCTCGCGAGTGCGTTCGACCAGTGGAGGGTCATCTTCCGCGATGGAATCGAGCGCATGCAGCAACTCAGCCGCATCAGCGCTGAGGCAGATCCCACGCAGCTGGCCAATCTGCTCCTTGCCGCCTTCCAGGGCGGCATGCTCCTCGCGCAGGTCGCGCGGGACATCGCTCCGCTGAAAGATGCGTTGCAGACAGCCATCGACTACATGCAGACCTTCGCGACGTCTGCCGACGCCGACGTACTCCAAGCTCGGTAGCCGCTTCCACGTGTATGAATCAGCGGAGCTTGGGCATTATGCGGCGCTGCGGAGCACTCAGCCGCCGGCCGGGATACGTGGCTGCCGCTCCCCAGGGTGCGGTAGCCCGCCGGTCGACTCTGTTCAGGCCCATGACGCTGCTGTGGCGAGTCAGCTCTTGACGAACCGCCCGACGAACGCGAGCGCCTTCTCGGCGACGTCACGCCAGCCGCTGTCTATGGTCAGCGCGTGCCCCCGGCCAGGGATCTTCTCGATCTCGGTCACGCCCGGGTTGTCCTGCTGCTGCTTGTAGGAGGCGTTTACGATCGCCCACGGGACGGTGTTGTCCCGCTCGCCGGAGATGAGCAGGAGCGGTCCGCGGTCGGGGTTCTTGGTGTCGACCTTGGCCTCGGTCCAGGGATTGAGGTTTGCTGCGGCCGCCTGGAACAGCGGCTTGCCTGGGGTCGGCACCGCGTAGGTGTTGTAGAGCTGCTTGGCCTCGTCCTCGCTGACGGCATTGGCGAAGGCGTAGCGGAACTGCTCATAGGTCAGCGGCACTGCGCGGTTGCGGTTGGCCGGATTGCCGAGCACCGGGAAGCTCGACTTCAGGGTCGAGATCGGCAGGGGCAGGACCCCGCGGAAGGGGGCGGGGTCGATCGCCACCGACACCGCGGCCAGGCCCCGCCCGGCCAGGATCTGCGCCAGTAGCCCACCAGTGGAGTGGCCGATGATCGCCGGCTTGCGGTCCAGCCCACGGATGATGGTCCCGAAGTGGTCGGCGACTTGGCCGATCGACTTGCCGGCGAACACGTCCGGGTGCTCGGCGGCCTCCTCGACCGTCTCGGGGTCGTCCGGCCACCCTGGGGCCAGGGCTACATAGCCGTTGTCCTCGAACAGCTTCGCCCAGCGATCCCAGCTGCTGGGCAGCAGCCACAGACCGTGGACGAACACCACCGGCTGACGGCCGGTCTCGTTCGCTCGCTGGCACTGCTCCAGCTCATGTTCGGTGATCGTCTTGCCGTCCGGCGGGGAGTTCGACCCTGCGTCGGCCATGGCAGTTCCTCCTGGTGAGCCGGGGCATGTCTTCCGTTGAGCGGGTTCGAATGCGGGTGCCTCAGCCGGTCCCAAGCCCGGTGCGCAGGAAAGCGGTGGCCTGGCCGATGGCGGCTCGGGTGGCTTGGGTCTCGCTGAGCGCATTGAGCAGCATGAAGTCGTGGATGGTGCCGTCGTAGCGCACGGTTGTCACGGGAACGCCCGCTGAGCGGAGCTTGGCGGCGTAGGCCTCTCCCTCGTCCCGGAGCACATCGGCCTCGTCAACGCACAGGTAGGTGGGCGGCAGCCCAGTGACCTGCTCGGTGCTGGCCTGATTCGGCGATGCCGTGATCTCGGCGCGCTGTGCCGGGTCGGTGGTATAGGCGTCCCAGAACCACTCCATCGCCTTGCGCGTGAGGTAATAGCCGGTGGCGAACTGCTCATACGACGCGGTGTTCATCGCCGCATCGGTGACCGGGTAGTACATCGACTGCTGCAGGAAGGTGACGTCGCCGCGTTCCTTGGCCATCAGCGCCAGCGCGGCCGCCATATTGCCGCCCACCGATTCACCGGCCACCGCCATCCGGCTGGCGTCCAGACCTTTGGATGCCCCGTCTCGGGTGATCCACTGAGCGGTGGCGTAGCCCTGCTCGATCGCGGTCGGATAGTGCGCTTCCGGCGCGTTCGGGTACTCCACGAATGCGAGCGCCGCACGGGCGCCGACAGCGAGTTCACGCACGAGCCGGTCGTGGGTTTCGGCGTCTCCGAGGATCCAGCCTCCCCCGTGCATGTACACAATGACCGGCAGCATGCCAGTAGTGCCCTGCGGCTTGATGATGCGCACCCGGACGTCCCCCGCAGGGGAGGGAACCGTGATCCACTCTTCGTCGACCGGGAGCTTGCTGACCGGGGCAGACTGCGCGTCTGTGAGGATCTTCCGGGCATCGGCTGGCGCCATCTCGTACAAGAACGGCGGTGTCGAGAACGCCTCAGCAACATCCTGTGCCGCGGGCTCAAGAATGGTCGGGCTGGCAGCAGTCATGACGGTACTCCTTCACACGAAGGCTCAGACATGGACTTAGCCAAGAGCGCGCGGCGCATCATCGGCGCCCGCTCGTCACGCACCGGATCTTCCCGTTAACCAGGCAATCGCGGCCTGGTGGCTGCCCGCCGTGGCGGCGGCACGTCTCCACGTTCGTGACGCCTTCCATCTAACACCCACAAAAGGGGCTTCTCCAGCGGACGGCAGTGACGCGGCTCCGCTGCGCCTTCCCGGGGCTCTCGTCCCGGGAGCCTCGATAGCTTCTGTCCCATCGCGCGGGTCACGCCGAGCTCGGCAGCGTCCAGAGCTTGGCGGCAGGCCGGCCGCTCTTCGGTGCCACAGGCTGATTATGTGACGTCCCGTCGATGTTGCGCTCGCCAAGCCCTACTCCACACACCGGTGGCCGTGTTACAGGCTTCCTCGACTCAAGGGAGGGTGCAGGAGGCGCGGTTACGATGCAGCCACCTGCCCGGATACGCGCCACAAGCAGCGACTACTCCCCGTTTGACATGGTTCGGACCGGTGGCATGGTGGTAGGCGGGGGTGAAAGTTGGGAGGCTCGGCGTGGCATCCGGTTCAGCATGGCGTTCCGCAGCGCGGCAACTGCCACTCAGGGTCACCGTCGGTGCGTTCTTCCTCAACTCCGGACTGGCGAAACGCGACGCCGACCAGGCCACCGCCGAGGGACTCCAGCAGTTCGCCACCGCCACCTACCCCTTCCTGGGCAAGCTCGACGCCCAGAAGTTCGCCCGGCTGCTCTCCACCGGGGAGATCGCCATTGCCACCGCGCTGCTCCTGCCGGTCATGCCCGCCGCCGTCGCCGGAGCCGCACTCACCGCATTCTCATGCGGCACGCTCGGGCTCTACCTGCATACGCCGGGCATGCGTCAGGAAGGCAGTCTGCGCCCCACTGAGCAGGGAACCGCACTGGCCAAGGACATCTGGATGCTGGGCGTCGGCATCTCCCTCATCGCCGAGGGCACGACCGGACACCGGGGACCCGCGACCACTGCCCTCAGCCCTTGGCGCCGCATGCTGCGACGCTGACCAGATTCAAGGCACTGCCCACATGCCTTGCGCAGGGCGAGCCGGAGCGACGCGATGGCTTCTTCCGCTTCCGCGCGTTGTTGCGCACGTCCCAGTTGAGGTATCGACCGACTCACGGCAGGTAGCTCCGCTGGGTGTGGGGCGATCGCCGACCTGCTCGCAGATGCAGCGAAATACTCCATGACAACAAGCGCAGCACCGTACACATATTGCGGGCATCACTCCTGACGAAAGGCATGTCATGAAGTTCGCAGTCATCGGCGGTACTGGGCTGATCGGGTCGCAGGTCGTCAAGAACCTGAACGCCGCCGGGCACGAGGCGGTACCGCACTCGCTGTCCACCGGAGTCGACGTCATCAGCGGCCAGGGACTGAACGAGGCGGTGGCAGGCGCCGATGTCGTCGTCAACTTGACCAACTCCCCAACCTTCGACGAAGCCTCCCCGGCCTTCTTCCAGACCTCAATGGACAACCTTCTGGCCGCGGCCCAGAAGGGCGGCGTCGGCCACTTCGTCATCCTCTCGATCGTCGGCGCGGACCAGGTGCCGGAGCTGGACTACTACCGTGCCAAGATGCTCCAGGAAAACATCCTCGCGGCCGGGCCGATCCCCTACTCGATCGTCCGGTCGACGCAGTTCATGGAGTTCATGGACGCCGTCATGTCCTGGACCGCCGACGACGACACCGTCCGGCTGCCCGCCACGCCGATCCAGCCGATCGGCGCCAAGGACGTTGCCGACGCGGTGGCGGAGGTCGCCGCGGCCACCCCTCTGAACGGCATTCGCAACATCGCCGGCCCCGAGATTTTCTCCCTGGACGAGTTGGGCCGGATCACCCTGTCCAGCAAGGGCGACAACCGCACCGTCGTCACCGACCCCACCGCCGGCATGTTCGCCATCGTCAAAGGTGACGTCCTCACCGACAAGGACGCTCACCTCGCCCCCACCCGCTACGCCGACTGGCTCTCCTGACTCGCTCCCGCTCTCTCATGGGCCGCGATCCCGATGGACTTCCCGGCATCATTATCTCGTGATCGGCGATGAGCTACACGCCCCGGCTCAGTCCGTAGCCATATTGGGGAACCGACGAAATGCAGCGCTCCGGGTGACGAATGGGTGAGGCCCGGTCAGGAGCGCCACTCGGGCAACCTGTCGACGAGTTCCTGCATGGCAGTGGTGGCGCCGCCACGGTCGGGGTGGTGGCGTTGAGCAGCGCTCGCCAGGCCGTACGGAGGGTAAGTGTCGTGTCGTCGTCCAGCTCGGCAAGTTCGAAGACCCGCGCCCTGGCTTTGGGGATTGATGTTCCCCTGGGGGCATTCGCGCGGCGTGCGTTGAACTGCTCCTCCCCTGCTGCCCGCTCGGCTTCTTCCTGGGCCCAGCGCTCCTCCTGACGGCGCCAGCGTGCCTCCTGCGCCCGCCATTGGGCCTGCCGCTCCGCCCGGTTCGCACCGATCGCACGCCACCATCGACGCTGGTCAGCCCGCTGCTTGTCGAACGCGCGCAGGTCAGCTGTAGGTTGCCGGAGCCTGGATCGGTACCGCCAACTGGCTTGTTTGCAAGCATCCGAGCAATAGGCCGGCACCGGGCCCGTCGTCGGCGGCCGCGACGACACGCGGCCGCACGAAGGCCACTCGCATCGACACCACGTCGCCCCACGCACTCCAGCATTTCGGTCCCGGCGCGCCACCCGTCCTCCTGGAGACGAACCAGAGCGGCGCGAGTGGACTTCAAATAAATGTGATCGATGGCAAACAGGTACGGCTCAACGACCGATCCCGAGAGGTATCCTTTTGCCTTTCAGGCCAGCTCAGCAGACGCGCCAGGGCAATTGGCCGGCAAGTGGGCGGACCGACCGCCGTTTGACCTCTCAGACTCGCGTAGGCGCGCAACGGAGTCCTCAGCTCGACCACTTCAGCAGGTGGTCGGACTGAGGCTGCCCGCCGCCAGTCTGACCACCGGGAAGGTCAACTGGTGGACTGGAACGCCATCACTCTCACGGTCCTGGCTGTTTTCGGCGTGCTGAGCCTGTTCGTTACGTTGCTCACTCAGCTCGTCAATCAGCTTCCTGATCTCATCAAGGCTGTACGTGGAGCGCTGTCCGCGTTGAAGCCTGGCGATGACGACACCGCGATTTAAGCGTCAAGGCTGAGCTATCCCTTGACTGCTTTGGCTGCAGCGGCGCGCGTACAGTCTCCGCTGCAGCCACCCGGTGGGCATGGTTACAGCACGCCGAGCAGGGCGTTGTCTTCCCACTGGTCGACGACTTCGAGGTAGCCGGCGAGGACCTTGGAGTGCGGGGCCCATCCGCCCTGCTTGGCGATGACGATCTGGTCGTGGCCCTTGAGGCGGTAGGACGTGGCGAGTCCGCGGCGGGGGCTGTGGCCGGTGAAGCGGATCTCGATGCCGGCCCGTTCGCCGGCGCGGGTGACGATGTCGCCGATGGATTCGGGCTGCAGTCCGCTCTCCAGGACGGTGTGCCAGCGGTTGTGCAGGCGGCGCCATGCGTAGCCGTCCGGGTCGGTGAGGTCCGCAGCCTCCTTCCACGCCTGCCAGGCCCTCACGGGGCAGATCGAGGGCCCGGAGCCAAACGGGACCGGGACGATGCGGGGGCGGCCCTTGGACACGCGCAGGTCGGCCAGGATGCCGCCGGGGGTCTCGGCATAGTCGCGCACCCGGTTGAAGGCGAGTTCGTGCTCGCGGCCAGCGACGGCGAAGTGCATGAGCACCAAGGCACGGTCTCGGATGCCCATGAGGTTGTCCGGGCAGGCGGCGCTGATCTTCACCAGGTGCTCGACGAGTAGCGGCGGGGCGTGCCCCCGGCCGCGGGTCTGCCCTTGTTCCTCCATCTCCTTCACCAGTTGCTTGAGCCGGTTGCAGGCGTGCCGGGCCACGCCGGCCTCCAGTCGCACGTGGTGTTCGGCGCGGGCAGACACCACGTGCCGGAGATCCGCCGGTCGATGGTCGACGGCGCAGTACACGTCCCCTTCCTTCCCCCGGGCTGGGTCCACAGCCACTCGACGAACATCACCAACGTGCCCGGGGTGATAGCGAGTACGGGCACTCCGGAGGCGGTGCAGAACTTCGCCCAGCTCGCCCAGTCCTGGGCGTAGCTTCTGCGGGTGCTCTCCGGGCGGCCGTCCGTGACGGTGTGCATGGCCTGGCGGTCGATGTGGTCGAGCACGGCCCGGGTCGCGGTGTCGTATTCCTCCGGCCGGGCTGGCCCGGCCGGGATGACAACCGGTTCGACCGCTTTGGAACGGGGCTGGCTGGTGGAGGCGAAGCCGGGAAGGTTCACGCTGCCGGCATCAGAACAGGCTCATGATCCTGGTGCTGTCGGGCGGCCAGGCGGCGGTTCATGAGTACGATCATGGACCACCGGATGACGGCTTCGCTGGTGTCGGTGCGTCGCTCGTAGTCCCGGACCAGGCGGCGGCTGCGCAGGAGCCAGGCGAAGGATCTCTCGACGACCCAGCGGCGGGGCAGTGCCTGAAAGCCGCGGACGTCGTCGCTTCGGCGGACGACGTCGAGTACGAGTCCGAGGTGCTGGGCAGCCCAGTCCTGGAGGTGGCCGCGGTAACCGCCGTCGGCCCAGATTCGGGAAAGCCGTCGCAAGCGAGTGTTGGCCGCGGGCAGCAGGATGCGGGCAGCATCCCGGTCGATCGTGGACGCCGACGTGACCAGTACGTCCAGCAGGAGTCCGAGGGTGTCGGTGAGCAGGTGCGCTTGCGCCCGTTGATCTTCTTCCCGGCGTCGAACCCCCGTGAGTCGAGTGCGACGCTGGCATCCGCCTTCACCGACTGGGAGTCCACGACCGCCCCACTCGGCTCCGGCCCCCTGCCTTCCGCTCGGCGGACCGCCTGGCGCAGACGTTCATGCAGTTCGGTCACCAGCCCCGCATCCCGCCAGCGGGCGAAGAAGGCATACACCCGCGGCCAGGGCGGAAAGTCGGCCGGCATCGCCCGCCATTTGATGCCATTGTCGACGAGGTAGCGCACCGCGTCGATCATCTGCCGGTGGCAGTAGCCCTCCGGCCGCCCGCCCCGGCCCGACAGCCAGCCCGGAACCGGCAGCAGATCCCGCCCCAGAGCCCACTCGGCATCGCTCATGTCCGAGCCGTACCGGGGGCGGCGATCCGGGCGGTCGACCGCGTTGGCGAACCTGTGGGCGAGGCAGTCACACCCACGAGTGGACGAACTGGACCCGGCAACCACGACCACGCGACACTTCGACAACAGGGCCTCTTGCATCTCGCTGGACTCGACAACCGCGAGCTACCAAGAGGCCCTTCTCTCATGCCCCCGCGCCGGCCAACTCACCCGAACCAGGAAGCTGTTCGAACCCACCGACCACACGAGCGAATGAGAACAGCCAGTTAGATCATGCCTCCGGCGGCGTTGATGGTCTGGCCGGTGATCCATCGGGCGGCGTGGGAGGCCAGGAACGCGACGACGTCGGCGATGTCGGCCGGTTCGCCCAGGCGGCCCAGCGGTGTGCGGGCCTTGGCGTCGTCAATGACGTGCGGGGGCACGGTGGCTATGACGTCGGTACGGGTCAGGCCGGGCAGGACGCTGTTGACCGTGACGGATCTCGAGCCCACCTCCCAGGCCAGCGTACGGGCGAGTTGGTCACCGGCGGCCTTGCTGGCGGCCAGCAGCGCCATGCCGGGCAGCGGCGACACGGTCAGGGCGGAAGAGATCAAGATGATCCGGCCGTGGTCGCTGATGCGCTGCGCGGCCTCGCGCAGGGCGATGAATGTGGCCCGCACGTTGGCGTGCAGGTACTGGTCGAAGTCGTCATCGGTGGCGCGGGCCAGCGGCCCAGCGGTCGCCGTGGCCGCGTTGTTCACCCACACATCCACCCGGCCGTACTGGCTCTCGGCCGCATCGAACAGTTCCGTGACCGCCTCGGGGCGGGTGATGTCAGTGCGGACCGCGGTGACCTGCCCGCCCGCGTCCTCGATCTGCTCCACCGCCTGCGCGGCCGTCTCCTGGTCGCGGGAGCCGATGACGACGCGCATCCCCGCCGCGGCGAGCTGGCCGCTGATCGCCCGTCCGATTCCGCGCGATCCGCCGGTGACGACTGCAACCCGATCCTCGGTACGCATGACCCCTCCAATTGGTCGACCCTATGGATAGTCCACAGCATCGACTAACTTGGTAGAGGGTGTCAACTGTCCAGGCAGTAGACTGCCTGCCATGGCCGCCGCACCCGATGACAAACTCGTCGAGACGCTGATCGGCGTCTTCATGGAGATCGACGGCCTGTTCAGCACAGCGAGCCGCCAGCTGGGACTAACGCCCCAGCAGGCGCAACTGCTGTGCTTCGCCCAACATCTGCAGCCGTCGTTCGGCGAGCTCGCGACCCTGCTGCACTGCGACAAGACCAACATCACCGGCCTGGTCGACCGGCTTCAGCGACGCGGCCTGCTCACCCGCCAACCCGACCCCAACGACCGCCGGATGACCCGCGTCCACCTCACTCCCCAGGGCGAGGCGGTCACCGAACAGTTCCAGCAGGCCCTCAACACCACCCTGACCACCCGCTTCAGCTCCTGGCCTAGCACCCAACGCGACAGCCTCGTCCACCTGCTCCAATCCGCCACAACGGCACTACGATCCTGACCAGCGGCCACCTCCGACCTCCGAGGGTCACCGCACCGCGTAACGTCACCACGAAGCCGGAACCACGCCCCCGATTTACGCCGGACGCCGGACGCCACCGAGCTTGGCTATGAGGCCGCACTGGTGTTGAGGTGGCGGCCGTAGGTTGGTGATGGCCACCTGGATCGGTTGCATAGCAGGGTGTGCAGCGGCCTACCCCAAGATTCGAACATGCGGTTGGCGTGACCGACCACACATCTGAAGATGGCCGTGCTGAAGCCCCCTCGGGGTGCTTCGGGTTCTGGTGAGAACCGAGAGTTGAACCGTGTGGCCGGCTGCGAACCGGTCGCGCGATCCCTTCGGAGGGTCTTCGAAACCCTCCGGTGGCAGATGGGGCGCCAGCCGAGGTGACTGCGAATCACGTGGGACCTGGGTCTCCCGGGCGGCCAAGCCGCCCAGAGCAGTCCCTCATCGCCGTCACCGCACGCCCCAACCGCAGCAAGTCTGACCAGGACCCGCCGAATGGCTGCCACCATCCGCCGACGTCCACTGCCGCTTTCGCTCGCGGATGCAGACCGAGGCGCCCGACCAGTACGCCCGCGCGCAGGCAGCGCACCGCCGCCACTGAGGCCGTCCAGCAGCATGCCGAGCGGGAGGCTTCCCGCGTCCCACGCGTCCAGCACGACGTGGCGAGCTTCCAGCCGCCGCTCTCTCCGTCCCGGGGACGACGTTACTAGCCGGACTTCCGGCCGGTCGGTCGCGCCGCCATCTCTCCCACCAGGTCGCCGGGGCCTCGCATGGCGAACAGCGTCGCGGACTGCCGACCTAGTCGCGTGCACATGGCTGACCTTGCTCGGCAGCCTGCGCGCACAGGAGGAGGCCCCAGGTGATCACTGGATCACCCGGCGCCTCAAGTGCCCGCAGGCGCGGTCCTTCCTCACTGAAGGAAGAACTGCCTGGCCTGCGGCAATTTCCCCATGCGGAACAGATCCCGGACAAGCCGAGTGGCCCCAACCCCATCCGGCCGGTCTCGAATCAACCCCGCGAAGAAAGCCCCGGTCATGCCCCTGCCAGTGCGCAGCCGACGCTCCTCGGTGTGTCATCTCACGTTGACGCTCAAGATCCGACGTAATCAAGGAGCTTCATGCCTCCCAGTCAGTTGCACGACGCCACCCGAGCTGGTCAAGCCCGGTATCGCGCGCCAATTCCACCCCTGCCCAGCAACCCAGCACTCGCGCACCACAAGAACACGAGCCGCTGTGGCTCACCTACGACGGCAATATCAGCGGCGCCGTCCGCCGCCTCAAGGCGGCGCAGCCACGGCTGACCAAGGGCCGGAGCGCCGGTCGTTCGGGGGCAGTTGGACCCAACAGAGCCACGCGGCGCGACGAGCGCGATCACACACACGGCCGATTAAGCGGCCCCGCGTCAGCTGGGGACGGGCCAGGCGCGCAGCAGGGCGGCGATCTTGCCGCTCGTGCAGGCGGGGTCGCGCAGTAGGTCGCGGAGGGCGAGGGCGTCTTCGCGGGTGGGTTTGACCGGGATGCCGGAAGTTTCCAGGTACATCACGCCGGTCGCCGCGGCGACGGCCATGTTGGAGCGCTCCAGCCAGCGGCAGCGGCCGAGGATGTGTACGAGGGCCGCGGCGCGGGCGTAGGGGCCGTCGTAGACCGGTGTGTCGAGGAGTTCGGCCTGGTGGCAGGCGACGGCTGCCACCGGAACGCCGTAGTCGTCGGGTGCCGGATCTCCGGCACCCGCCAGCTCGGCGACCTGGAGGACCCAGGGGACGTCGATGTGCAGGTCCATCAGGCGGCGTGCGCTCCCGGCGCCTGGCGCTCGGCGTCCTCAGCCTCGTCGAAAACGTGCTGGTGCTCGTCGAGGAAACGGCGAGCGGCATCCAGGCCACGCTGGCGCAGCCCCTCGGCGTCGTCGCGGACGAGACGGGCGATGTAGTCGCCTAGGTCCAGGCCGCGGTCCTTGGCCCGGGCCTGAGCGAGTTTCTTGACTTCGGGGTCGACACGGACGCCGAGCTGAGTCTTCGCCATACACCCATGGTAACAGCTGTTACCAGTCCGCGAGAACCAAGCCGCCCTCGCCTTGCACGACATCATGCGCAGGGCCGCTTTCTCGGTCGGCGCACATCTCGAAGCGCGGCGCGATCTCGCGCGCCGCCCGCGCGTTGGAGGCCGAAGTTGTTGTAGGAGCCGTGCTCGCGGCCGGGTCACCAGTGCGGAGTGCGCGCTGGGCTGGAACGGGGTGTGCCTGCGGGTGAGGGCTGTTGGTCGGTGCAGCGGACGGTGAGGTGAGCTGTCGATCAGCTGAGGGCTCGCTTGTGGCTGCCGGTCCTGCTCGGGCCCTCGATTCCTCTCCGGCGGCGGCTCGGTGGGCGCTGGCGCGGACGGGTGGAAGAGGATGGCCCGGGCTGCAGGCGGGGGCAACAAGGCGGTGAGCGCGGAGAGGGTCAGCGAGAAGAGGAAGGCGCGACCTGCATCCGCGAGGTGGCGCGAAACGCGCGCTGAAGCCGGAGTCTGCTGTCAGTCCCCTGCGCTTTGATCACCTCGACCCGGCGTGGACACGCCATGGGTCTGTCCACGCTGTTCTGACCAAACAGGGGGCACAACTTGAGATCGAGAAAGCTGCTGGCAGGGGGTGCGGCATCGCTGGCGTTGTTGGGCAGTTGCCTGAGCGTTGCACAGGCCTCTGCGGCTCCCGTACCCGCACCGGCTGCAGTCGCACGGTCGGCCGGGGACGTCGGCCCAGCCGCGCAGAATCCTGTACCGCTGCCGGAGGATCTGGAGGAATCGTCGCAGGAGTTGGACGACGAGATCTCCGCGCCCGTGCCGGAGGAGTTGGAAGGAGAGCCAGCACCCGCATCGGAGATACCGGGGGAAGACGAGCGCGCGACAGAGGAGTTCGTGGCCCCCGATCCGAAGGTAGCCACGCCGGAAGACGAAGCAGCCTGCCGTGCACAGCTGGTCGCTGCGGTGGCGGCGGGCGGCGAGAGCGCGGCGCCCCTGGGAGAAGCCGGCCGAGCCGAACAAACTCACACCCGCTCGCGTGCGGCGGGGGTTCAGGAACCTGCGCGCGAAGACCGGCTCTCCGGCCGGTGCACCGAAACCGACCCGCCCCCGGCCAGGCCGGCCACCGGGCTCGAAAACCGTCGCCCGACCACCCGCCACGGTGAGGATGCGAGGGTGTCGCCACCACCACAGGTCGGGGCCGGACAACCTGTGCAACTGCTCGAGCGCTTGGCGGCATGTCGCCGCGCCGGTGCAGCGCTCACACGCCTCCGCCACGACTCAGTGTCGTTGAAGAAGCCGCCGCGCGGCCAGAACAGGGCAGGGGCCGCCGCCTGCGAAGGCTCAGGTGCACGGGGCCATCAGCCCGCCCGGACCAGGAAACGCTGATCCGCCGCGCCAGTGCAGCGTTCCTCGATCGCCTCGGCGCCCGCAGTGGTGTCGTTGTCGACGATGCCGATGCACCCGCTGCTGGTGGCCGGACGCAGCCGGAAGGTACCGCCAGTGGGTTCCAGGCGGAAGAGGGTGGCCTGCGCACAGTTCCGGCGGGGTTCGAGCATGCCTACGAGCTGGTCCTCGCCCATGACCGTCAGGCATCCCTTTCCCATCTGGGGATGGTGCCACTGGATGCGATAGAGCCCCGCACCTGTCGGTTCGAGGTAGGTGCGCGGCACGGTGGCCTGGGCACAGGGGAGTTGGACGGCTACGGCGCTGTCGTAGGCGCCGTCGCGGTCGCGTCCGTCGGTCAGGCAGAGATCGGGCGTGCGGACTGGGTGGATGGTGACCCAGCCGTCGGCGGGGGCGTGCGAGGAGGGGGCGGGAGAGGCCGGTGACTTGGGCTCGTCGGAGTCGCCGGGAAGCAGTCCCCAGGCGGCCAGGGCCAGGAGTGGGAGCGTGAGCGCGGTCGCAGCGGCGGCTGTGCGGGTCCTGGTCCGGCGGGGCCGCGCGATCGCAGCCGCTTCGGCTTGCGGCTGAGCATCGGTTTCGAAGTCGCGCGCAGGGACGGGCGCGGCAGTCGTGTGTGTGGCGGCGAGCCGGTCCCTGGCGTCCAGCCAGGCGTCGGCCCGCTCACCGTCCCCGCAGGCGCGGACGAATGCGGCCAGCAGATCGGGGCGCGGCAGGCTTGTCCGTCTGAGGATGTCGGCCAGCGTGCTGCGCGCCAGCACGTCGCCGTTTCGGGCGGCCTGCTCCTCCAATTCGCGATAGGTCAGCCCTGAACGCTCCTTGAGCTGCTGCATCGACTCGATGAAACCGGCAGCGTCTCGGGCCTTGTACGGCGACAACTCCCCCAGGTTCCCCATGAACGTCATCTTGCTGTGGCTTTGGCAGGAGGGACAACGGCGGATTCCGCCATGCCCGGCTGTCCGGGACGCGATTCAGACAAGGCCCTGACCTGCCCGGACAGCCCGTGTCTGTCCGGGACAGCCGGTGGCCGTTGCCCCGGCCTTGGGCGCCAGCCAGCCTTACGGCTTGTCATCAGCGTCTGCCTTCGGGGCGTTGCAAGTCCGCCCTGATAAGCGAATCCCGCAACACGATGCATAGGAGTAGATCTGATGCGCAAACGCATAGCATCCGCCGCTACTGGCGCCGCTGCGATCGCAGCCCTCTGCGCCCCCGCCACGGCACAAGCAGCTGTGCTCCCGTCGTCGCCAGCCTCCGCTTCCAGTCCGGGAGTGGCAGCGCTTAAGGTCTGCCAGAGCCCGCAAACGTGGGGCTTCGGTCACTGGCAGGGGCACGGGCAGTGCAGTAACAACGTGTACATCAAGGTGAAGGCCCTGTGCACCAGGGGTGGTAGCGCCAACTACAGGGAGAGCTCGACCTGGCGGCCTCAGTACAACAACGTCGCCTGCGACTCTGGGTATGTAGTCGAGAACATCTGGATCCGCGTGCTGCAAAATTGAGGCCACCGGCTCCAGCAGCGTCGGCCTGAATGCCGCTCACGTCCGGACACCGGACGTGAGCGGGGCAGAGGATGGACGTCGGTAGCCCTGAGCCGTCGTCAAGCAGCCGTACCGGCGCGGCCGCTCCCGGTATCCGCACTATGGCCTACGGGCCGTGCTCTTGTACGCGTCGTGCTGCTCGGTGCTCACGCTGGTCCTCCCTCGTCCTGCCGGATGCGGTTGGTGACCCAGTTCGGATCGGCGTACAGGTGCTGGCGCCTGCGTCTCGGCGGCCGGGGTGCGCATCATGCGCCAGCTGGTGCGGTGTGGTGACGTGGTGGACCAGGACGACGACGGCTGGCGGCCGGTGCTGCCCTGGACTCACTACCCGGTGAAGCGGATCTGATCGGCAGCCCAGTTGCCAGCCGGTCCCACGGCTGGATGCGACCGAGCAAACAGCCGGCCCTGAGCGCCAGGACCGCGGGCGGCCGACGCCGTATTTGCGCATCACTGCCCGCTTGACAGCCCGGAACGGCAGTCCCTGCGGATCGCCGCGTATAGCTCGACCTTGGACCTCGGCGGCATCGACGCCCCCTCACAGCACGGAACACGCCCATGCTCCCACCGCAAGCCTCGCGGTGTTGCCGAAACTCACCGACCCTCGTACACCGCAACCCGAGGCGTTCTTCGGTGCTGCCAACACGCGTTCTCGAAACTCACCGGCACACCCAAGGGTACGGATGGCCAACTAGAGCGTGGAGCGCCTCGAAGTCGCGGCCAGTTCCAGCCGCCGGTCCGCACCAAGCGGGTCTTTGCCCTCGCCAGGCTCGGCGTCGAGCGCGGCTCGGAGCTCAGCGAAGCGGGCCGCGAGCACGGGCTGGGCGGTGCTGAGCCCGGCCAGGTCGCTCCGGCCTTCCAGCAGCCGGCTCCACAGCAGGACGCGGCCCTGCTCCAGATACTCCACGGCGAGGGCGGGATTTCCAGCGGCCAGGGCGTTGGCGGCGGGGTCGCAGGTCAGGCCGGGCAAGCGGGCGAGCAGTGCCTCCGCGTCGGAACGCCGCAACCCCCGCCACAGGGCGCGGCAGCAGTTCCATGTACGTGGCGTAGGCGTCCAGGGTCTCGCTGCTGCCGAGCCGTTCGTCGGCCGCCTCGATCGCCCAGGCCCGGGCGGAGTCCAGCCGCGCGTAGATGGAGGAGGCGGGGTCGGCGGCGACCTCCCGCCAGAGCGTGTACGCGGCCGCGAGATCGCCGGGCCGGACCGCTCGGCCAGGCGGAGCGCCTGGTTGAACCGGATCGAACCGTGCCCGACATGGCCCGCCGGCGACGAGGCCAATGCAGCCTCGCCCCACTGGACGGCCTCGTCCAGATCGGCGGGGTGGCCGGTGCGCTGCAACGAGACCGCCAGGTTGTCGGCTGTCATCACCCATCCGGCTCCATCCTCGAGGGTGAGCCGCAGACTCTCGCGGGCAGCGTCGGCAGCCTCCCGGTATCGGCCGAGCCTCCCAAGCACACCCGCGAGGTTGGAGAGCAGCAGGGACCGGTTGACGCCGTCAGCCGGGCTCGCGTCGAGGGTCTCCCGCAGCAGCCCGGCGGCCTCCTCGTACGCGTCCGGGTGACGGAGGTCGGTGAGCGCCATGGCGAGGTTGGCGAGCTGGTCGAGGCGGTGCTCGGACCGCACTGGGGAGGCCTCGACGGCCCTGCGCAGCCACGCGACGCCCTCCTCCAGCAGCTCCGACTGATCGGTGAGCCGGTACTTGCGGGTCAGGAACAGGCCTAGGGAACCGACCCGGGCGGCCCAGTCGGAGGCGGTCTCCGGCCCCTCCCCCAGCACGGCGCGGCCGAGCTGGATGGCCTCGTCGAGCGGCCCGATCGCGCCGGTCCGCTCCTGCTCGGCATACAGCAGCAGCGCGAGGTTCCTCTCGACGGCGGGGTTGCCCTGGTGCGGGAGCGCGACGGCGTCGCGGGCCAAGGCGATGGCCTCGACAAGCAGGTCGGGGTCGTGAGCCCGCTCGTAGAGCCTGTGCAGGTTCATGGCCAGGTTCGAAGGGTAGACGACCCGGTAGTCGGACTTGCGGGCCAGTGCGAGAGCCTTCCGCTGGTGCGCCAGGGCCGCCTCCAGGTGGGCGCGGACGGAGTTGGTCATGTAGCGGTAGGTCGCGAGGACGCCGAGCAGGTTGAGCACGTCGGCGCGCTCCAAGCCGGTCGCCAGGTCGGCCAGCCGTCCGGCGAGTTCCTCGGCCTCGGCGAGGTCGGAATCGTCGCCCGTTCGGCTTGGAGAGTCGTTCTTCGACACCACGATCCGCACCGCCGGCACGAAGGGCAAGTGCAAAAGCACCTGGACACTGACCTTCCAGGCCCCCGGCTACAACGATGCGCTCCTGCCGGTCTGCTTCAATGAGTTCCGCTGCGACAACGCCGCAGTGGGCCGGCCTCAGGTCGGCTGCGTGGTTCCCTGGTATCCGTCGATCCTGTGTACTCCCAGTCCAGCTACCCGGACCTGGCCTCGCACGTCAAGCGTGCTCAGACCTCCGGCCTGCCGGGCAGCTCCTTCAAGCGTCCTCTGACGCGCACCACTGATGCCCAGATCATCGGGACAACCGCCAAAAGGCGTGCGGAGACGCCCCCAGCGTCCAGGGCAAATCGTGCGACGAATACCCCGTCGCCACGTCCAAGCGGGGACTGAGCGCCGGGGGAACCCCTCGCACCTACTCCGGCCGGGGGCTGCCGAACATCCCCACGGGCACCGGCCCCGAGGGAGCCCGCGCCTGCATGATCAACGCATCTGACAACAAGGCGATGGTGTGGTCGATGAACCAGGTGATCCAAGGTTTGCGGCGGCGTCCATCGACGTTGACGAAGACGCTGGCTTCGACGTGGTCCGTCTCCCAGACGTCATTGCGGTTGCTGTGCGGGCGCAGGGCGTGCACGTCGTGTCGGCGGCGGGCGGCTTCACGCCCTCTTAGGGCAGCACGCTGGCCGGGCGTGAGTTCCCGGTCTACGGCGCGGTAAATGGTTGCCGGGATACGCGGGGCCGGCTGCCGAAGATGCCGTCGGCGACGAGTTCGCGGTAGGTGGCTGCCGCGTTGCCGTTCCATCGGGCCAGGGCGTCGTGCATGGCCGGGGTGAGGGTGAAGTGGCGGCGGCCTAGGGGGTGTAGGTGCCGTTGTGGGTGTCGGCGTTGTCCATCCAGCGGCGCACAGTGCGCCAGTGGACGGTGAAGGCGGCGGCGACGGTACGGACATCGTGTCGTAGGGGCCGTCGGGTGGAGGTGTGGCGGGCACGGAGGGCGGGCTCTCTTGTCGTCTCCTGCAGGAGTCTCGGCGGGGGCGGGAGTGGTCAGGCGGGGGCGAGGGAGAGCAGTCCGGCGCCGTAGGGCCTGCCGCGGCCGATGCCGGTCAGCAGCGCGTGGCGCAGTTGGCCGGGGTCGGTGATGGTGGCCTGGCCGTCGAAGCGGGTCGGCGCGTGCCGGAAGACGTCTGGTTGCCTGCCGCTGAGTTGTCTGGGGATGGGGTGGCGGGAGGCACGCATTGGGGTGAGGGCGGCGCTGTGCAGGTCGAGTCCTGCGTGCGTGGCTTTGCGCTCCCACCAGGTGAGGACGTCATCGCCGTGGAGGGGTACGTCGGTGTGGCGCGGTTTGGTGTCCGAGTCGAAGAAGGGGTCGCGGTCGGTGACGCAGCGGCGGGCGCTAGCGTTGGCGGTGATGCGGTAGCGGAACCGTCGGCCAGTGGTGAGGGCGGTCAGTACGTGGGTGAGGTCGCGGGTCTCGACGGTGCCGTAGGTGACGGGCAGGCGGGTGAGGTCGGGCGGTAGCCGGAACTGGATGAGCAGGGTCAGCGGCTTGTATCCGGTGGCGTGTTCGAGGCGGAAGAGCAGTCCGGCTTGTCGGCGGGGGTTCTCGCCCAGTCCTTCGGGGGTCAGGAGCGTGATCGTCTTGCTGTGCAGGTTGAGGCGGATACGGACCAAGGTTGCTGTGCCGGGGTCGGTTGCGGTCTGGATGTACATCGGTGGGTGTCCTGCTGGATGTAGGCGGCCAGGGCGTTGATCTTGGGCTGGGCGGTGTACAGCGTGGCGGGCAGTGATTCGGTAGTGCGCCAGCCCCGGCGGTTGTGGTGGAGACGCCGGTTGGGCGTGAAGTCGGCGGGTTGGTCGACGAGTTCACGTGCACGTTGGCGGCGGGGACGTGCTCGGGCGGGTGCTCCCATACGAAGTCGACGGGCACGGTGTCCTGTCATCCACCGGTTTGGGGTGCGGGCCGCGCAGGACGAGGGGTTCGTCGGGGATGCAGGCGTGCCGCCCCAGATGGGGGCGAAGGCGGGCTGCTCGAGCCGGTGGGTGATTTCCTCCAGGAGTGGGTCGGGGCCCTGGATAGCGACGGTGAAGACGGCGTCGGTCAGGTAGACGTGGTGGCTGATGTGGGTGGAGGTTTTTTGGCTGCGGTAGCCGCCGCTGCTGGTGCGCAGGCCCTGTTTGTGGGGGCGGCCGCCGCCGGCGGTGTGGTAGTCGGTGTGGCGGTGGCCTGGCCGGTCGATGCGGATGGTGAAGGCCAGGTCGGTAGGGGATGGCTCCGGTGTCCGGGTCGGGGCCAGTGCCTCTTCGCGGGAGCGGCCGTCGGTGGCGGCGAGCATGCCGATGAGGGCGGAACGGGTGGGGAAGGCGGTGGTGTCGCGGTAGCGGAAGGCGGCGTGTTCGCCGAAGGACATCAGCGGGGTGGCCAGGCTCAGCAGGATGCCGCTCATGCGGCTGTCCGGGACGGGGAGGGTTGGGCGGCGGCCTCGATAAGGGCGTCGGTGGCGGCGCCCCGCGGCCCTGCACTGTCAGCCCCGCCCCCGGACCTCGGTCCAATTCTCGGGCGGCCTCCAGTGCGTACCTCAGACGTTCAGCCTTCACACACAACATGGTGAGTGCCATACGAACCGCAATCCGGTTCAGGGCAGCCGAGCAGCCCTTCGGTCCCCCGCGCAGGTCCCGATGACGGCCAGAACTTTGACGACCCGTCAATCTGCCTGGGCAGGCAAGAACAACAGTTAGTGGCTACGGGCCCCCGTCGAGTTGGTGTTCGGGGGTTCCAGCGGCGCGGCCCCACTCGAGGGCTTCGGCTCTGCCTGCCTCGTCGCCAATGCGGTAGCGGAAGTAGCGTCCGGCAAAGACCATCACGCGTTCAGTAGCGTCCACCGTGGAGTCGGCCCACCAGCCCAGCTCTGGTTCGAGGACCTGAGCAAGGTCGTCCAGAGAGTATCCGGGCCTTCGAAATCGATGAACGTCCACGTGCTGGGCTGACCGTCAACAGCACCGTGCCGGCTGCCATCACAAGAGCGTTCCTCCACCGGCAGGGTCGACGCGGACACATCGTGCCGGCCAAGGCGCACAAGCCTGAGTCCGGGCAACTGAATGTCAGCGCCGGCTCGCAGGCTTTCCGCGATGACGCGTCCTCAGATCATGAGTCGATCCTCGCAAAAATTCCCGGCTGCCGCTGGAGCCCGGAGCCGCCCATCACGTGTACGGGCTCGCCATCCCATCCCCGGCCGCCGAAGCTGTGCCACTGCTGCCCGACAGCCAGCAATCGCTTCCGCCGCACATTGCCTCGGCTCGTTCGACTGGCGACGACGCCAGGCCCGGTCCGCTCCTCACGGGCCTGGTTCAGCTCACGGCTCAACACTTCGACGCGCTGTTGCAACTCATCGACGGAAGCTTGCCGTGCAGCGAGCTCAAGCTCAGCTGAGGCCCGAGCCTCGCTTTCCTGCACCAGGCGGCGTACACGGTCAGTAAGGTCACGGTCCGCGAGGCCAGCCCCACGCGTTGTCCCTCCCTGGCGGCGGTGTGATCTGGAGTATCGGGTGCTCGTCCAGCCAGCGCAGCTCCGGTGTCTGGTCGTAGCAGAGCCCAGCGTCGCGGAGTTCACTGTGCTGCGGGTGGTGCAAGTACAGGCAGTGTGCGGTGGAGGAGTCCGTGCCGGCGGCGAACTGCCCCAGAACTGTGCGGCCTCGTGCCGGTCGGCGAGGTACAGCAGACAGGCGAACGCCAGAGCGCCGCGGGTTCGATAATGGCCCGATCGTCGACCAGCAGGGCCATCGCGGCGATCGCAGCCGGATCGCGGACGACATGCGAGCACAAGGCCTGCAGCTCGTGAGCGGCCCGCTCATGCAGGACTGCCGGTACAGCGCGTGCCGTCCGAGGCGCGGCCGGTACGCCCTCGACCCCGACCGTCCGATCAAAGAACAGTAGTACCTGCCCGTCGTGCTTCGCACCGCGCAAGCCAGGAGTGGCTACTTCCTTTGGTCATCCAATGCCGAGTCGGCTCCTGGCTCTTGATCCGTCAGGAGCGGCGGCGCCTGGTGCAGCATGTCGTGGGTCGACAGCACTGCGGCCTTGAAACCCAGATGCGATAGGACCAGAAGCGGAAGAGGGCAGCCACACCGATGCCCGTGGTTTTGAAGATATTGCTCTGCAACGGACTGTCCCAGCTAAGATAGAGCACACTATTCTCGATCGCCAGGCCCACTCCGCTGAACATTAGAAAGAGGACTAGCTCGCCGGTACAGCCGGTCTTGTCGCGGTCCCGATAGGTGAAGTAGCGAAAGCCCAAGTAGTTGAAGGCGATGGCGACTACGGTCGCGATGATGCCGGCTCTGACCACGTGCAGGTTGATGGTATGGCGGACTAGGTTGAAGACTGAGATGTTGACCAGGACGCCTGCCCCGCCTACGGCACTGAATTTCGCGATCTCAGGGAAGTAGGACTTGACCCGGCCCCATAGTCCCGTCGGCTTGGCGCTGCGTCTGCTTGCGATCTTCATGGCTACACGGCGCCTACTGAGGTTCCGCAGTAGCATCAGAGGCTTGCTGTCTAGTACTCACCGTCACTGATTTCCAGTTGCCTCTGACAGGCCGTCCCCGCGCTTGCTGCGCAGTCCCGACAGCCGCGTGATCGCCAAGGGTAGGCCAAGTACCACCGGTGTCCACATCAGGACGCCGAGTCTGTCTCCATCGGTGCCTAGCGGATGCGACACCACGGTGAACACCCCCATTGCTGCCGCGGCTGCGGCCAAGTAGCCGAGTTCTGGGGCCCAGCGCAGTAGGGCCCATCCCGCAACACCGGTCAGGACCAAAAACAGCGGGTACGCCGCCTGCTGCTGAAGCCACTCCCACCAGTAATGAGCGTTTAGCTCAGCAAGCAGCGCCCAGGTATTCGTCACATCGGGCCGGTGGAAGTGACGGGTGAACGTGTCTTGGAGGGTGTCCTCCATGCCAGGTAGCCCCAGCAAGGGCATAGAGAACAGCGTGATGGCAGCTGCCGTGGACCCGAGTGCGGCCAGGATCACGGTGCCAGCATGGCGGGTGCTTGGGACGAGGATCCAGCACAGAACCGTGACTGAGATTAGGCAAAGTCCCAGAAAGATTCCAGAAGAGTACTTCACGGCGCAAGCCGCGATTAGTCCGGCGGCCACTGCACCACCGGCGAGCACCACGTGACGTCGGCCAAGCAGGCACCAGGCTGCCAGCAGCACGGCAATCACCGTGGCATTGAGCGTGCCGTCAGCGAGCGGCCGCATACTCCATACCCCGAGCGGGCTCAGCAGATATGCCCCTTGCCCGAGCAGCATGCCCAGTGCGCCAATCCCTGCGGCATGCAGTAGAAACCCGGTGAGTAAGGCGGCTGCCGCTGTGATGACAACGTCTGTCACCCACAGCCCACCGCCCACCCCGAATGCCGCAATGGCCGGGGAGGCGAGGGCTGGGTATCCCGGGCGAGCGTTGAAGATGGCCTGGTAACGAGTCCGCTGCGCCGAAGGGGTCTCTGCATAGGCTGCATACTGCCGTGCACACTTGCGGTAGGAAGCTCTTTCTGGTGAGGGAGCACGAAAGTAGATGGGGTCGACTCGAGCAGTCCGGGCCTCCTCGGAGGCCTTGCTCGCACACCACCACTTCCACGACTCCAGTTCGGCCTGAGTGCGCGGCTTTCCCAGTATCTGCAGGCTGATACGCGCGTACTCATAGGAATCGCCCGTGGTCCCTGTCCACCGCGGCCCAACGAGGCACTGGAGGGCGATGAAGATCACGGGTACGAGCAACGGAAGAAGCTGTCGCCCATAGCCCGTGATGCGACGCGGCGCGACGTGTCGCAGAACACGAGTTCTCCATTGCGGCGCTGAAGCGGTGGAGACTGGCGGTGGTGTAGACAATGCAGACCTCGCGAGGGGGCTTAGCGGCATGCCGGACGCGAACATACCAGAAAATAACTGGACAATTCGAATTCCCGCGCCGCCTTGGGGTCTAAAATGATTTTTTCTCGATGACTCATCCTGCATTTGCCTTTTCGCCTGCTGGTCTCGCGTTACGTCAGGAGATATCTGCTTAGCGTGGGGCGACCTGTACTACAGCCGGAGACCATGTGTGACGTGGTCTCCGGCTGGTCAGTTGACAGGGCATGATGCGGTGTGTGACAGCGGATCGGATACGCGGGTGGGGTCGGGCGCCGAATGAACTCAAGGATTCAGTAGGGGATTTGTTCAATCGTCCGGAGCCGCGGGTGGTGGTCGCGCAGTTCATCGAGGGGCTGCTGGCCGAGGTGCCCAGTACTACTACTGATCTTTGATCGGACGGTTGTCGATCAGTGCAACGGCCTGGCCCCAGAGGCATCCGTCCAGGACGACGGGGCGCACAGGTCCTCCATATTCGAGGATGCCGGTGACCAGACCAGCGAGACCGAGTGGGTAGACCATCCCGGTCGTGGCGTTCAATTCGGCAAGGCTCCACCAGCGATGCTCGCGGATGTCGTCGAGCTGCGTGGCACGGGCCGGGTCGACGGCGGCCGCGCTGACGCGGCAAGGAAGTACTTCTCCACGTGGCGGACCTGGTTCCCGCCGACCAGCTGGTCCTGGCCGCGCTTGGCGAGCTGCACGCCCAGTTCGACGGCCTGCTCGTCGATACCGAGTTCTTCGCACAGCTCACGGAGCGTTGCGCGGTTGTGATCCTCCCCCGGCTCCAGGGAGCCGCCCGGTGTCGCGCAGAAGGTGCTGTTCTCGTCGTAGGGCAGCAGCAGGACGCGATCGTCGGCGTCGAGGAGTATGGCGCGGGGGCTTCCCTCAGGGGCGGAGTTGGAGGTCGGCATGTCCCTCAGTCTCGACGATGCCTCGCAGCCGCAGTGGGCGCCGCCGGGTGCGGAGTGGGGCGTAGTCAGCCATCACGGACGTATGACGGACTCGTCTGCGTCCACGGCGCCACACCCGTCCCGCGTGGGCGGCGGTTCTCGGGGGCGGTGTGGAAGGTGTCGGTCGTGACACCAGTTACGCGGACAATGCGGCTCTCACACGCCCGTGCCGAATTCTTCCGGCAGCCGTCAGCTGGTCGTGAATGCGTTCGTGCAGCTCACCGCCGGGTCTGGTTTCGGCGTATGGCTGGGCTTCCCCGTGCAGCTCGCCAAGTCGGTCGGCAACGCGCACGGGTTTGACCGTGCCAAGCATCTGCAGGCAGAGCCCGTCTCCAGCGGAGCGCCCTCGAGCGGGCCAGGCCGAGACGGTACAATCCCCTGCTGCGCTGACAGTGTTCGGGCCGGTCGGCCAGGGCGGCCGTAACAAGGTTCCTCGACAGCCGAACGTGGCGTGTGCGGGCCTTTCCCTCGACGTGCTCAGCGGCGATCTGGTGCGCCATGCCCGGTGTGGCCTGCAGCTCGGGCAGGTCGAAGAACAGCATGTGCGGCTCCTCGCTGCCCACATCGATTCGCTCGGTCGTCGATGAAGTGGACCTCAAAGTCCTCGTCGGTCAGCTCGCCGGCCAGCCAGAGTTCCTCGATGGCATCCCAGTCGCCCCGGCGGCCGTCAATGCGCAGAGGTCCCGCGCGTCGTGTGCCGCGCACGCGTTCGTCCTCGCCTGTCCTGACGATGCCGCTGATCTCGAACTGACCCCTCTTGACGTGGTCGGGGATCGGGTCGGCGGGGACGATGGCTGCGTTCTCGTAGACGGTGTGGATGACGTTGATGTAGCTGCGGCGGATGTCGTACTCGGGGTCGGACAGCCAGTTGATCAGGGTCTTGGTGACGACGCTGAGACCAGCCTCCTGGATTGTTCGCTGGTCCGGCGGAAGATGAGGACGAAGACCTGTCAGTGGGCCCCGCCTGCGCAGACGGGGAACAAGCCGACCATCCCAGTAGCCGCGCGGGCGTTCGCCGTTGAGTGGTGCGCCGCCGAGCAAGCCGACCTGGCCGAGGATGTCGACGTTCAGGTCGTGGGACTCGCAGTTGGCGCTCTGTAGGACGCTGTAGCTGTCCCCGTCCTTCCTGTCGCCGTGGCCGTCGAGGCCCTGGGCGGTGACGGTGCAAGTTTCAGCCGACGTATGCGCCCCAAATGTCACCTAGTGCTGTGACCGTCCAGGTTCGCTCAGACGCTCAGGAACGCACACGCGGGAACCGCCTCGGGAGCGTAGACGAGTCACGTCGTCGGGTGAGCTTGTCGTCGAGAGAGGATCAGCCTGCGTCGCTCCCGGTCGATCTCAGAGGCGGCGACCGTAACCTCGTCGCCGACCTGGACGACATCTGACGGACTTTCCACGGTCGTCGATGTGAGCTCTCGCAGATGCACCAGCCCCTCGATCCTGTCGGTGACCTGGACGAAGACGCCGAACGGGACCAGCTTGGTGACCCGTCCGCGCAGCTTGCGCCCTACTGCAGTGCGGTCGGCGAATGCTTGGAAGGGGTCCGGCTCCGCCGCCCGCAAGGACGGTCTGGCCTCCAGGTTCCATGTGTCGAACTGAAAGAACTCGGCTGAGACGCGCTGTCCGACCTGCACAACGTCGAAGGCGGCTTCGATGCGCCGCCAGGACAGTTCGGGGACGGTGATGAACCCGACGCCGGGGAGGACCGGATGGTCCTGGCCATGGTCCAGCCCCATGAGCACGCCGAAACGCTCGATCGCCGTGACGGTACCGGAAAGGATCTCGCCACAGTGCAGTGATGCCAGGAACGCCCAGAGTTCTGGGTTCTCGGACGGTCCGCCCATCATGCTCCCAGCCTTTCACGGAGCTGCGCACTCGCCGGGGAGGAGCGGTCACGCTGCAGCGTGCGGAATTACCGCCTCCGTCGACGGGGGCCAAGCATGCTCGGCGAACTCATCGGCCTACACGCCGCGGGAGATCTTGCCCACTCCTGCCGGATCGTTATGTGGTGGCGCCTGCGTTCGCTACGGGCACGGTTCCTGCCGCGAAGTCGAGAGGGACGCCCATCTGGTCGACACCCGCTGTGCCCGATGGCTGCTGGATCCACCAGACCAGCGCCCCTCCGCTGCCCGCGAGCACACACGGGCGCTGGGGTTCTGCCGGTATGGGTCGAGTGGGTCGAAAGGTGGAACGCCAGACGACCATGACGCACCGTCCCTGCCTCCACAGCCGGGCCGCGCTGCTGAAGTCGGGACGGTGGATCGCCGCAGAGCAGCCGGTGCCGCTGATCCCAGCGCATGGACCCGCCAGACATGCGCCGCTTGGATCGCGGCCGTCGGCCCATGGAGATCGGTGACTGTGTGGTGCGCTTAGGGGGCCGTTCGTTCCTGCGAAAATGCGGTCAGCGCTCGTACCGGGGCACGTACATGGGTACGGCAGTGGAATCGCAAGCGCGGGCGGCAGGAGGCAGCGGCGACTTCCCCGGCCGACCAGTCTCCCGTCGCTGGGTGCGCGGCTGCCGGTCGGCGGTGCGGTCAGGGTACGGCGGTCGCCTGTGGTTCATCATCCCCCGTCTCTACCTTGTGTCTTGACGTTCGCCACCGGCCCTGTGACGGCCGGTGGCGCGGCCGCGCGAGGGAAAGAGAGCTGCCCCGATGGCTCGGTGGCCGCTACATACCCCTCCTCCGGGAGGGTGGCGCGTCGGTGAGCACCGTCGCCAAGATCATGACCAAACTCGGCCTGAACGGTCGAAAGATCCCTCGGCGAAGGGGCTGACCAGGGCCCGGCAAGGCGTCACAGAGATCGTCCCAGGGAAGCTTCGCCACCGTCATCGGCCTGTACTCCCGGTGCCACGAAGGGTCTGGTGCGCAGCCGTGAGTCCCCTACCGGCGAGCTCCGCTGAGGGGAGATTCTGCACGCACCGCGCGGCAGAAGTGCCGAGGCCTGGGGCCGGTTGGCAGGTGCAGGCCGGCAGCCGGGGCGCCGTACCGTGCGGTGGTCTCGTGCCAGTCGTAGGAGCCAGCCGGCCAGCCAGGTCTGACGTGCGCGAGTGCACCGCGCGATCTGCCGCTGCTCATGGCACGAGGTGCCGCGCTCGTGGAGAAGTGCGGGCAGGTCTTCGTCCGCGGCAATCTGCGAGCAGGACACGGCGACGGGTGGCAGGAGGGGGCATGTGTGCCTCTTCACGGCGAGGTCGCAGACGTGGCGCAGGGCGTGCTTGGCGGCCGGATCGATGGCGGCGGTGTCGAGGGCGGTGACGGCTTGATCGTAACGCTTAATGATCATGTCTTCGACCAAGCGGAGGGCTCCGGTGGCGGTGATGATGCCGCGTGCCGCCTGGGCCTGGTCCTCGTTCAGGGTGGGGCATCCGTGGTAGAGGCGGAGCTGGTCGGCCTGAGCGCGGGAGGCGCGGGTGCGGGCCAAGACGATGAGGACGGTGGCTTTGCCCTCCCGTAGATCGTCGAGGGCGGGTTTGCCGGTGGCTGTCGGGTCGCCGAACATCCCGAGCAGGTGATCCCTCAGTTGGAAGGCTTCGCCGATCGGGATGGCATAGGAGGAAGGGCGGCCAGCAGGCTCGGGTCCGCGCCGGCGAGGGCTGGGCTGCACCGAGTTTCGCGGATGCCGCTGGCATAGAGGATGTCCAGCGTTCCCTCGCGTCGGACAGCGGGAGTGTCCTCGCCCACGGTGCCTTTGGGGAAACGCACAGCGGTAGGGCCTGCCCCATGGGTGAGGGCCTCGGCAAGGAGTTCCCGCAGCCTCGCGGCATCCCTGGGGACGGCAACGCGCATGCCGGGGACGGCGCCGAGGATGGTCAGGTCCCACATGCCGTGATGCGAGGGACCATCCGGGCCTGTGATGCCCGCCCGGTCATCGCCTCCCAGGCCATCCCGCCCGTCATTGCCCCGTCCCCGATGACGGCAACCACAGCCCTCTCGCTCTGGCCTGTCAGCCGGCGAGCCTTGGCCAAGCCATCGGCATATGCGAGTGCGGTGGAGGCATGCGAATTCTCAATCACATCGTGCTCGGACTCGCCCCGGCTCGGATACCCAGACATGCCCCCGCCCTGACGCAGCCGGCCGAAGTCACCCGCACGGCCGGTGAGCAACTTATGGACATAGGCCTGGTGCACAGTGTCGAACAACAGCGTGCCATTCGGCGAGTCAAAGACCCTGTAAAACGCCATAGTGACTTCCACCATCCCCAAATTCGGGCCCAGATGACCGCCCACAGAACGACCCTCTCGACCAAGAAAACACGGATCTGCGCGGCGAGTTCACCAAGCCGCTCCTCAAGCACGGCGCGCAGAGCCTGGGGTGTGTCCGTCGCCAACAACAGTGAGAAGGCCGCTGCCTCGCCGGTGGTCGGGGGGCGGTCCGTGGTGGGCGCAGTCATTACGGGTTCCTTACAGCAGTGGGTGGGGAGACGGCGAATCGGCGGCGCAAAAGCTCCGGACATCAGCCCAGCCGAGTCCGCAGTGCTGCGACGGCCTCATCGGTCGCCAGCCAGGCTGCATAACTCACTCAGCCACCCAGGACGTCAGTCACGTAGGCACTCGCATGCTCCGCAGAAGGGCTTGGAACAGCACATACAAGTCAGGAGCACCTGCGGGCGGAATAGGCGAGCGACAGGGCCGCTGGCCTCCCGGGCCTGGCATGGCTGCCTCCCCCGTCGAGTCGAATCACCTGGGGGGTGGCACGGCAAGCAAGCGTGGATCCTGCCGTGCAGGCAGTCAGGACAGCCTCACATCGCCGGAACCACGCAACTCGCCGGCCTCGAGCCGGCGGGCGGCTGTGCCGCTCAGGCGCCGCCCTCCCCCGGCCACCAGCGGGCACACGCGGACCGGCTGGACGTTCACGCCCGGCGATCGAAGGAGACCCGGCGGCGCCACCCACCGATGCCCTTCACGACCGAATGAGTAAGCACGAGGTCCATGCCGATCTGTGCCAGTTGCGGGGCGATCCATCCCGGGAGTGAGCAACGGTTCACGTGGAGGCCGCCCCGCCATGCGAACCCGACTGCCTCCAGACGCGGAATCCGGCACCGGCGACCGCCCGCAAATGCACGCTGTCGGCCACAAATCCAGTCAACCGCAACCGCGCCTCAACGTAACGTTCGAGGAGGTCCAGTCGGGGGACGACGTCGGCGCCCGACAGATCGATCGCGCCTGTGACTGACGCGCCGTTGAGACGGACCGCCGCGGCCTGCCCCGCCCTTGGGGTAGGCCCACGCAGCAGGAGGTGCACGATGACGTGGCCGCGTATCTGGCGGCCTGGCCCACACCGCACCTCCTCAGATGTTGGGTCGTCGTCTGCGAGGCGACCGGTACTCAGTGGTGGCGTGATGTTCGTCCTTGCCGACGTTCGAGCCGAGACAGACGCCGTTGTCGGTGACGTCGATAGCGAAGTCCCTGATGTAGGTGGCCAGTTGGGCCACTTCGGGCAGGCGGCAGTGAGCCGGGCCAGGAGATGTGGTGTTCGATCTCGAGGTTATCGGGCCCGATGGAGCAGTATTCGGGCGAGTCTGCGCGGGGAGATGTGGCTGCGGTCGGCGTCTGCGTGGCCCTGGTTGATGTACATGCGCAGGAGGTACAGGCAGCCGGTGAACCGAGGTCTTGATCTCTTCGAAAAGGTGCACGACTGGTACGGCCGATTCTCAAAGGGACAAACTTGCGCCGAGTGCGCGTTGGCGGTGGTCTGCCGCTCTTCTCAGTTGTGGGCGCGGGGCGTTGTACTACTTCAAGCCTCGGCGTGGCCACTCCGTCGGCTGCACGCATACCCTGTGTCAACCTTGACGTGGAGGACCCATGTCGGATTACTCTGAATTTCCCGCCCTACCCGATGATGTGCACTCCCCCGATAGGGCAGGTGCGG
>NZ_JBVKCZ010000059.1:0-39612 GCF_055634335.1 Streptomyces sp. NPDC111802 | reverse complement strand
CCTCGATCGACAACCTCGCCAAGCGCATAACGGACGAGACCACACCTACCTGGCGAGGCACCTACTAAGACATAAGGTGCAATCAACTCAAATCAAACGCTCTCTCAGATCACCTTTGTCCAGGAAGAGGCGACGCTGCGGCGGCCCATCGGGGGCAGAATGGTGTTGCGACGGCAGCTCGAACACCTGCTTGAGGTGAGCAAGTTGCGGCACGTCTCGATCCAGGTGATGCCTCTGGACCGCGAGGATCACGCGGGCATGATGGGCTCGATTCGGCTGCTGAAGCTCCGGGGCGGCAAGACACTGGGGCACTCGGAGGGGCAGCTCTACGACCGGGTGATCAGTGACCCCCAGGAAGTCCAAGTCCTTGAAATGCGCTATGGAATGATCCGAGCGCAGGCACTGCCACCACGGGAATCTGTGGCCTTCATCGAGAAAGTCCTGGGAGACGAATAATGACCCCCACGCTGGTCTGGTTCAAGAGCAGCTACAGCGGCAACGACGGCCCTGACTGCGTCGAGGTCGCCATATCCCCCGCCCCAACCAACCCCACCGTCCACGTCCGTGACTCCAAGGACAAGGACGGCGCACGCCTCGCGTTCACGGACGATTCGTGGGCAGCGTTCGTCAGGGCCTGCTCCGCATCCGCGTAACGGACCTTGCTGCCCGGGCTTCATGAGGCGTCGGCGCCGGTCCGGGCGGCCGCGTGTGCCTCGTCGGCGGCAGCCTTGTCGTGGGCGCCGAGGTGCCGGTGGACGGCCGCCCGCTGCAGGAGGGCCCAGGCGTACGTCGGCCTCCGCTCCAGGACCTGGTCCAGGTCGGCGAGAGCCTCCTCATGGCGGCCGAGGTTGGCCAGCGCGGCGCCCCGGCTCGCGCGGGCGGAGCCGTAGTCGGGCTCCCGGGCGAGCGCGTGGTCGTAGTCGGCGAGGGCCTCCTCGTCACGGCCGGCGACGCGCAGGGCGTCACCGCGCTCGCAGCGGACCCAGGCCCAGTCGGGGTCCAGGGTCACCGCCCGGTCGAGGTCCGCCAGTTGGCGTTCGGGGTCGCCGAGGGCGCGGTGCACCCGGGCTCGGCGGACCAGCGCCCAGGGGTAGTCCGGTTTGAGCCGCACGGCCCGGTCGAGGTCCACGAGCGCCTCGGCGAACTGGCGGCGGCCGAGGCGGACGGCGCCCCGAGAGGCGAGGGCGAAGGCGTCGTCGGGGTTCAGGCCGAGCGCCCTGTCCAGGTCGCGGATCGCCTCGTCGTCATGCTCCAGGGCGCGGTGGTACTCGCCGCGCAGGGCCAGGCTGCGAGCATCGTCCGAGGTCAGTTCGAGAGCGCGGTCCAGGTCGGCGACGGCGGCGCGCTGGTCGCCGGCGAGGTCGTGGGACATGGCGCGGGTGCGGTAGGCGCGGGCGGCGGCCGCGGGGTCAAGTACGACGCTCCAGCCGAGGTCGACCGGTCCGCCCGGCTGAACGACCGCCGTACCGTACCCGCCGTCGCTGTCCGGCCCCGGCCCCGCGGGCACCGGGCTCCGCTCGAACCCCGTCCGCCGTAGTACCAGTTCGAGGACCGCTGCCGTCCCCCCTCTCCCCAACGCCTCCGCCAGCTGCCGCCCCCACTCGGCCACCGGCCACGTCTCGGCGTCCCAGCCCGCCTCCACCAAAACCCATGCCCACCGGCCCGCGACGGACTCGCCCTGTTCGCAGGCGTCGACGACATCTCGCAACGCGCCCGAGAGGACCGACGACTCGCCGGCGCACAGCAGGTGGTACAGCTCCGCCAGGCGCAGTTCGCGCCAGCCTTCGTCCGCCCACAGCTCCTCGCCGCCGCGGCCCGCCTCGGCCTCGGTGCGCCAGTGGCCGAACACCGACGCCAGCTCCCGCTGCCGGGCCGTCCAGGTTCTGGGCGACTCCTGGCGTTGCAGGCGCAGCATGGGCGCACGTACGACATCGTGGTAGCGGATCCGGCCGCCGCGCTCGCTGACGAAGGGCAGGCCCCGCAACCACGCGTACAGCTCGTCGAGTTCGCCGTCCGGTCGGTCCACGAGCGCCCGGAACACGTCCGCGTTCAGCCGCCGTGGCAGCGCGCACGCCAGCGCGACCGAGCGGCGCGTCGGATCCGCCTCCCACTTCAGGAACCGTTCCACGGCCGTGGCGCTGAGGTCGCCCACGTCGGCCGGGTCGGCGGGGCGGCTCTCCGCGAGCGTCGACACGAGCACCGGCAGTCCGCCGGTGAGCCGCAGCACCTCCGTGACGACCGGTTCGGCCAGCACTCCCCTGCCCGCGAGCAGATCCCGTGTCTCCGGCTCGGTGAACGGCGCCAGCGGCAGGTCGGTCATGAAGTCCCCGAAGCCGCCCCAGCGGACGGTGTCGAAGGGAAGCTGGCCGGCCGTCACCGCCATGACCGTGGCGGGCAGCGCGCCGTAGCGGTCCGTGGTCATCACATCGTGCAGCCAGCCGTCGAGGAAGCGGCCGGTACGCTCGTAGGTGTCGAGGAACAGCACGATCCACGGCACGGCCGAAGCGGCCTGCGCGAGCTCGTCCAGCAGCACCGGGGTGAGCACGCTCTCCGGGGCGAGGACGAGCCGGGCTTCCTCGTGGCTGCGGAAGCGGGCGCCGAGCCCGGATCTCAACCGATCGGCGCCTTGGGCGAGTTGGGCCGGATCCAGGGCGCCCGCGAAGGCTCCGACGCCCGGCACCATCCCGAGCCCCACCAGGCCGGCCCGCGCCACCGCCATGCTGCCCGCCGACGGCGCCTGCGGCTCGGCCGGGGCGACGGTGATCGCGGCCAGCTCCGCCTCGTATCGCCGCTCCCGGTGGGCGGTCAGCAGCCGGTCGAGCTCCTTGCACCGAGACCCCTGCGCCGCGAACTGCCGACTGATCGCCTCCAGCGCGTCCGGCACGCTCCCCGCGCTCTCGTCGACGTAGGCCGTCAACGCGCCACGCTCCCGGGCGACTTCCTCCAGCTCGCGCAGCAGGAAGGTCTTGCCGACGCCCGCGTTGCCGTGCACATGAAACAGGAACCGGTGCCGCTCGTCCTCCGGCGGAACGTCGAAGTTCGCCCGGAACGCGGCCCGTTCGGCGCCCCGTCCCACGAACCCGGCCCGTCCGCGCCGACGGATCAGCTCCTGCATCGACGGCCGCGTCGGCCCCATCAGCTCCACCCCCGTAGCCGGTCTTCCTGGAGTGTGGCAGAGGTCCGACCCTTCGGGCACCCGCTCACCGGTTGACTTCGGAATACGTTCCGAAGTAACGTGGAAGCATGTCCACTCCTACGGTCGCCTTCTCCGAGCTCTCGAAGAACTCGAAGCGCGTCGCCGAGACGCTCGACCGCACTCGGCGTGTGCACATCACGCGCAGGGACGGCGAGGATCTGTATCTGACAACAGCGCGCCATGACCAGCAGCGCGAGGAGACGGCCGACATCACGGCCCGCCTCCTCGCCGCCCTCGTCCGCAGCGATGCCGGCGAACGGGCCATACTGCGCGCGCTCCCCTCCGTGTTCCCGTGGGTCCGTCACCTGTCGGCGGACGAGTTGAAGCAGTTCGTGGCCGAGCTCATCGACGCCACGCACGACGTGGCCCAGTTGGACGTCCATGGCAATCTCCACCGAGTCGTCGTCGAATGGCGCGCGACGGCGCGCATCCTTGCCGACCCCGAGCTCACCGCGCAGCTCACCCGTCGGCGGCCGGACGAGGACCACGGCGAGGTGACCGCGCCGTGAGTCCGAAGCGCGGTGACGATGTAGCGCCCCCACCGGTGGACGAGGAATGGCGCCTGCGATTCGCGACGAACGAAGCGGCCAAGGGGTGGGGAGAGCTGGGCGCAGAAGCCCCCGGGAACACACGGCGCTGCTTCGAGGCACTGCGCAAGGACCCCGTGTCCCGAGAGGATCCCGACCGCCAGCACCGACTGCGCGGTCGTCTGGCCACGGGAAGCCTAGGTAGTCGGGAATGTCCCCAGTGGGAGTACGAGGTGACGGCAGGGGGCCGCGTGCGGTACCTCGTCGATGAAGGACGACGTACCGTCCATCTCGTCTACGCGTCCACTCGCCACCCCAAGGACACCGAGTAGGTCCCGCATTCGCTGGCTCAATGCCTATGTGGTGGGCCAGTGCGCCGGGGAAGATGACCATCATGCCTACGACACCCCCACGCACCGCCCTCCACCTCGCCGCCGCCCTCCTCACCGCGAGTGTCGCCCTCTACATCGCCCTCGTCGCCTTCGGGAACATCACCGACTTCGGGACGAACCAGCAGTTCGTGCAGCACGTCCTGGCGATGGATACGACGTTCAAGGACGACGACCTGATGTGGAGAGCCGTCACCAGCAAGGGACTTCAGGACGCGGCGTACGTCGCGATCATCGTCTGGGAGACCGTCGCCGCTCTCGTGCTCATATACGGGACCTGGCTGTGGTTCCGTCGGGACGACCTGCGCGCCCGGCGCTTCTCGACCTACGGTCTGCTGATGCTGATGCTGCTGTTCGGCGCCGGGTTCATCGCGATCGGCGGGGAGTGGTTCGCCATGTGGCAGTCCGGGGACTGGAACGGACTCGACGCGGCGACCCGGGTGTTCCTGTTCAGCGGGATCGTGCTGCTCGTCAACCATCTGCCGCAGCAGCCGTCGGCCCGACCGTCGGACTGACCCGAATCAGTGGCGCAGGGCCCATTTCTGGACGCTCTCCAGGGGCCCTGCCGAGAATCGCCTCAGCCACAGCGTTGAGCCCACCATGAGCACCGCGCAGACGCCGGCCCACAGGCCCACCACCCACCACGGCCCCGAGTCGCCCAGCCGCTCCGCCAGGCCCAGCCCGATGCCGTAGGAGACCAGGACACACAGCACGTTCTGCAGGACGTAGCCGGACAGGGCGGTCCGGCCGACGGAGGTCAGGCCGGTCATCAGCGGGCCCGGCCGTCGTACCCGGTCCACCAGCGCCCCGATCAGGCCGATGTATCCGAGGGCCAGCAGCGGGGCGGTGCCGTACCGGGCCAGCAGGGTCAGATCCGGGCCGGCCAGCGTCGCCGCGATGTTGAGCGGCAGCCCGAGGCCGAGCCCCCACACCAGCAGCCGCGAGCGCAGCCGGCGCCCTGTCTCGTCCGCGCCGAACGCCCCCGCCCGGAACAGCCGTACGCCCAGCAGGAAGAGGAAGAGCAGGAGGAAGAAGGTCAGTACCGGCTCCATACGGAGCGCGATCGCGTTCTCCAGGCGGAAGGCGATCTGGTCCGGGTAGCTGCCGTGCGCGTACAGGTCGGCGACCTCGCGGGAGACCGTGCCGCCGTTGCCGTTGTCGGCCAGGGCCAACGCCGCCGTCAGCAGGCCGATCACCGTCAGGTGTGCCCCCGCCGCCCACCACATCACCCGGCGCTGTGCCCGTTCCGAGCGGGTCAGCAGCCGGGCGACGAGCAGCGCGGTGACCGCGTACCCCATCAGCACGTCCCAGGCGAAGACCAGCACGAAGTGCACCGTGCCCTCGCCGAACAGGAACAGCGCCCGCCACCGGTAGCGCCCCGGCCACGGCTGCCCGCGCCGCGCCGCCGAGTCGTACTGGATGGCCAGCCCCACGCCGAACAGGATCGTCAGCAGCGACAGGAACTTGCCGTTCGCCAGCACGCTGAACGTGCCCTCCACCATCTGCGAGACCGACCCGAACGACAGCTCGCTCGTCCCGGACTGCAGGACTCCCCACTCCGCGCCCGGCCCGGTGAAGATCCATACGTTCGTCATGAGCGTGCCCAGGATGGCCGCCCCGCGCAGTACGTCGAGGAGGGGGAGCCGTCGTCCGACGGGCGGCGCGGACTCCGTTGCCCGCGGGACCGTCGTGTCCGTGTGCGTCATGCGTTCATCGTCACGGCGGCCGCGGCCCGAATCGTCATGAGCGGAGGCGAACCTGCCCTACATCGAAGGATGCAGCGGACGCCTACTCGACCACGACCACAGTCGTACCCGCCTCGCCGAACGTCCACAACGCCGTCCCGTCGGCCGCGCGCATGCGGACCCCGCCGGTCTGCCTGCCCTCGGCGGGCGGGGGCGAGGAGCCGTCCACGGCGTTGGAGAAGGCGATGGAGATGCCGGACTTCGCGGCGAAGTAGACGATGTTCTCGATCTGCACACCGTCCGAGCCGGTGGTGGCCATGGTGCGCGAGGACACCGCGTAGCTGCCCGGGTCCGGGCTCACCGTGCCCGGCCAGACGGCGAACGTACGACGGGCCGCCTCGCTCGCGTCGACCAGCCAGACCCGCTTCTGGCCGAGGGCGTAGACGATCCGGCGCCCCGTGCCCGAGTTCTTCGGAACGGCGGCGGGCGCGGCGGACTTCGTCGGTCCGGGGCTCGCGCCCTGAGACGCCGACGCGCTCGGGCGGGCCGACGCGGCCGTGGGGTGCGGCCCCTTGTCGGCCTGCACGGCGAGGACGGTGACGGCGGCTATGGCTCCCACCGTCAGACCGGTCACCCAGACCTTGGGAGCAGGCACGGGCACGCATCTCCTCAGCTAAGGCACCCCTCCAGCGGGGGTCGGATCATCGTACCGACCCCCGCGAGGCGCTCCTCCTCAGTCCAGCACCGGCAACAGCTCCGGCAGATGCCCGTCCGAGGCCGCCGCTGCCCGCTGCCGTTCCTCGGGCACCTCGCCGTACAGCGTGGTGCGGGGTTTCGCCGGGCGTCCTGCGGCCTCGGCGACGGCCACCAGGTCATGGACCGACTTGTAGGAGCCGTACGACGAACCCGCCATCCGCGAGATCGTCTCCTCCATCAGTGTGCCGCCCAGGTCGTTCGCGCCGGAGCGGAGCATCTCCGCCGCGCCCTCCGTGCCCAGCTTCACCCAGCTGGTCTGGATGTTGGGAATCCACGGGTGCAGCAGGAGGCGGGCCATGGCCGTCACCGCGCGGTTGTCGCGGATCGTCGGGCCGGGGCGGGCGATGCCGGCCAGGTAGACGGGGGCGTTGGTGTGGATGAACGGCAGGGTCACGAACTCCGTGAAGCCGCCCGTGCGTTGCTGGATGCCGGCCAGGGTGCGCAGGTGGCCGAGCCAGTGGCGGGGCTGGTCGACGTGGCCGTACATCATGGTCGAGGAGGAGCGGATGCCGACTTCGTGCGCCGTCGAGATCACCTCGATCCACGTAGCCGTCGGCAGCTTGCCCTTGGTCAGGACCCAGCGGACCTCGTCGTCGAGGATCTCGGCGGCCGTGCCGGGGATGGAGTCCAGGCCGGCCTCCTTCGCCGCCGTCAGCCATTCCCGGATGGACATGCCGGTGCGGGTGGCGCCGTTGACGACCTCCATCGGGGAGAAGGCGTGGACGTGCATGCCGGGGACGCGCTCCTTGACCGCCTTCGCGATGTCGAAGTACGCCGTCCCGGGCAGGTCCGGGTGGATGCCGCCCTGCATGCAGACCTCCACCGCGCCCACGTCCCAGGCCTGCTGGGCGCGGTCGGCGACCTGGTCAAGGGAGAGGGTGTAGGCGTCGGCGTCCGTGCGGCGCTGGGCGAAGGCGCAGAAACGGCAGCCGGTGTAGCAGACGTTGGTGAAGTTGATGTTCCGGGTGACGATGTACGTGACGTCGTCGCCGACCGCCGATTTACGGACGTCGTCGGCGACCTTGCACAGCGCGTCCAGCGCCGGGCCGTCCGCGTGCAGCAGCGCCAGTGCCTCGGCGTCGGTCAGCCGGGTCGGGTCGTCGGCGGCGACCCGCAGCGCCTGGCGCACGTCGGTGTCGATGCGCTCCGGCGCCATCCCGGGGGCGGCCGCCTCGCGCAGGGCGCCCCAGTCGCCGTACACCTCGTCGAAGTCGTCGCGGCGGTCGGAGGTGCGGCCCTCGGTGTCGATGGTGGTGTGCAGGTCCGTACGGCCGGCGGACACGAAGGCCTCTTCGGGCTCCTGCCACGGGTGGCCCTCGACCACGGCGTCGGGGCGCGCGAGGCCCGTCTCGGGGTCGGCCAGCGCCCGTACGTGCGGAAGCAGCCGCGGGTCCAGCCAGGGCTCGCCGCGCTGCACGAACTCCGGGTAGACGCAGAGACGTTCCCGCAGCTCGAAGCCGGCCGCCGCCGAGCGCTCGGTGAGCTCCTCGATCTGCGGCCAGGGGCGCTCGGGGTTGACGTGGTCGATGGTCAGCGGGGAGACCCCGCCCCAGTCGTCGATGCCGGCCCGGATCAGCCGCTCGTACTCGGAGTCGACCAGGTTCGGCGGGGCCTGGAGACAGGCGCTCGGGCCCATGATGTGCCGGGCGACGGCCACCGTGGCGACCAGTTCGTCGAGTTCGGCGTCCGGCATGCCGCGCATCGCGGTGTCCGGTTTGGCGCGGAAGTTCTGGATGATCAGTTCCTGGACGCCGTGGTACGCCCGGGAGATCTTGCGGAGCGCGAAGAGGGACTCGGCCCGCTCCTCGTACGTCTCCCCGATCCCGATCAGGATTCCGGACGTGAAGGGCACGGAGGAACGGCCGGCGTCCTCCAGGACGCGCAGGCGGACGGCGGGTTCCTTGTCCGGGGAGCCGTGGTGCGGGCCGCCGGGCTCGGACCACAGCCGGGTGGCCGTCGTCTCCAGCATCATCCCCATCGACGGGGCGACGGGCTTGAGCCGCTGGAAGTCGGTCCAGGACATGACGCCCGGGTTGAGGTGCGGGAGAAGCCCCGTCTCCTCCAGGATCCGGATGGAGATGGCCCGGACATAGGCGATGGTGTCGTCGTACCCGTGCGCGTCCAGCCACTCCCGCGCCTCGGGCCAGCGGTCCTCGGGCTTGTCGCCGAGGGTGATGAGGGCTTCCTTGCAGCCGAGGGCCGCGCCCTTGCGGGCGATGTCCAGGACCTCGTCCGGGGACATGAACATCCCGTGCCCGGCCCGGCGCAGCTTGCCGGGGACGGTGACGAAGGTGCAGTAGTGGCACTTGTCCCGGCACAGCCGGGTGAGGGGGATGAAGACGCTCTTCGAGTAGGTGATGACGCCGGGCCGGCCGGCGGCTTCGAGGCCCGCGTCCCGCACCCGGTCGGCGGACGCGGCGAGGTCGTCGAGAGCCTCGCCGCGGGCCTGGAGCAGCACGGCCGCCTCGGCGGCGTCGAGCGCGACGCCGTCCCGGGCGCGTTTGAGGGCGCGACGCATGGAGTTCTCGGTCGGGCCGGTACCGCCGCCAGGGCGGTCGGAGGGGCCGGATCCGGAAGTCGCGGAGGTCGTCATCCTTCGAGCATACGGTCGGCTTGATCAGTGCCGGGAGGTCAGTCGAGGAAGGCTCCGTAGCCGTCCAGCGCCCGCAGCACTTCCTCCTCCCCCGCCGGAGGCAACTGCACCACGACCTCCTCGATCCCGAGCTCCGCGTAGTGCGCGAGCTTGCCGGGCGAGGGATACACGGCGTACGGCACCACCTGGAGGGCCTCGGGGTCGCGCCCGGCGTCGGCCCAGACGGTCCGCAGGCGGGGAAGGGTTTCGGACAATCCTCGCCCGCCGATCGGCAGCCACCCGTCGGCGTACTCGCTGATGTGCGTGAACAGCTTCGGCCCGGCGGCTCCGCCGATGAGCGTGCGTGGGCCGTTGACCTTGGGGGCGCGCGGCTTCTGTACCGGTTTGGGATAGGCGAAACTGGCGCGCACTGCACCGAAATCACCCTCGTACGCGGTGGGTTCCTCCGCCCAGAGGGCCCGCATCAGGGCCATCCGGTCCCGGACGAGTTCGCGACGGGTCCGCCACTCGACGCCGTGGTCGTCGGCCTCCTCGACGTTCCAGCCGAAGCCGAGCCCGAGGGTGAAGCGCCCGCCGGACAGATGGTCCAGGGTCGCGATCTGCTTGGCCAGGTCGATCGGGTCGTGCTGGGCGACCAGCGTGATGCCGGTGCCGAGCCCGAGCCGCTCGGTGACGGCGGCGGCCTGGCCGAGGGCGACGAAGGGGTCGAGGGTACGGCCGTACTCGGGCGGCAGCTCGCCGCCGGCCGGGTACGGGGTGGCCCGCTCGACCGGGATGTGGGTGTGCTCGGGCAGATACAGCCCGGCGAACCCGCGCTGCTCCAGCTCACGGGCGAGCCGGAGCGGGGTGATGGTCTCGTCGGTGAGGAAGATCGTCACGGAGATGCGCATGACCGCATCTGTACCCCTTGAACGTCCCGATGTCCATACCGACCGGTCGGCCTAATTCGATCCCCTGCGACCGGCGGGCTTCGTCCACTGACGATCGGCTGGTGATTGGCTGCCGATTCCCTTCCCTTGCCCGTCCGTTCACGGCTCAATACGAGAGTTGCACGCACCACCACTGCACCACCCATGCCCTGTCACCGACGACGACCTGGGGAGCAGCAGCATGTGCGAGGACAACCACGTCGGCCTGGGCAGACGCGCCCTGTTCGTGACGGGCGCCGCGGCCGCGCTTACGTTGGGAAGCGTGACCTTTGCGAGAGGGGCGGACGACATGCACGACGCCGAGACCCGTACGGTCCGCGGGACTCTGCCGCCCGGAGCGCCCGACTTCGTCTACCTGCCCCTCGAAGTCCCCGACGGGGTGCGGGAGATCAAGGTCTCCTACACCTACGACCGGCCCTCCGTCCCGGCCGGCACCCAGGGCAACGGCCTCGACATCGGCATCTTCGACCAGCGCGGCACCGAGCTCGGCGGCAAGGGCTTCCGGGGCTGGTCGGGCGGTGCGCGCACGGAGTTCTTCATCCGCGCGGACGAGGCGACCCCGGGCTACCTCCCCGGGCCGATCGAGGAGGGCACCTGGCAGATCGCCCTGGGCCCCTACACGGTGGCCCCGCAGGGCCTCGCCTACGAGATCACGATCACGCTGGCATACGGCGAGCAGGCCGAGGCCGTCGAGCCGACGTACCCGCCGGAGCGGGCGAAGGGCCGGGGGCGTGCCTGGTACCGGGGCGACTGCCATCTGCACTCCTGGTACTCCGACGGCCGCCGCACGCCCGCGGAGATCGCGGCCCTCGCGCGCGAAGCCGGCCTGGACTTCATCAACAGCTCCGAGCACAACACCAACTCGGCGCACACGCACTGGGCCGATGCGGCGGGCGACGACCTGCTCGTGATGCTGGGCGAGGAGGTCACGACGCGCAACGGCCATGTGGTGGCCCTCGGCGTCGAGCCGGGGACGTTCATCGACTGGCGCTACCGAGCGCGGGACAACCGCTTCGGCAAGTTCGCCCGCCAGATCCGCCGCTCCGGCGGCCTCGTCGTGCCCGCCCACCCGCACGCCACCTGCGTCGGCTGCAACTGGAAGTTCGGCTTCGGCGAGGCGGACGCCATCGAGGTCTGGAACGGGCCGTGGACGCCGGACGACGAGGTGGCCCTCGCGGACTGGGACAGCATGCTGGTCGCCTCGGTGCGCGAGGACGCCCGCGACTGGATCCCGGCGATGGGCAACAGCGACGCCCACCGCAGCCCCGACCCGGTCGGCCACCCCCAGACGGTCGTCCTCGCCGACGACCTGACGCGCGAGGCGATCCAGGAGGGCATCAGGGCGGGCCGGTCGTACATCGCCGAGTCGAAGACCGTGTCCCTCGCCTTCACCGCGTCCGGCGGCCGGGGCAGGCAGGCGGGCATCGGCGGCTGGCTGGAGGTCGACCGGGACACCCCGGTCACCGTCCGCCTGGAGGTCTCGGGCGCCCCGCGCTGCACGGTCCGCTTCGTCACCGACCAGGGCGTGCTGTTCACGAGCGCACCGCTGCCGGTGTCGGGTTCGGGCGTCGTGGAGTGGCGTACGACGCCCTCGTACGCGGCGTACGTACGGGCGGAGTTGCGGCACGAGGCCGCGGCGGGGCCGTTGCCGGGGGCGTTGGCGGCGTTCACGAACCCGATCTTCCTGGGGCGTTCGTAGGCCAGGAGCCCGGTCCGGCCCGGCAGGGCCGTCAGTCCGTCGGCTGGTCCGCCAAGTCGGCGACCACGGCCGCGTGGTCGGACGGCCAGACACCGTCGACCGGGCCGTCCCCGGCCCGCCGTACCGACCGCACATGGCCGAGCCCGCCGGGACCGGGCAGCTCCACATGGATGTAGTCGATCCGCGCGCTCGGCTCCCGGCCCGCCGCCACATACGGGTTCGCGCGGTCCCAGGTGGCGGAGGGGGCGTCCGGGGCGGCGTACTGCCAGGCGTCGAAGAAGACCTGGCCCGGCACGACGGGGGCGGTGCGGTAGCCGCCGAAGAGGCGGATCTCGTCGGAGTCCGGCCAGGCGTTGAAGTCGCCGGTGACGATCGCCGGAAAGGGTGAGTCGCCCCGGTTCTCGGCGACGAACTCGGCGAGCGCGCTGACCTGGCGGCAGCGTACGGCCGAGGCGTGCAGGGCGGAGGTGAGGTGGGTGGTGAAGAAGGGGATGTCGTAGGTGGGGGTGGCCAGACGGGCGAAGAGGGCGAGGCGGCCGTCGTCGACGTCGGAGGGCGCCGGCAGGCGCAGGGTCCGCCGCTCCGCTACCGGCCAGCGGCTCAGTACGGCGTTGCCGATGTCGACCGTGGGGTCGCCGAGCCGGCGGCGCCAGCGCTCGGGGGCGGGTGAGGGGGCCCAGGTCCAGTGCATGCCGAGTTCGCCGGCCAGCCACTCGGCCTGGTTCTCACCGGCGGCGGCCCACACCTCCTGCAGGCCCACGACGTCGGGACGCAGATCGCGCAGCGCGGCGAGCACGGCCTTCTGCCGGGCCTCCCAGGGGCCGAAGCGCCACCACAGGTTCCAGGTCACCACGCGCAAGGGGTCACCGTCTCTCGTAGAGGAACCTTTCGGGGTTCCGCCGCTCGTTCGATCTCCCGTGAGAGACATTGAAGAGCATCGGCCTCACTACGAGACAGGAGAACCGCAAACCATGTCCGAACGCGCAGAGACCAGGTACCGGACCGTCAGGGCCTTCCAGCGGCGGCTCAACGCAGTGACGCGCCGCCTGCCGACCCAGACCCTGCTGGAGACCACGGGCCGCACCTCCGGCCTGCCCCGCCGCACACCGCTCGGTGGACGCCGGGTCGGCGACTCCTTCTGGCTGGTGTCGGAGTTCGGGGAGCGGTCCCAGTACGTGCGCAACATCAAGGCCGATCCGCGGGTGCGGGTGCGGATCAAGGGACGGTGGCACACCGGCACGGCGCATCTGCTGCCCGACGACGACCCGATCGCCCGGCTGCGCGGTCTGCCTCGGTTCAACAGCGCCGGGGTGCGGGCGTTCGGGGCGGACCTGCTGACGATCCGGGTGGACCTCACCGACTGACAGGTACGGCGCCGGTCAGGCCGGCGCCCCGCTCACCCCGGCCACACGATCGCCTGCACCTCGCTGTACGCGTGCAGGGCGTACGACCCGACGTCCCGCCCCACCCCGCTCCTCTTGAACCCGCCGAACGGCGCCTCCATGTTGCGCCCGACGGTGTTCACGCCCACTCCCCCGGCCCGCAGTCGCCGGGCGACCCGGAAGGCGCGGGCGATGTCACCGGACCAGACGTAGTCGATCAGGCCGTAGTCCGTGTCGTTGGCGAGGGCGACGCCCTCCTCCTCGTCGTCGAAGGGGATCACGGAGACGACCGGCCCGAAGATCTCCTCCCGGGCGACCCGCATGTCGTTGGTGCAGTCCGCGAGCAGCGTCGGCGCGACGTAGAAACCCCGCTCGTACGGCGGCCGTTCGCCCCCGGCCACCACGACCGCGCCTTCCTTGCGGCCCGTCTCCACGTACGACTCCACCCGCTCCCGGTGCTCCGCCGAGATCACCGGCCCGACGACCGTGGCCGCCTCGCGCGGATCGCCGACCGGCAACCGGCGTGCGTACGCGGCCAGTTGCTCGACCAGCCGGTCGTACACGCCCCGCTGGGCCAGCACCCGCGTCGGTGCGGTGCAGATCTGCCCGCTGTAGAAGGAGAACGTCGTCCCGATCCCGGCCACCGCCGACCCGAGGTCCGCGTCGTCGAAGACGACCGCCGCCCCCTTCCCGCCGAGCTCCATCAACTGCCGTTTCATGTCCCGCCCGCACGTCTCGGCGATGCGCTGCCCGACGGCCGTGGACCCGGTGAAGCTCACCATGTCGACGTCCGGGGACGACACGGCCGCCTCGCCCACCTCCGCCGAGCGCCCGGAGACCACGTTGACCACCCCGGCGGGCGCCCCCGCCGCCTCCAGCGCCTCCGCCATCCGGTAGACGGACAGCGGATCCTGCGGGGCGGGCTTCACCACCACGGTGTTGCCCGTGGCCAGCGCGGGAGCGATCTTGCCCGCCGGGTTGGCCCACGGGTTGTTGTACGACGTGATGCAGGTGACCACCCCGACGGGCTGCCGTACGGCCAGCGCGCCCATCACGCCGGCCCTCCCCGCCCCCACTGCCTTAAGGGCGTGGGAGGTGCCCCCACCGGCCTCGTTGATCTGCGGAGGGATCGCCCACTCGGCGGGCTCCACGCGCGCGTAGCGCCGGAACCGGGCCGCCCCGACGCCGACCTGCATGCCCCGGGCCGTGCCCGTGGTCGCCCCGGTCTCGGCCTGGGCGAGTTCGGCGTACGGCACCAGGTGGGCGTGGATGAAGTCCGCCGCCCGCGCCAGCACGGCCGCCCGCTCCTCCGGCGTCGTACGCGACCACGGCCCGAAGGCCTCGCGGGCCGCGGCACAGGCCGCTTGCACCTGATCCCGCGAGGCCTCGGGAGCCCGGCCGACGGTCTCCTCGGTGGCCGGATCGATGACGTCGTAATGGCCGTCGTCCGGCTCCACCCACGAGCCCCCCACGAACAACCGCTGCCGATCAGCGCCTTCGAGGCTCACCTGGTGGCCACCGTCCTGGTGTCCCGTCCCGAGCGCAGCACCCGCCCCGGCACGGCCCCGGTCACCACGTCGTCCCTGATCGCCTCGACCCCGTTGACCCACACGGCCCGCACTCCGATCGCCCTGGAGTCCAGGCGCGGACTGTCACCCGGCAGGTCGTGCACCAGGGTGGCCGTGCCGGCGTCGATCCGCTCCGGGTCGAAGAGCACCAGGTCCGCATGGAAGCCCTCCTGGATCCGGCCGCGTTCGCGCAGCCCGAAGAGCCGCGCGGGGTCGTCCGTCAGCATCTTGACGGCCTGCTCCAGGCTCGCGAGCCTGCGCCCGCGCAGACAGTCCCCGAGGAACCGGGTCGTGTACGGCGCCCCGCACATCCGGTCCAGATGCGCCCCCGCGTCCGAGCCGCCCAGCATGACGTCCTCGTGCTGCCAGGCCTCGGCACGCAGGGCCCAGGAGGCGGGGTCGTTGTCGGTGGGCATGGGCCAAAGGACCGTACGCAACTCGTCGGCGGCGCAGATCTCGACCAGGCACTGGAAGGGTTCCTGGCCGCGCTCGCGCGCGATGTCCTCCACGACCCGTCCGCTCAGGCCTCGGTTCGCCTCGCTGTAGGTGTCGCCGATGACGTACCGCCCGAAGTTGATCAGCCGCCGGAAGACGCCCGCCTCCTTGGACCCGGCGTGCCGCAGCAGCTCGGCCCGCACGTCGGGATCGCGCAGCCGGGCGATCCGCTCGGGCACCGGCAGCCCCAGGACCGGCCCCCAGCCGGGGATCAGGTTCAGCGCGCAGAAGGTGCCCAGTGACATGTTCATCGGCGTCAGGATCGGCATGGTCAGCGCCACGACCCGACCGCCTGCCTTGCGCGCCCGCTCACTCGCCAGCAACTGCCTGGGCACCCGCTCCGGCACGGCCGAGTCGATGGTCAGCACGTTCCAGTTCAGGGGCCGCCCGGCGGCGGCGCTCATCTCGACGAACAGGTCGATCTCGGCATCGCTGAACTGATCCAGACAGCCGGCGACGATCGCCTCGATCTGCGTCCCCTCGTGCTCCCCGACGGCCTTCGACAGCGCGAGCAGCTCGGCGGGCTCGGCATGCCGGGACGCCACGGGCTTCCCGTCCCCGTCGGAGTGGGTGGACGACTGGGTGGTGGAGAACCCCCAGGCGCCGGCGTCCATCGCGTCGTGGGCGAGGCGGAGCATGGCGGAGAGCTGCTCGTCGGTGGGCCGCCCGCCGACCGCGTCGGGGCCCATGACATAGCGCCTGAGCGCACAATGCCCCACCATGAACCCGGCGTTGACGGCGATCCGCCCTTCGAGGGCGTCCAGATACTCACCGAAGGAGTTCCAGCTCCAGGGCGCCCCTTCCTCCAACGCGACCAGCGACATGCCCTCGACCTTGGACATCATGCGGCGCGTGTAGTCGGCGTCGTCGGGCCGGGCCGGGTTCAACGGGGCCAGGGTGAACCCGCAGTTGCCGCCGGCGACCGTGGTCACCCCGTGGTTGAGGGACGGGGTCGCGTACGGATCCCAGAAGAGCTGGGCGTCGTAGTGGGTGTGGGGATCGACGAAACCGGGGGCGAGGACGAGCCCGGAAGCGTCCTCGGTCGTGCGGGCCTCCTCGGCGATCCGGCCTATGGCCGCGATACGACCGCCCCGTACACCCACATCAGCGGTGTAGGCGGGCGCGCCCGTCCCGTCGACGACGGCCGCGCCTTTGATGACGTGATCGAGCATGAGCCTTGCCTCCTTGGGCTCCGGGCGAGTGGAGATACCTCAGGGGCGCCTACGCGGCAGCCCGGAACCGGGAAGTCCGATGAACGGGATCCGTGTCGATCTTGGGAATGACGTGCTCCCCGATCAACCGGATCGTCTGCAACGTCTCCTCCTTCGGCACCCCCACCGGCAACCCGAAGCTCAACTGATCGGCCCCGGCCTGCTCCCACCGCTTGCACTGCCGCAGCACCTCGTCCGGATCCCCGCAGATCACGAGCTCCTCCTCGATCAGGAGCTCGACGAACTCCGCGGTGTACTCGGGCAGCGTCTCCGGCCACACCGGGAACCCCTCGGGCCGCGGGAACGTGTCGTGGTACCGGAACACCAGCGACGGCAGATAGTGCAGCCCGCCGTGCAGGGCGATGTCGATGGCCTCGGCGTGCGTCGGCGCGCAGATCGCCGTGGTCGTCACCATGACGTTGTCGTTGACGAAGTCACCGATCGGCTCGGCGTTCACGATCGCCGTCTTGTACTGCTCGAGCACCCACTCCATGTCGGAGACCTTCTGGATGCTGAAGCCGAGCACTCCGAGCCCCTTCTTCGCGGCCATCGCGTACGAGGGCGGCGACCCGGCGGCGTACCACATCGCGGGGTGCGACTTCCCGTACGGCTTCGGCAGGACCTTCCGCGGCGGCAGCTGCCAGTGCTTGCCCTGGAAGCCCACGTACTCGTCCTGCAGCCACATCTTCGGGAACTCGGCGATCGTCTCCTCCCAGATCTCCTTCGTGTAGTTCATGTCGGTGATCCCGGGGAGGAAGCCGAGGATCTCGTGCGACCCGGCACCGCGTCCGCTGCCGAACTCGAAGCGGTTGCCGCTGAGATGGTCGAGCATGGCCACCTTCTCGGCGACCTTCACCGGGTGGTTGACCTGGGCGAGCGGGTTGAAGATCCCGGAGCCCAGGTGGATCCGCTCGGTGGCGTGGGCCAGGTACCCCAGGAAGACGTCGTTCGCGGAGAGGTGCGAGTACTCCTCCAGGAAGTGGTGCTCGGAGGCCCACGCGTACTTGAAGCCGGACTTGTCCGCCTGGATGACGTACTCGGTCTCCTCCATCAGCGCCTTGTGCTCGGCGAGCGGGTCGGTCTCGGCACGCTTGCCCACATATCCCTGTACAAAGAGCCCGAATTCCAAGGAGGTTCACCGTCCCCAGTTGGTTTTCCGACGCATCTTCTGACGCATTTTCTGACGTACCGTCAGATTCACTTGCCGCCGACTGTGGCACCCCTCACTTGCACCGTCAATAGCTGACGGCACGTCAGATGACGCTCACCCCGGCCAGCCAGCCGCCGTCGATCACGAACGGCTGCCCGGTGATGTACGAGGAGTCGTCCGAGGTCAGGAACAGCGCGAGCCGCGCCACCTCCTCGGGGCGCCCGATCCGCCCCAGCGGCACGAGCTTGCGGTACAGCTCGTCCAGGGCCCGGCTCATCTCCCCCGCGTCCGCGTGCGGGTCCAGCCGCGCCGGGTTGGACATGGCGGTGTCGATCGCGCCGGGGCACATCGCGTTGACCCGGATGCCCCGGGGCGCGAGCTCCAGCGAGGCGACGCGGGTCAGGCCGAGGATGGCGTGCTTGGTCGCGGCATACGTGCCCACGGCCGCCATGCCCGTCACGGCCGTGTAGGAGGCGGTGTTGACGATCGTGCCGCCGTCCTCCATCTCGGGCGCCACGGTCTTGATGCCGAGGAAGCAGCCGACCTGGTTGACCCGCACGACCTGCATGAACTCGTCGAGAGGCGTGTCGACGAGGGAGTTGAAACGCAGGATGCCGGCGTTGCCGACGAGCCCGTCGATACGGCCGTACGCCTTCTTGGTGGCGGTGACCGCCGCGCGCCAGTCGTCCTCCTCGCCGACGTCCAGGTGGACGTACAGCGCCCCCAGCTCCTTCGCCAGCGCCTCGCCCTGCTCGTCGAGCACATCGGCCACGACAACGCGCGCCCCTTCGGCCACGAACAGCCGCGCCTCCTGCTCGCCCTGTCCGCGCGCGGCACCCGTGACGATGACCGTCCGTCCGTCCAGCTTGCCCATTACGGCCCCCTTCACACGGTGGACACGATGGAGTCCGCATCGTAGCGCCCTATCTGACAGATCGTCAGATACGTGCCTCACCTTCCTCTACAGCAGGGGCCGCACCTCCGCCCCGAACGCCGCTATCTGGTCGGTGAGTTCACCGCGGGCACGGCTGCGGAACCGCACCTGGATCTGGTCCACCCCCATCGCGCGGTACGCCCGCAGGGACTCGGCGAGGGCGTCCGGCGGCCCGGTGACCGTCCGGCGGCCGACGTCCCAGGCGGGTGTGCCGACGTACAGGGGCTCGACAATGGCGCCCATGACGTACGGCCCCTCGATGCCCGCTTCCTGCCGCAGCCGCCGTATCCGCGCGATCTGCCCGGGCAGCCGCTCGCGCGGGTCGCCCTGCGGCAGCCACCCGTCGCCCTTGAGCGCGGCCCGGCGCACGGCGGCCGGGGACGAGCCGCCGACCCAGACCGGGACGCGCTCCTGGGCGGGCCGTGGCAGCTGGCCCAGGCCCTCGAAGTCGTAGAGCTTGCCGTGGTGTTCGGGGAACTCCTCGGGCCCGAGGGCGGCGCGCAGGGCGTCGATCGACTCGTCCAGCACGGATCCGCGCCGCTCGAAGTCGACCCCCAGCGCCTCGAACTCCTCCCGTACGTGCCCGGCCCCGACCCCGAGGATCAGCCGGCCTCCGCTGAGGTGATCGAGGGTGGCGTACTGCTTGGCGGTCAGGAGGGGGTGCCGCAGGCCCACCACCGCCACATGGCTGAGCAGGCGTATGCGCTCGGTGGCGGCCGCGAGGAAGGCGAGCGTGGCGACGGGGTCGTACCAGACCGTGCTCATCGCGGCGGCCAGGCGGCGTGGGATGGCGACGTGGTCACAGCTCGCGAGGTACGCGAACCCGGCGCGGTCCGCGGCGCGGGCCACGGCCACCAGGTCCTCCGGGCCGGCGGCGGCCTCCCAGGGTTCGGCGTAGATCGTGCTCTGCGACTGGACGGGGAGCTGGATGCCGCACCTAAGGCTCACCGGGCACCGCCGCCCGGCCACAGCCCGTCGTCCGTGAGCCCCAGCAGCTCGATCGCGTTGCGCCGTACGATCCGGTCGACGACGTCGGCATCCAGGTGCCCCATCTGCGCCTCGCCGACCTCGCGGGACTTCGGCCAGGTCGAGTCGGAGTGGGGGTAGTCGGTCTCGTAGAGGACGTTGCCGACGCCGATGGAGTCGAGGTTGCGCAGACCGAAGGCGTCGTCGAAGAAGCAGCCGTAGACATGGTCGGCGAACAGCTCGGACGGCGGCCGGTGCACCTTGTCGGCGACCCCGCCCCAGCCCCGGTTCTCCTCCCACACCACGTCCGCGCGCTCCAGGATGTACGGGATCCAGCCGATCTGGCCTTCCGCGTACATGACCTTGAGGTTCGGGAAGCGCTCGAACTTGCCGCTCATCAGCCAGTCGACCATCGAGAAGCAGCAGTTGGCGAAGGTGATGGTGGAGCCGACGGCGGGCGGGGCGTCGGCGGAGGTGGAGGGCATCCGGCTGGAGGAGCCGATGTGCATGGCGACGACCGTGCCGGTCTCGTCGCAGGCGGCGAGGAACGGGTCCCAGTCGTCGGTGTGGACGGAGGGCAGCCCGAGGTGCGGGGGTATCTCGGAGAAGGCGACGGCGCGCACGCCCCGTGCGGCGTTGCGGCGGACCTCGGCGGCGGCCAGCTCGGCGTCCCAGAGCGGGATGAGGGTGAGGGGGATCAGCCGGCCCCGCGCGTCCGGGCCGCACCACTGCTCCACCATCCAGTCGTTGTAGGCCTGGACGCACAGCAGGCCCAGCTCGTGGTCCCGCGCCTCGGTGAAGGTCTGGCCGCAGAAGCGGGGAAAGGTCGGGAAGCAGAGCGCGGACTGGACGTGGTTGACGTCCATGTCGGCGAGGCGCGCGGGGACGTCGTAGGAACCCGGGCGCATCTGCTCGTAGGTGATGACCTCCAGCTTGATCTCGTCCCTGCTGTAGCCGACGGCGGTGTCGAGCCGGGTGAGGGGACGTTGCAGGTCCTCGTACACCCACCAGTCGCCGACCGGCCCGCCCTCGCCCGGCCGGCCCATGACGGGCTTGAACCGCCCGCCCAGGAAGGTCATCTCCTTCAGCGGCGCGCGGACGATCCGCGGACCGATGTCCCGGTACTTCTTCGGAAGCCGGTCCTGCCACACGGTGGGCGGCTCCACCGTGTGGTCGTCGACGGAGATGATCAGGGGAAACGTCGTCTCGGTGTCCATGGCGCTCACGGTAGCGCCGATCTGACGGTCCGTCAGCTATGTGGGGGCGGCGGTGGATTGGCGGTGGAGCGACCAGCGCAGTGCGAAGAGCGCGTGAGGGCCTTGTGATATCCCGCGCGCCCAGCTGTGATCACCCTCTCCACAGCTGACGCATCTGCCATGAACAAGGCAAACTGGCGGGGATGTAAACAGGTCCTAGGGGGACTGCGATGGACGGGGTACCGCGAGTGCCGGAGCAGAGGCGTCCCGGCTCCTCGGCAGACACGGCGGAGCAGGCGGGGGCGCTGCGCTTCAGTGTGCTCGGCCCGGTGCGCGCCTGGCGCGGCGAGGAACAGCTGGCCACCGGCTCCCCCCAGCAACGCGCCCTGCTCGCGGCCCTGCTGCTGCGCGAGGGCCGTACGGCGACCGCGGCGGAGCTGATCGACGCCCTGTGGGGCGAGGAGCCGCCTTCGCAGGCGCTGGCGGCGGTACGGACGTATGCCTCCCGGCTGCGGAAGGTGCTGGACGCCGGGGTCCTGGTGAGCGAGTCGGGCGGCTACGCGGTGCGGGGCCTGGCCGAGGGCGCGCTGGATCTGGCGGTGGCGCAGGAGCTGGCGACGGAGGCGGAGAAGGCCCGGGGCGCCGGGGATCTGTGCCATGCGCGGGAGGTGCTGGGGCGGGCGCTGACGCTGTGGGACGGCGAGGTGCTGGCGGGGGTTCCGGGGCCGTACGCGGAGGCCCAGCGGGTCCGCCTGGAGGAATGGCGCCTCCAACTCCTCGAATCCCGCCTGGACATGGACCTGGAGCAGGGCTGCCACGCCGAGGCCGTCTCGGAGCTGACGGCGCTGACGGCGGAGCACCCGCTGCGTGAGCGGCTGCGGGAGCTGCTGATGCTGGCGCTGTACCGCAGCGGCCGGCAGGCGGAGGCGCTCGCTGTGTACGCGGACACGCGGCGGCTGCTCGCGGACGAGCTGGGCGTGGACCCGAGGCCGGGTCTGCGGGAGCTCCAGCAGCGGATCCTGCGGGCGGACCCGGGTCTCGCGGAACCGTCGGCTCCGGTGGCCGAACCGGCCGCGGCCCCGGTGCGTCCGGCCCAGCTCCCCGCCACCGTCCCGGACTTCACCGGGCGGTCGGCCTTCGTGCGCGAGCTGAGCGAGGTACTGGCGTCCGCCTCCGGGAACGAGGGCCGGGTGATGGCCGTGTCGGCGCTGGCCGGCATCGGCGGCGTCGGCAAGACGACGCTCGCGGTGCATGTGGCGCACCAGGCCCGCGCGGCCTTCCCCGACGGACAGCTCTACGTCGACCTCCAGGGCGCGGGCCAGAGAGCGGCGGAGCCGGAGACGGTACTGGGCTCGTTTCTCCGCGCCCTGGGCACGGCGGACTCGGCGATCCCGGACTCGCTGCAGGAGCGGGCGGCGCTGTACCGCTCGCTGCTGGACGGCCGCCGGGTGCTGGTCCTGCTGGACAACGCCAAGGACGCGGCCCAGGTACGGCCGCTGCTGCCGGGCACGGACGGCTGCGCGGCGCTGGTGACGTCCCGGGTGCGGATGGTGGACCTCGCGGGTGCCCATCTCGTGGACCTGGACGTGATGTCCCCGGACGAGGCGCTCGCCCTGTTCACGAAGATCGTGGGCGAGGAGCGGGTGGCGTCCGAGCGGGATGCCGCGCTGGACGTCGTCGCGGCGTGCGGCTTCCTGCCGTTGGCGATCCGCATCGCGGCGTCCCGGCTGGCGGCCCGCCGCACCTGGACGGTGTCGGTACTGGCGGCCAAGCTCGCGGACGAGCGGCGCCGGCTGGACGAACTCCAGGCCGGGGACCTCGCGGTGAAGGCGACCTTCGAGCTGGGGTACGGCGCCCTGGACCCGGCCCAGGCACGCGCGTTCCGGCTGCTGGGGCTGGCCGACGGCCCGGACATCTCCCTGGCCGCCGCCGCCGCGGTGCTGGACCTCCCGGCGGAGGACACGGAGGACCTGCTGGAGGCCCTCGTGGACACCTCACTGCTGGAGTCGGCGGCACCCGGCCGCTACCGGTACCACGATCTGGTGCGACTCTACGCGCGTGCGTGCGCGGAACGGGACGAGTGGCCGCCGAGCGAGCGGGACGCGGCGTTGTCGCGGTTGCTGGACTTCTATCTGGCCACGACCGCTCAGGTGTACGCGATCGAGCACCCCGGGGACCGGCTGACCGACGACCTGGAACCCACCCGCTATCCAGGGCTGCGCTTCACCGAGGGGACGGCGGCCCTCGACTGGCTGTACACGGAGGCCGGGCAACTGCTGGCCTGCGTACGGCAGGCGGCGGGGACGGAGCGGCTGCGGCGGGCCGTGGATCTGCTCTGGGCGGCGAAGGACCTGACGGAGTCCGGGGCCAACTCCCATCAGTACGAGATGACGGCGAGGGCGACCTGCGAGGCGACCCGGGCCGTCGGCCACGAACGGGCGGAGGGCAGGGCGCGTACGGTGCTCAGCGATGTGCTGCTGGTCTCCGGGCGGATCCAGCCGGCCGAGCGGGAGGCCCGCGTCGCCATGGAGCTCGCGGGGAGCGCGCAGGACGCCACCGCCGTCAGCTGGGTGGCCAACAACCGGGGACTGATCTGCCTGCACGAGAGCCGGTTCGCCGAGGGAAAGGTCTTCTTCGACCAGGCGCTCGAAGGCCTGCGCGCAGCGGGGAACCGGCCCTTCGAGGCCACCGTCCTCGGCAATCTGTCACGGGCCCACCTGGGCATGGGCAACATCGCGAAGGCCGTGGAGATGGCGCAGCACGGGCTCGACGTGCACACCGAGATCGGCCGGACGGTGCGCCTGGCCAACGGTCACTTCGCGCTGGGCGTCGCCCTGACCCGCGCGGGCCGTTACAGCGAGGCGCTCAGCAGGTTCTCCGACGCCCTCGGCATCTTCAACGACCATCGGCAAAGGCTCTGGGAGGGCGTCACGCACTTCCGCATCGCCGAGGTGCACGCGGCCGACCGGCGCCCGGCGCAGGCCGCCCAGCACGCCGAACAGGCGCTGGCGCTGGGCTGCATCGGCGGTGACCGGATGCAGGGCAACGTGCTGACTCTGCTGGGGCGTTCGCTCGCCGCACTCGGTCAGGCGGACCGGGCGCAGGCGTGCTGGCGTGAGGCGCTCAACCTGTACGAGCAGAACGGCGCCGCGGAGGCCGACGAGGTGCGCGCGCTGCTCACCTCGGCCGCTGCCGCATAGGGCTCAGGTCTCTGACGACTTGGGTCCTGACCAGCGGGTTGTCGGCGTTCAGCGTTCGTTTATCTCCGCCTGACAGTCTCATACCCGTCGGACCGTCGCGTCGGGGGGCAGACGGTCGGACCCGGAGCCCGACCGATTACTGTGCGGCTCCGAACGCCCGTCCGGCAACCCGCGGGGGAGTTTCCGGACGGGCGTTCTCACTCATCGACAAGAAGAGGAACACGAGCCCATGAGCGACAAGAAGCAGGACCCCACGGTCTCTCCGGACAACAACGCCATGCCCGGCGAGCCCGCCACCGAGGACGAGCAGATCACCACGCTCAACAACGCCATGCCCAGCGGGCCCGCCACCAAGGACGAGCAGATCACCACGCTCAACAACGCCATGCCTGCCGGTCCGGCGGTCCTGGACCTGAACGACAAGTAGGCCTCACCCACACGGGGATCGGCCGCGGCGGCCCGGAGGGGAGTCGCCGCGGCCGAGGTGTGTCCGGGGGCTTCCGGCCGGTGTACGGTCCGCGGTGCGCCATGCCGCGTCCCCGCATCCTCTGCGCGCCGTTCCCCCTTCCGACACCCGGCCGTCGTACCCGACCGCCACGCTCGGGTGTCATGGCATCCGAGCAGAGCGCGGCGGCGGGCGCCGGACAGCCGTCGGCGCTCGTCAAGTTCGTTCAGTTCGTTCAGTTCGTTCCGCTGGGCGCGGCGGCCGTCGTGCTGCTGGACTCCGCCACGGACTTCTTCCCCGACGACCCGCTCGCGGGGATCCTGACGCCGACGCGGCTCGCCCTGCTGCTCGGGATCGTCGCCCTCGTCGTCCCCGTTCGCGGACGGCCACGGGCGCGGCTGCGGGACTTCCGGACTCGGCTGGACCTGCCCGTCGGGCTGCTGGTCGCCGTGTCGGCCGCGGCGACGTACCGCGGCGGGCACCCCACCGCTCCGCTGCGCGGCCTGCTGACCGTCATCGCCTGCTACTACCTCGTGGTCGGCCTGCGCCGCACCCAGCCCGAGTCATGGCGGGCGATCGGCCTCCTCGCGCTGACCGGTGTCGCGGCGGCCGCCACCAGCGCGTTCTCCCAGGTGACCAATGAGACCCCGACCGGCTTCTGCCGCACCGGCCTGCTCACCGACATCGCCTGCGACGCGGGCGGCGACGGCATCCTGATCCGCGCCACCGGCACCTTCTCCAACCCGAACCTGCTGGCCGCCTTCCTGGTGCTGCTCCTGCCGTTCGCGCTGCTCGCCGCCGTGTGTGTCGACGAGCGCACGGCCCGTACGGCGATCGTCGTGCTCGTGGTGATCGGATACGGCGCCCTGCTGACCACCTTCTCCCGCGCCGGCTATGTCGCCGCCGCCGCGGGGCTCCTCGTCCTCGGCGGCGCCTACTGGCTGGCGCCCAGGATCGCCGACCGCGCGCAACGCCGGCTGTTCACGGTCCTCGGCGCCGTCGCCCTGCTCGGCGCGGCCGGCGCCATCTGGGCCGTGTCCCGGGCCGGGAACTCCCTGGGTGTGCGGGGTCAGGCCTGGGAGGCCGCGCTCCAACTGGCCGCCGACAACCCGCTGGGCGTCGGACTCGGCCGCTCCGGCGTCGTCATATCCGCCGCCGCGCCCGGCGAACGGACCTTCGTCCACGCCCACAACCTGTGGCTGAACTGGCTGGTGGAGGCCGGCCCGCTCGGGCTCCTCGCCATCACCGCCACAGCCGTGATCGGCGTGTCCTGCGCGGCCCGCGCGGCCCGCGCGAAGTCGGTGATCGGAACGGTCGGTCTGGCAGCCCTCACCGGCTTCTTCCTGATGAGCATGATGGACCACCCGGCCAACCTGGACCGCATCGACGCCCTGCTCTGGTTCGCCCTCGCGGTGGTCATGGCCGAGGCCCCGGCCACCTGGCGCAACGGCCGGGGCGCCGCCCTCGCCCCCGTCCCGACCCAGCTGAAGCGGCCCCGTCACGGCCCGCAGCGCGTCGGCGCCGCCTCCTGACGCCCCTCCCCGGACGCCCGGCCGACTCGTCAACTCCTTCCGCGCAGCTCCCCCTTGACCACCTTCCCACTGGCGTTCCGCGGCAGCTCCCCCACGAACTCCACCGCCCGCGGCACCTTGTAGTTCGCCATCTCCCGCCGCGCCCACGCGATCAGGTCGTCCCCGGTCAGCACCGCTCCCGGCCGACGGACCACGAACGCCTTCCCGGCCTCCCCCAGCCGCGGATCGGGTACGCCGATCACCGCGACGTCCGCGACATCCGGGTGCAGCCCCAACATCTGCTCTATCTCGGCCGGGTACGCGTTGAAGCCGCCGACGATGAACATGTCCTTGATGCGGTCGGTGATGCGCAGGTTGCCCGCTTCGTCCAGCACCCCGACGTCGCCGGTCCGCAGCCACCCCCGCTCCGTCAGCACCTCGGCGGTGGCCGTCTCGTCCTCGTAGTAGCCCCGCATGACGTTGAAGCCGCGGACCAGGACCTCGCCGGGTTCGCCGACCGGTGCCTCGACGCGCACCTCCGTGCCAGGTATCGCGCGGCCCGACGTCGAGGCGATGACCGACGGGTCGTCGCCGCGCCGGCACATCGTCACGATGCCGCTGGCCTCCGAGAGGCCGTACGCCGTCAGGACCGTCTCCACGCCCAGTTCCCCGCGCAGGCGCTCCACCAGCCGCAGGGGCACGACCGCCGCCCCGGTCACCACCAGCCGCAGCGCCGAGAGGTCGTAGGCGTCCCGCGCCGGGTGGTCCAGCAGCGACTGGTGCAGGGTCGGGGGGCCCGGCAGCACCGAGACCCGTTCGGATGCGATGTTCGCGAGGGCCGTGTGCACGTTGAACACCGGCTGGGGGATCATCGTCGCGCCCCGCATCAGACAGGCGATCACCCCGGCCTTGTAGCCGAAGGTGTGGAAGAAGGGGTTCACGATGAGGTAGCGGTCGCCCTGGCGCAGACCCGCCAGGTCGCTCCACACCTCGTACGCCCGCAGCGTCTGCGCGTGGGTGATCACCGCGCCCTTCGGGCGGCCCGTCGTACCGGAGGTGAAGACGATGTCCGACGGCCAGGACCCGGCCACCGCCTCGGCCCGGGCCCGCACCTCGGCCTCGGCCACCCCGTCCCCGCTCGCCAGGAAGTCCTTCCAGGTACGGAAGTCGGCCGGGGCGTCGTCCGACAGCACCACCACCTGCTCCAGCTCGGGCAGCGCCGGACCCTCCGCGACCGCCCGCCGCAGCGACGCGACATACGACGTCCCCAGGAACGTGCCCGTCACGAACAGCAGCCGCGCCCCGCTCCGGCGCAGCACATCGGCCGCCTCCCCGCCCTTGAAGCGCGTGTTCAGCGGCACCAGCACCGCCCCCGCCGACACCGCCCCCAGCGCCGCGACGATCCAGTCCAGGGTGTTCGGGGCCCAGATGGCGACCCGGTCGCCCGGCGCGATCCCGTTGGCCACGCAGGCCGCCGCCGAACGCTCGACGCGGGCGCCCAGGTCGGCGTACGAGATCCTGGTGCGCCCCTCCACCACCGCCTCGACGTCCGGGTACCGCTCGGCCGCGGAGCGGACGAGTTCCGGAATGCTGCCCCACTCCAAGTCACCGCGCACAACAGCCTCCAGACCGCTAGCTGACTGTCCGTCAGATTAGCTGTAGCCTGACGCTCTGTCAGCAGCCGCTTCATCATGCGGAGGTGCGCACATGGCCGGACTCAAGGACGCCACCGCCATCGTCGGCATCGGACAGACCCCCTTCGCCAAGCACCTCCCCGAGGACGAGAGGACCCTCGCGTGCCGGGCCGTCCTCGCCGCCCTCGACGACGCCGGTATCGCACCCGGAGAGGTCGACGCCCTCGCCTCCTACACCATGGAGGAGACCGACGAGGTGGAGCTGGCGAAGGCGGTCGGCCTCGGTGACCTCACCTTCTTCAGCAAGGTCGGGTACGGCGGCGGCGGTTCGTGCGCCACCGTCGCGCACCTCGCCGCCGCCATCGCCACCGGGCAGGCGTCGGTCGGCGTCGCCTGGCGCTCCCGCAAGCGCGGCAGCGGGCCCCGGCCCTGGCGCAACACCACGGCCCAGCTGCCCACGCCCGCCCAGTGGACCCGGCCGTACGGCCTGCTGCGCCCCGTCGACGAGATCGCGATGCTCGCCCGCCGCTATATGCACGAGTACGGCGCGACGCGCGATCACCTGTTCAACGTCGCCCTCGCCTGCCGGAACCGGGCCAACCAGAACCCGGACGCGATCATGTACGACCGGCCGCTGACCCGCGAGATGTACATGACCTCCCGGTGGATCAGCGAGCCGCTCTGCCTCTTCGACAACTGCCTGGAGACGGACGGGGCGTTGGCGTGCGTCATCGTCAGCAGGGAACGCGCCCGCGACTGCCGTCACACCCCCGCCTACGTCCACTCCGCCGCCCAGGGCCTGCCCGCCCAGCACCACGGCATGGTCAACTACTGGAACGACGACCCGCTCACCGGCCCCGCCTGGACCGCGGCCCGGCATCTGTGGAAGCACGCCGACTTCACTCCACAGGATGTGGATGTCGCCCAGATCTACGACGCGTTCACGGCACTGATACCGCTCTCGCTGGAGGGCTACGGCTTCTGCGGAAGGGGCGAGGGAGGGGCGTTCACCGAGGGGGGCGCCCTGGAGATCGGGGGGCGGCTGCCCCTCAACACCGGGGGCGGCGGGCTCAGCGAGGCCTACGTCCACGGCTTCAACCTCATCAACGAGGGCGTCAAGCAGCTCCGCGGCACCAGCACCGCCCAGGTCCCCGGCGCCGCCACCTGCCTCGTCACCGCCGGTGAAGGCGTCCCCACCTCCGCGCTGCTCCTGAGGAGTTGATCGAAGGATGCTCTCCCCCGTCACCGACCCCGACGGCGCCCCCTTCTGGCAGTACGCCGCCCGGGGCGAACTGCGCGTCCAGGCCTGCGCCGGCTGTGGCGAAGTGCGCTTCCCGCCCCGCCCCTGCTGCCCGCACTGCCAGTCCTTCGCGAGCGAGTGGCGGCGGGTCGGCGGATCCGGCCGTATCTGGTCGTACGTCGTCCCCCATCCGCCGCTCCTCGCCGACTACGCGGAGCAGGCCCCGTACAACGTCGTCGTGGTCGAACTGACCGACGCGCCCCGTATCCGCCTGGTCGGCAATCTCGTCACCGGCCCCGACGCGCCGCTCGACTCCTTCCCCCCGGACCGGATCCGCATCGGCGCCAAGGTCCAGGCCGTCTTCAGCGGCACCGGGCTGCCCCGGTGGGTCCTGGAGCGCCCATGAGCCTCGACGTCACGGCCGACAAGGACACCGGCGTAGCCGTCGTCACCCTCGACCGGCCCGACCGCCTCAACGCCATCGACCTCACGATGCGGGACGAACTCGTCGCGGCCTGGCGGGAACTGCGGTTCGACGACGCCGTACGGGCCGTCGTCCTCACCGGCGCCGGCGAGCGGGCCTTCTGCACGGGGCTGGACCGGGACGCCGTGGTCCCGCAGCCCAACTCGCCCTACATGACGGACGATCCACTGCTGCGGGTCGGGCCGAAGTCCAACGACCTGTGGAAACCGGTCGTCGCCGCCGTGACGGGAATGGCCTGCGGGGGCGCCTTCTATCTGCTGGGCGAGGCCGACTTCCTCGTCGCCGACCCGACCGCCGCCTTCTTCGACCCGCACACCACCTACGGCATGGTCAGCGCCTACGAGTCGATGCTGATGGCGCTGCGCATGCCGTACGGGGAGGCCGCGCGGACGGCGCTGATGGGAAGCGCCGAGCGACTGTCGGCGCGGCGGGCCCATGAGATCGGGCTGGTCTCCGAAGTCACCGAGCCCGGTGCGGCGTTGGCCGCCGCCGTCGACTGTGCGACGGTGATCGCCGGGTATCCGGCCAAGGGCGTGCAGGGGACCGTACGGGCGCTGTGGGCGACCAGGGAGGCGGCCCTGGCGCAGGCGTTCGCGCAGGCGCCGCACCTGATCGCGCTCGGGAACCTGTCGGGCGAGAGGCAGGAGGAGCTGTTCCGGGCGCGGGGCCGCGGGTTCAGGACACGGTGAGCCGCGGCCGCGTGGCGGGGGGTGCTCACCGGGCGTAGCGTCTCGTGTATGAGCGGTGAAGACAGCCGCTCGCCAGGGACGGCCGCCGTTCCGGAACCCTTCCGTGACCCGGCACGACGGCCGTCACAACCGCCCTGCCGGCGGAGCGCTACGCGGTGCGCGCCGTGCCCGTGCCCTTCTCCGCGTCCAGCGCGTACACACAGCGGTCCTTGCTGCACGCGTACACGACCCCGTCCCGCACCACCGGGGAGCCGGTGATCTCGCCGCCGGTGGCGAGCTTCCATCTGAGCCGGCCGTCGTCGGCCTTCAGGGTGTACAGCAGGTGGTCGGTGGAGCCGAAGTGGATCCGGCCCTCCGCGACCGCCGGGGCCCCCACGAGGTCACCGCCGGCCTGGAAGCGCCACTTCGGCGTCCCGGTGACCGCGTCCAGCGTGTACAGACCCTTGCCGCTGCCGACGTGCACATGGCCCGCGGCCACCAGCACCGGCTCGATCGAGGACCGCGACTCGGTGGCGATGCGCCAGCGGTCGCGGCCGTCGGTGGCGTCCAGGGCGTAGACCGTGCCGAGGTAGTCGGCGAGATACACACCACCGCCGGTCACCGCGGGGCCCGGTACGAAGGTCGGCGGGCACAGGAAGACCGCGGGGGCCTCGAAGTGCCAGCGCACATGACCGCTCATCACATCGAGCGCGAGCACCCGCGTCCCGGCGGAGACGTACACATGGCCGTCGTGCGCCTGCGCCACCCGCACCGGCACCCCGCCGCAGGAGGCGGCGTCGCCGATCGGATACGACCAGCGCTCGTCGCCGGTCCGGGCGTCCAGGGCCTTCAGCCGGGCGTCCTGCCAGACGTACACCGTGCCGTCGTGGAGCGCCGGGCCGGCCTCCGGGGACTCGAAGTCGGTCTGCGCCCCGGTGATCTCCCACAGCTTCTGCCCGTTCGAGGCCTCCCAGGCCTGGACGCCGCCGCCGCGCGTGCCGGTGATGACCGTGCCCCGCTCGGCCTTGAGGGAGTACACCCAGGCGTCCGTCTGCAACCGCCACAGGTCCGCGCCCTCGCGGCACTCCAGGGCGAACAGGGTCGGGCCGTCGGAGGCGTGGATACGGCCGTCCGCGACCGCCATCGACCAGGCCACGTCCCGCGTCTTGAAGCGGCGGCGCCCGGTGGCCACGTCGAGCGCGTGCACCTCGAAGGAGGTGACGTAGACGAGGTCGTCGGCGACGGAGGGGGTGCCCCAGACGTCGTTCGACATACGGAAGCGCCAGGGCCGCCAGCCGGCCGCGGGCTCGGGGTGCGCCGGCGGCGCCGGTACGGCGGGGCCCACGGCAGGGTCGGTGCCGTTGACGCCGGGGCGGGGCTTGGCCCAGGAGGCGACCAGGCCGGCCTCCGGCGGGGGCGCCTGGAGGGCGGCGGCACGGGCGTCGGCGACGCGGGGGCCGGGGCCGATCGGGACCGCGGCGCCGGCCAGGCGGACGGGGCCGGTGTCGGGGGCGCCGACCGGGACGGGCGCGGGCTGCGGGATCACCGGGTCGCGCGAGGGCGGAGGCGGCACGGGCGCGGCGACACGGCCGCCGCTGCGGCCGGAGGACGGCGAGGGCTTGGCCGCCGGACGGCCGCCCCGGCGCGACTCGATCAGGCCCACGGCCCGCTCGGGCAGCCACGCGGACGCCGTACCGCTGTCGTCGGAGCCGGAGCCGAAGAGATGGGGGGCGAGCTGGGCCTGGAGGTCGGCCGGGTTGGGGCGGGCCGTGGCCTCCATCTGCATACAGGACTCGATGAGCGGGCGCAGCTCGTCCGGGAGGCCTTCGAGGTCGGGGCCCTCACGCAGCAGCATGAAGACCGTCTCGACCGGGTTGGCGCCGTGGAACGGGGGGTGTCCGGTGGCGGCGAACACCAGCATCGAGCCGAGCGAGAAGACATCGCTCGCGCCGGTCACGCTGCGGGAGTCCTTCGCCTGCTCCGGGGACATGTAGGCGGGCGTGCCGACGGCGACATTGGTCATCGTCAAACGGGTGTTCGACACGCCGGACGCGATACCGAAGTCGATGACGCGGGGGCCGTCCTCGACCACGAGCACGTTGGACGGCTTCAGGTCGCGGTGCACGAGACCGGCGCCGTGGATGGACTGCAGGGCCTCCGCCACACCCGCCGCCAGCCAGCGCACCGCCTGGGCCGGGAGCGGCCCGCACTCGTTCACTATCTCCTCGAGGGAGGGCGCGGGGACGTACGCGGTGGCCAGCCACGGCACGGCGGCGCGCGGGTCGGCGTCGACGACCGCGGCCGTGTAGAAGCCGGAGACCGCCCGGGCCGCCTCCACCTCGCGCGTGAAGCGGACGCGGAACAGCTGGTCCTCGGCGAGTTCCGTACGCACGGTCTTGATCGCCACGCGCCGGCCCGAAGCCGAGCGCGCGAGATAGACCAGCCCCATGCCGCCGGCACCCAGCCGTCCGAGCACCTCGAACGGCCCGATCCTGCGCGGATCGTGCTGCGTCAGCTGATCCACCACTTGCCTGCCACCTCCCCGTACGGGCCCCGTCATCCAGATATGTACGCGACCCCGTGCAGCGTCTCACCACCGCACCGCCTTGGCGGCACGCACCCCGATTCTTCCTGTCCGAGGGCGTGGTTGCGAACCCGGGGGCGGAACGGGGTGTCTTGGGACAAAACCACACTCCCACTGCCGCGGAAAGCGCCGGTTCGCATAGTGGGACGCCGGAGGTAAGAGTGTGGTCAGCGTTCCTTGGGTTCCACTCAGCGCTCCAGAACCGCGAAGGACGCCCCCTGATCGTCGGTCACCACGGCGACCTTGCCGTACGACGTTTCGAAGGGCGGCACCTGCACCCGCCCGCCGAGCCGGGTCACCGTGCCGAGGATCTCCTCGCAGTCCGCCACCCGGAAGTGGACGACGAAATGGGGCGGCATCATCTCCGGGAACACCTCGGAGACGCCCGCGCGGCCGAAGTCGGGCTTGGCGTCCGGCCCGAACAGGGCGTCCCGGAAGAGCTCGCCGTAGAAGGCGTTGGCGCCCTCGGTGTCCCGGGCGTACAGCTGCGCCCAGGCGAAGGTGCCGGTCTCGTGCCGTCGGCCGAAGCCCGGGTGGCTGCCCGCCTGCCAGAGCGCGAAGACGGCACCCTCGGGGTCGGTGACCAGCGCCGCTGCGCCCAGTCCCGCTCCGATCTGCACGGGCGGGATGACCACCTGCCCGCCCGCCCCGCGGATCCGCTCCCCCAGCGCCCAGGCGTCCGGGGTGGCGAAGTACACCGTCCACACGGAGGGCAGCCGCCCGTCCGCCTTGCGGGCGAGCGCGGCGACGCGATCACCGTCCAGGCGGGCCCATACGGTGGAGTCGTACGCCTCCTCGAAGTCCCATCCGAAGAGCTCGCCGTAGAACCGCTTGCCCGCCGCCACATCGGAAAGCTGCGCGTCCACCCAGCACGGAACGCCCTCCGCGTATCCCGTTCCGTTCACGGATGCCCTGTTTTCGGCCATGCGGCAAAAGTAACGGCGTCTTCCGCACCGCGCAGACCAGGCACACCAGCCTCGCGATCCCCGAGCACCCCATTTGCAGTCGGCCGAATCGCGCCCCGATCACGCCTCGGTAAGCTGACGGCATGACAGGACAAGTGCGTACCGTCGACGGCCGTGTGGCGGGTCGGCGTGGGCAGGCGACCCGGCAGAAGCTGCTCGACTGCCTCAGCGAGATGCTCAGCTCCTCCCCGTACCGGGACGTCAAAGTCATCGATGTCGCCCGGAAGGCGGGCACTTCGCCCGCGACCTTCTACCAGTACTTCCCGGACGTCGAGGGCGCCGTCCTGGAGATCGCCGAGCAAATGGCCGCCGAGGGCGCCTCCTTGACCGAGCTCGTCGAGGGCCGCAGCTGGGTCGGCAAGGCCGGCTGGCAGACGGCGCAGGAACTCGTCGACGGGTTCCTGGAGTTCTGGCGCAGGAACGACGCGATCCTCAGGGTCGTCGACCTCGGCGCGTCCGAGGGCGACAAGCGGTTCTACAAGATCCGCATGAAGATCCTGAACTCCGTCAACAACTCCCTGGCGGAAGCGGTCACTCAGCTGCAGGCCAAGGGCAAGGTCGACAAGGACGTCAACCCGGCCGCGGTCGCGGGTTCGATCGTCGCCATGCTCGCGGCGGTGGCCTCGCACCAGAAGGGCTTCCAGACCTGGGGCGTCAAGCAGGCCGAACTCAAGCCGAACCTGGCCCTGTTGGTGCATCTGGGTGTGACCGGCAAGAAGCCGACGAAGTAGCTCCCTGGTTCAGCAAGTCCTGTCTGGCAGGCGGCGGCTCACCCGACGTGGGCCGCCGCCTGCCGCGCTATGCGGGCAGCGGACGATCTCTCACGACGTGCTTCATCACCAGCGTCGAGGTGAGCCGCTGCACCCCCGGCAGTGTCGCCAGCCGCTCGTCGTACAGCCGTTGGAAGGCGGCGAGGTCGGCGGTGGCCACCCGCAGCAGGTAGTCGGGCTCGCCGAACAGCCGTTGCGCGTCCAGGACGTGGGGGATGTCCGCGATCGCCCGCTCGAACCCGGCGACCGTGTCCCGGTCCTCCTGCCGCATGGACACGAAGACCAGCGCCTCGAAGGTCAGCCCCACCGCCGCCGGCTCCACCACCGCCCGGTAGCCGCTGATCGCCCCCGACCGCTCCAGCTCCCGCAGCCGCCGGTGGCACGGCGAGACGCTCAGCCGCACCCGCCCGGCCAGCTCGGTCACGGTCAGCCGCCCGTCCTGCTGCAGCTCGGCAAGAATCTTCCGGTCCACGTCGTCCATGAAGAAGATATTTGCTCACAACTCGCGATCATGAGCAAACTTCGACAACACTTTCGGGCCATTCCCGCCTAATGTCCCCACCATGGACTCCGGACTGCTCCTCTCCTTCCTCGCCATCGACCTGCTGCTCGTCTGCGTACCGGGCGCCGACTGGGCGTACGCGATCTCCGCCGGCCTGCGTGAGCGCTCGCCGGTGATGGCGGTGACGGGCCTGGTCGCCGGGTACGCGCTGCACACGGTCCTCGCGGTGGCGGGCCTTGCGGTACTGGTGGCGAGCGAGCCGGGCCTGCTGACCGTGCTGACGGCCGCCGGCGCCGCGTATCTGGTCTGGCTGGGGTGGGGGGTGCTGCGCCGGCCGGGCACCCCGGGCGCGGCCGAGGAGACGGTGGCCACGAGCCCGGCCCGGGCCTTCCTGCGAGGCGCCACGATCAGCGGCCTGAACCCCAAGGGCCTGCTGCTCTATCTGTCCGTGCTGCCGCAGTTCCTGCTGATGAAGGGCGACCACATCCCGGTCCCCGCCCAGACCGCCGTACTCGGCCTGCTCCACATGGCGTGCTGCGCCGCCGTCTATCTCACGGTGGGCCTCGGGGCCCGCGCGGTCCTCGGCGCCCGCCCCGCGGCGGCGCGCGCGGTCACCCGCACTTCGGGGGCGGCGATGCTGGGGATCGGCGCGTTCCTGCTGGTACAGCGCCTGGCGACGCTGTAGCGGTCACTGCCGTCCGAGGTCCTCGTCCCGGCGGACGATCCTGAAGAGCCGGATCTCCCTCTCCACCCGGGCCTGATACGTGGCGTACGGCGGCCAGAACCGGAGCACAGTCTTCCAGGTGGCCGCCCGCTCCTCGCCCTCCAGCAGCCTGGCCGTGACGGGGATGTCGGTGCCCTTCCAGCTGACCTCGGCGTCGGGGTGGGCCAGCAGGTTGGCGGTCCAAGCCGGGTGGCCGGGGCGGCCGAAGTTGGAGCCGATGAGGATCCAGGAGCGGCCGCCGTCCTCGGGCATGCACGCGAGCGGCGTGCGGCGGGGCAGCCCGCTGCGGGCGCCCGTCGAGGTCAGGATCACGCCGGGCAGCATCTGGGCGCTGAGCAGCACCTTCCCGCGGCTGAGCCGGTGGACGGCACGGTCGAGCGCCGGGATCAGATGGGGGGCGACCTTGGCGAAGCCCCGAGTCGACGACACCTTCTGCACGAGCCGCACGCCGATCACACCGCCACCTCCTGGGCGTCGAAGAGCCGGGCGGTGTCGGCGGCGTACGCCCGGAGCCGGTGGACCGGCCCGAAGAGCAGTTCGTCGCCGGCGGCCCGCTTGAAGTACAGGTGCGCCTCGTGCTCCCAGGTGAAACCGATGCCGCCGTGCAGCTGGATCCCCTCGGCGGACGCGATGCGCAGCGCTTCCAGGGCCTGCGCGAGGGCGAGCCCGCCCACGCGTTCCCCTTGCGGGACGGCCCAGGCCGCGTAGTAGGCGGCCGAGCGCGCCGCCTGCACCGCCACGTACACGTCCGCCAACCGGTGCTTCACCGCCTGGAAGGACCCGATCGCCCGCCCGAACTGCTCCCGCTGCCCGACGTGTTCCACCGTCCGCTCCAGCGCCCGGTCGGCGGCCCCCACGGCCTCGCAGGCGAGGACGGCGGCGGCGGTGTCGCCGACGGCTGCGAGGGCGGCGAGGACGTCCTCACCGTCCGCCTCTCCGAGCAACTCCGCAGCCACGTCCCGCAGTTGGATCCGCCCCTGCGGCCGGGTGGCGTCCAGTGCGGTCTGCCGTATGCGTACGACCCCGGCCGCGTCTCCCGCCACCAGGAACAGCAGCGTCCGCGACCGCGCGAACCCCCCGGCGTGCGCGGCGACCACCAGCAGCCCCGCGCCGTGCCCGTCGAGCACCTGGTCGACCTGCCCGTACAGCCGCCAGCCCCCGTCCACCCGCCGCGCCTGCACACCCCCGGCCCGCCCGCCCCCGGCCCACTCGCCGCCGCCCGCGCCGGTGAGGCGGAGGGCGGTGGCGAGCGCGGTCCCGGGGACGGCGAGGGTGGCGGTGAGCGTGCCGGAGGCGAGGCGGGGCAGCACCTCGGCGCGCTGGGCCCCGGTGCCGAGGGCGGCGATCAGCGGGGCGGCGAGGACACAGGTGGCGAGCAGCGGTGAGGGAGCCAGCACCCGTCCCGTCTCCTCGCAGGCGAGGGCGAGTTCGGTCGCCGAGCAGCCGACACCGCCGTATGCCTCGGGAAGGTCGAGGCCGGGCAGGCCGAGCTGTTCGGCGAGGGCGGTCCACAGGGCCGGGTCGTGTCCGGTGGGGGTGTCGAGGGCCGTGCGCAGTTCGCGGGGGCCGCAGCGGCTGTGCAGCAGCTCGCGGAGGGCGCGGCGGATCTCGTCCTGCTCGGGGGTGAAGCTGGCGTCCATGGGCTCTTCCCTCCGGCTCTTCCCCTCGGATCTGACGGTCCGTCATATTAGGAGGGCCGCAACGAGATGCCCAGAGGTTGGACGCACAGGGGTTGGACGCACAGGGGTTGGACGCACAGAGGTTGGAGGCCTCGCATGACTCCCGGGAGCCGGAAAGTCGCCGTCGTCGGAGTGGCCCTCTCCGACTGCGGCCGGGTGGACGACGCCACGCCGTACGCCCTGCACGCCCAGGCGGCCCGCCGCGCACTGGCCGACGCGGGACTGGGCCGGGAGGTGGTGGACGGCTTCGCGTCCGCCGGTCTCGGCACCCTGGCCCCCGTGGAGGTGGCCGAGTACCTGGGCCTGCGCCCCACCTGGGTCGACTCCACCTCCGTCGGCGGTGCCACCTGGGAGGTCATGGCGGCCCACGCGGCGGACGCGATAGCCGCCGGCCACGCGAAGGCGGTGCTGCTGGTCTACGGCTCGACCGCCCGCGCGGACATCAGGGCGGGCCGGCGGACCGGGAACCTGTCCTTCGGGGCACGCGGCCCGCTGCAGTTCGAGGTCCCCTACGGCCACACGCTGATCGCCAAGTACGCCATGGCCGCCCGCCGGCACATGATCGAGTACGGCACGACGATCGAGCAGCTGGCCGAGGTGGCGGTCCAGGCGCGGGCGAACGCGGCCCTGAACCCGGAGGCGATGTTCCGGGACCCGATCACCGTTGACGACGTCCTGTCCGGCCCGATGATCGCCGACCCCTTCACCAAGCTGCACTGCTGCATCCGCTCCGACGGCGGCGCGGCGGTGCTGCTGGCCGCCGAGGAACTCGTACGGGACTGCCGTACGCCACCGGTGTGGATCCTCGGCACCGGGGAGCATGTCTCGCACTCCGCGATGTCCGAGTGGCCCGACTTCACCACGGGCCCGGCGGCGGTGAGCGGGCGGCTCGCCTTCGAGCGGGCCGGGGTACGGCCGCGGGAGATCGACTTCGCGGAGATCTACGACGCCTTCACCTATATGACCCTAGTGACGCTGGAGGACCTCGGCTTCTGCCGGAAGGGCGAGGGCGGGGGGTTCGTGGCGAAGGGGCGGCTGCTGGTGCGGGGCGGGGAGTTGCCGGTGAACACGGACGGGGGCGGCCTTTCCGCCCAGCATCCCGGGATGCGGGGGCTGCTTCTGCTCGTGGAGGCGGTACGGCAGTTGCGCGGGGAGGGCGGGGAGCGTCAGGTGTGGGGGCGGGGCGGGCGGGGGGAGCTGCCTCGGCTGGGGGTGGCTTCGGCGACCGGGGGATGGTTCTGCTCGTCGGGGACGTTGGTGCTGGCGAGGGAATGAGACGATCGCCGAGCCGTTCGAGAGGACACAGGCAATGGCCCTGACCCGCGAAGAGCGTGAAGAGTTCCTGGCCCGACCCCATGTCGCCGCGCTCGCGGTGGACGCCGGCGCGGGGCGCGCTCCGCTGACCGTGCCGATCTGGTACCAGTACGAGCCCGGTGGCGACGTATGGATCATGACGGGGCTGGATTCCCGCAAGAACCGGCTGATCCAGCCGGCGGGCCGCTTCTCCCTGATGGTCGACCAGCTGGATCCCACGATCCGGTACGTGTCGGTCGAGGGGCCGATCATCAAGACGGCCCCCGCCACGATCGACCAGCTCCGGGAGATCTCGGCCCGCTACCTCCCGGCCGAGAAGGTCGACGGCTATGTCGACTTCGCCTGGAAGAACCACGGCGAGCAGGTGGTCATCCATATGCGGCCCGAGCGGTGGGTCTCTTCGGACCTCGGGCAGGTGTGAGCCGGCCCGGCACGTGACAATCGGGGCATGGGAACGGATCTTCATGAGTTGCTGAGGTCGCTGCGGGTGTGGGACGTGGAGCTGCCCTCCTTCGACCCGGCGGCCGCACCCGCCGACCCGCTCGCCCTCTTCACGACCTGGTTCGCGCAGGCCGTCGCGGCCGGGCAGGTCGAGCCGCACACGATGTCCCTCGCCACGGCGGACGAGGAGGGCCTGCCGGACGTACGGACCGTGATGCTGCACGGCGCCGACACCTCCGGCTGGTCCTTCGCGACCCACGCCGGCAGCCGCAAGGGCCGCCAACTCGCCGCCCGCCCGCACGCGGCCCTCGGCTTCTACTGGCCGGCGCAGGGCCGCCAGGTGCGTCTGAGAGGCACCGTGACGGCGGCCCCGTCCGCCGACTCCCAGGCCGACCTGCACGCCCGCTCGACCGGCGCGCTGGCGGCGGCCCTGACCGGCCGCCAGAGCGAGGTGCTCTCCTCGCTGGAGGAGTTGGCGCGGGAGTCACGGTCGGCCTGGGAGCGGGCCCAGCGCGAACCGGACGCCCCGGTCCCGTCCTGGACCCTCTACCGCCTGCGCCCCGAGGAGGTGGAGTTCTTCCAGGGGGACGCCGCCCGACGGCATGTACGGCTGCTCTATCGCCGTACGGAAGAGACGGGCGCGACGGGGGAGGAGGGCTGGGTGAGGGAACTGCTCTGGCCCTAGGTGTGTTGTCCGGGCAGGTTGGTGACGCGGCTGGCTGGGGTGTGGCCGCTGATGCCGGTGTGGGGTCGGTGGTAGTTGTACCAGTCCAGC
>NZ_JBVKCZ010000058.1:0-41163 GCF_055634335.1 Streptomyces sp. NPDC111802 | reverse complement strand
GCGGCGAGCTGGGGTGAGAAGGGCGAACCCAGCACGGCGGCCGAATGCGCGAAGCGGATGGTCGCGGTGTCGAGGTCCTCCAGACGTTCGATCAGTCCCGGGCCCTTGATCGCCGCGGCGAGTTCACGCATCGCGGGCAGGTCGTCCTCGCTGCCGCTCAGTTTCCGCTCGGCGAGTCCGATGGCGAGCTCCACCGTCTCGAAGGGGCTCCCACCGGTGGCCGACCAGCATTCCTTGCAGAACACGTCCTCGGCTGCTCCGCCGACTTCGTTTCTGATGATCTGCGCCACGCCGTCGGCGGTGAGGCATGCGAGGTCGTGGGGGCGGTCTCCGTGATGTCCGACGAGCGTACGGAGTTCGCCCGCCTCGGACGGCAGTTCGTCGGGCCGGTAGGCGACCACGATCAGCAGGGGGAGGTCGTCGACCCGTGACGCGAAGGAATCGAGCCAGCTCAAGGATTCGGCGTCGGCCCAGTGCAGGTCGTCCAGGAGCAGGACAACGGGCGCCTTCTTTATGGTGAGGCACGTCATGACCCAGTCGAGACCTTCGCGGACCCCGGTCGGGTCGGGTGCGGGGGCGGTGCCCTTCGCTTCGAGACCGAGCACGGCGGCCATGACGTCGTACCAGCTTCCCAGGAAGGAGCGGAGTTCCGCCGCCTCCATCCTCGCCAGCCAGGGCTGCATGACCTGGCGCACCACGCGGAACGCCGACCCCTGTTCCTTCTCCCCGCCTCTCCCCGACAGCACGGTGAATCCCGATGCCCTGGCCCGGTCACGTGCTTCCGTCATGAGTGCCGTCTTGCCCAGTCCGGCCGGTCCGCTGAAGGCGAGCAGTCCCCTGCGCCTCGCTTGCGGCACACCGTCCGTGGCGCGTCGCAGTTCCTTGAACGCGGCGTCAAGGGCCTGAAGTTCCCGTCGGCGCTCGATCAACGTCGGTTGTTCCGTGACCGGGTGCCGCGGCTCCATCGCCATGTGCCGTACCGCCTTCTGTCGTTCGGCTCGGAGGAGCCGAGCGTACGCCTCAGCGAGGTGCGGCAGGCCCGGATTGGGCACCATAGGGTGAATCGTGAACGGTAGGTGGGAGAAACGCCCGTCCGTTGGGTAGGGGACACGGATGGACGTCTCCCGGGTGGCGCTGAGGCCGGAGCGCGCCAGGAGGTCTACGGCACCGCGGGCACCGACGTCACATCCCCGTAGCGAGGCACGGAGCGGGCCCAGTCGTAGCACCCGCGGATCCAGCCGATCATGCCCTCCACATAGCTGATGCCCGCGGGGCTCAACGCCGGTTTGATCCCGTCGTAGAGCCTTTGGAACTGCTCGATCGTGCTGTTGATGTCCTCGATGGCCAGGAGCACGGCGGCCTGCAGGGAGCACCGCTGTTCGCGCTGGTGGGCCAGGGCAAGGTTGATCATTTCGCCCGCGCGCTGTTCTTTCACCGCGGAGAACAGGTCGGCTGTCCACACCGCCGCGTCGGCCGACAGCCGGCTCAGTCGCCGCACGACGGGATGATGTACCTCGACGGTGGCCACTTCGTGTGCCCTGGCGCCCTCGTACAGCGGGTAGAACGGCTCGACGCCCGCGGTCAGCGACCGTATGGAGGTGCAGTCGCCGGTGCGCAGGGGGAGGGGCTGGTGCTGGGCCACGGCCTCGTACAACAGGCCGTGCACGTATTCGCAGCTCTGCCAGGCCCATCGCGCGGCCTGCGCGGGTGTGCACTGTTCCCGGACCTGCCGGTGGAGATCGGCCAGGGCGGCTCCGAGGGGAGTGCTGGGGGGCCGGTCGTCCCGCAGAACCGCGACACTTTCGCACAGCATGGGCAGCAGCATGCCGGGAGAGCGTCGGCCGACGTCCTCCGCGAGGTCGTCGAAGACGAACTGATAGGCGATCTGGCGGGCCACGATCTGAAGGACACCGGAGTCCACTGTGGGGCTGGTGTAGGAGGCGAGTTCGGCGGGGCGAGTGCGGGCGATCATCGCCGCCACATCCGGTTCGTCGGTCAGCCCCCACGCCCTCAGCCACGCGTCGACGCCGGTCGCGGCTTCGGATTCATGAGGGTTCCGCTGGAACGGGAAAGGCATGTGGAGGTTGGTGTCGATCAGGTCCCAGAGGTTGGAGACCGGCATTCCGGCCGGTACGCCGAGCGTGATTTCCTCATGCGTTGTCGACAACGTGGTCACCTGCCGTTCGGCTGTCCGATGTGCGCGGGGCGGCTGTCGCTCGGGGCGTGCGCGAGGCGGCTGAGGGCATACGGGAACGGGGTTCGCAGGTCATGACCAGTGAACGCGGTCCCATCGTGATCCCGGGGCGCGGCTTCTGATCGACGTACCCCGGCAGATGACGCAGGCGGCGGCGACCGGCGATGGTCGCGAGCGCGAGGGTGGCCTCCACCATCGCGAACTCGTCACCGAGGCATTTGCGGTTGCCCGCGGAGAACGGCATCATCGCGCGACGCTGTTCGGCGGTGGGCTGTCCCGGCAACCAGCGGTCGGGGTCGAAACGCTCGGGGTCGGGGAACGACGCGGGATCGTGGTGCAGGAGGTGGGGGCTGTACAGGACGGCGGCTCCCTTGGGCAGACGGCATCCGGCGAGTTCCGTCTCCTTTGTGGCGACGCGGGTGAAGAGCCAGCCGGGTGAGGAGTGGCGCAGCGTTTCGGAGACGACGCACCGGGTGTAGACGAGGTGCGGCAGATCGTCGGGACCGGGCAGCCGGCCGTCGGCGAGGACGGAGTCGAGCTCGGCGTGCAGACGCCGCTCCACCTCCGGATGACGGGCCAGCAGGCTGAAGGCGCTGGTCAGAGCCAGTGCCTGGGTCTCGACGCCCGTCAGCAGCAGCGTGATCAGGTGATCGTGGACCTCCTGGTCGGTGATCGCAGCCGCCGTGCATTCGCCGTTCGCGGCCCTCAGCAGACTGCCCAGCACGTCGTCGCGCTCGGCGCCCCGGCGCCGTTGCGCGATGGCCGTGTCGATGATCTCGTGCAGGCGGGAGAGCGCGCGCCGGTAGCGGCGGTTGGCGGGGGTGGGGAGGCGGAACAGGGCGTCGATCGGTACGACCGTGCGGACGAACAGGCCTCGGACGACCGCGCTGAGACAGTCCCGCACCTCGGCGGTCGTGCGGTCGTCCAGTGAATCGGAGAGGAGGACACGGCTGGTCACCCGTGTCGTGAGCGCCATCATCGCCTCGGTGACCGGAACGGTCTCGCCCTTCGGCCACGCGCGGCACACCGCCTCGGCCTCCTCGGTGACCAGGTCCGTGTAGTCGGCGACATGAGAAGGGCGGAAGGCGGGCTGTAACAGCCTGCGCTTGTCCCGATGCGTCGGCTGCCGGCAGGTGACGATGCCGTCGCCCATCAGCTTCCCGAGCCTGTCGTACAGCGGGCCCCCCTTGTCGAAGGTGTGCGGATCCATGAGCACCTCATGGGTCAGCTCGGGGTGGCACACCATCCAGGCGCGCTGGGGGCCCAGCCGTATCTCGACCAGATCGCCGTACGCGGGCAAAGAATTGAGAAACGCCAGCGGTTGTCGGTAGAACGCGATACCGTGACCGAGGATGGGGAATATGCCTGGAGCAGTTCCGTTCCGCCAAGCTCGTTTTGGTTCAGGCACAGCACGGCTCATGAAAACCTCCTGCCATACGAGGCACGCGAAAATGGTGAACGTTCCACGGACTTGAACACTTGAGACATGTCCTGCCCAGTCCAAGTGGCCCTTGGTTTCCCGAAACCTTTCTCCAAAGGGGCGCACGGAAGCACACGGAAGCAAAAGAAGCATTCGGTGAATGGCTGTTGACGCGTGGCGCATTCACAGCGCATCCCATGTGTCACGCGTATGTGGTCCCGCCCCATGTGGAACGGGACCACACTGGCTCAGCGTTCGCGTACGCGGACCGTCTTCAGTGCCGGCGACGACAGGATGTCCTTCTCGCAGAACCGCGAGGTCACCCACTTCTCACCGGAGAACAGCCTGCTCTGGTCGCTGAAGTGGGGCGAGTTCGGGTTCGAGGACTGCGAGTACGTCAGCAGTGTGCGGGCCACCGGGCAGCGGCCGCCGTCCCAGCCCACCGCCTGGATGTGGCTGGAGCCGGTCGTCACCTCCGTGTAGCCGCCCCGCGCCTGGTCCCACACCGGCTCGATCTTGTTCCACACGCCCATCCCCTCGGTGCCGCCGGGCACGGGGATGCGCTGACCGTTCCGTATGACGAACTGGTGCTCGCCGAGGCGGGAGTCGAGCGCGATGCCCGCCGCCCGGAGCTCGGCGACCGTGTCCGCGAGGGCCGTGGCGAAACGGGGAGCGCCGGTGTTGAGCGTGTTCGGGGTACGGACCGGGTCCGCCGCCGAGAACGGCACCTTCCACCGCTGGGCGGCCGGTACCTTCACCGTCAGTTTCCGCCAGAACCGGTCGAACAGCAGGGCGCCCCGGCTGTCGGTGTCCATGGTGCGGTCCCAGGCTGCCAGCACCGAGCACGCCTCGGACACGTCAACGGTCTTGCCGTCACTGCCGGTTGCCGCTCCGCCCGGCAGTGCGGCACATGCCCTGGCCGAGTCGGCCACCGCCAGGTCGGCCGCCGGCACCCGGTTCGCGAACTGCCGGCGCTCCAGGTCGCGGACGGTCAGACCGCCCCGCTCCGCCATCGCCGCCACGTCCTCGATCGCGCCGCGGGTACGCAGCGAGCGCTGTGTCCCGATGTTGCCGAAGACCCGCTCATAGCCGGTCAGCGGCCGGTCGGCATTGGCGAGCCACGCGCTGTCGTTGGAGTTCTCCACGTACGGCGCGTCCTTGAGCGATGGCATGCGCGCGGGCCCGAACGTCCCGCGCTGGACGGCGTCGGGGTCGCTGCCGAGCGCGCAGTCGCCGCGGGAGCCGTCGAGGACCGCGAGGCCCGCCGCCGGGTAGGTGGTCCTGCCCAGCTCCGTGGAACACCGTGACACGAGGTCGTCGGTGATCCGGGGCAGTACCTGCGACTGGGTGTAGAGCGAGTGGCCCGCGGAGTCCGCGGCGATCGTGTTCACCCACGGCAGGCCCTGATACCGGCCGAGGGAGCGCTGGACGTCGGCCGTACCGCGCGCCTTGCTGAAGCCGAGCGAGGTGTCGGCGAACCGCAGATTGGCCGCGTTGGGGTCGTTGAACGCGTACGCCGTCGTCGCGGTCCAGGTCAGCGGGAGGTCGGCGCCGGCCTCGGTGGCGGCGACGACCGGGCCGTACCGGGTCCACCACTGGGTGCGGGTCACCGGTGTGCCGTCCTTGACGGCGACGGTCACGGTCCGCTTCCTCATCCGCTCGCGTGTGCCGTCCACGAGGTAGACGGTGGGGTCGGCCGGGTCCAGGGTCAGCCGGTGCAGATTGAACGGCACCCCGGTCGACACTGTGTGGCTCCACGCCACATGGGAGTTGTAACCGATGGAGATCGTCGGCGAGCCGAGCAGCGACGCGCCCGCCACATTCAGCTCGCCGGGAATCGTCTGCTGCGCCTGCCAGAAGCGTCGTCCGCCGTGCCAGGGGTAGTGCGGGTTGCCCAGCAGCAGACCGCGGCCGTTCGCCGTGGTGTCGCCGTTGAAGGCGACCGCGTTGGAGCCCATGTCCGCGTCGGCGGTGCGCTCGCGCACGGCCCGTATCAGGGCGTCGGCGTCGGCCTCGCCGCTCTCGGTGAGGGCGGCGGATCCGGTGGGCGGCTGGGCGGAGGTGATCTCGTCCACGGCGTCGCCCTGGCCGCCGAGCACCGCGAGGGCGTAGAAGCGGCTCGCCACGTCCAGCGAGGTGACAGGACGCACCCAGGCGGCGCCCTTGCACACGGGGTCGTCGATCCGGTTCTGCTTCAGCCAGGTGTTGTACCCGGCCGCGAAGCCCCTCATGAGGTCCTCGACCTGACGGCTGGGGCCACGCGGTGCCGGTTCGGCGAGCAGCTTCTGCACCGTGCGGGCCTGACGGACGCCGCGGAAGTACAGGTCGCTGGAGAGATTGCTGGTCGCCGAGGACAGCGCGGAGTCGGTCGGCGCCTTCGGTCCGAAGAAACGCGAACGCTCGCCGCGTACGGTCACGAAGCCGTCGGCGAGCGTGCACACCTGGTCGGCGGCCTGCGCCCAACCGGTGCCGAAACCAAGGGACTTGTAGTCCTTGGCGACAATGTGCGGGATGCCGTACTCGGTGTAGCGGATCGTGGCGGACAGGCCGCCGTGGGCGGGCTGCTTCCGTGGGTCCTGCGACTCGTGGCGGTCGGCCGCGGCCGCGGGTAACCCGGCCACGGTGGCGAACAGGGCGACGGCCGCGACGACGAGTCGTCTGGGGCGGGTGCGCATCGTGCCTCCCAACGTCATTGAGGGAAGGAACCGCTGAACGTACCAACGGGTATGTGTCCCCGGTCGGGTGTCCGGCCCCGTGCCTTGACCCGTCTTCGCGAGGCACCGAGGATCATGTGTCATGACGCCAGGACACGGCAGTACGGTTGACGGAGTACTGCGCCGCAGCGCCCGCCGCACCCCCACGCGCATCGCGATCGAGGACCGCGCACAGGTGTGGACGTACGAGGAACTCGACGAAGCGGTCTCCCGCGCGGCGAGCGTCCTGCTCGACCAGGGCCTCGGCCGGGGCGACCGCGTCGCCGCCTACGGACACAACTCGGGGGCGTATCTGATCGCGTTCCTGGCCTGCGCCCGCGCGGGCCTGGTGCACGTGCCCGTCAACCAGAACCTCACCGGCGACGACCTCGCCTACATCGTCGGCCAGTCCGGCAGCTCCCTGGTCCTCACCGACCCGCCCCTGGCCGACCGGCTCCCCGACGGCGTCCGTACGCTGCCGCTGCGCGACGCCGACGACTCACTGCTGGCGCTCCAGGCCGGCGCACCGGCCTACGACGGCCCGGAGCCGCGCGGCGAGGACCTGGTGCAACTGCTCTACACCTCGGGTACGACGGCTCTGCCGAAGGGCGCGATGATGACCCACCGCGCCCTGGTCCACGAGTACCTGAGCGCGATCACCGCCCTGGATCTGAGCGCGGGCGACCGCCCCGTCCACTCGCTGCCGCTGTACCACTCGGCGCAGATGCATGTGTTCCTCATGCCGTACCTGGCGGTCGGCGCCACCAACGTCATCCTGGAGTCGCCCGACGGCGACCGGCTCTTCGAGCTGATCGAGACGGGCCGCGCGGACAGCCTGTTCGCCCCGCCCACGGTGTGGATCGGCCTGGCCAACCGGCCCGACTTCGCCACCCGCGACCTCGACGGACTGCGCAAGGCGTACTACGGCGCCTCGATCATGCCGGTGCCGGTGCCGGTACTGGAGCGGCTGCGTGAGCGGTTGCCCGAGCTGGCCTTCTACAACTGCTTCGGCCAGAGCGAGATCGGCCCGCTGGCCACGGTGCTGGCCCCGGACGAGCACAAGGGCCGCATGGACTCCTGCGGCCGGACCGTCCTCTTCGTCGACGCCCGTGTCGTCGACGAGAACGGCGAGGACGTGCCCGACGGCACCTCCGGCGAGATCGTCTACCGCTCCCCGCAGCTGTGCGAGGGCTACTGGGACAAGCCAGAGGAGACCGCCGAGGCCTTCCGCGACGGGTGGTTCCGCTCCGGCGACCTCGCGGTGCGGGATGCCCACGGCTACTTCACGATCGTCGACCGGGTGAAGGACGTCATCAACTCCGGTGGCGTACTGATCGCCTCACGTGAGGTCGAGGACGCGCTGTACACGCATGACGGCGTCGCCGAGGTCGCCGTGATCGGCCTGCCCGACGAACGGTGGATCGAGGCCGTCACGGCGGTCGTCGTGCCGCGCGGCGAGGTGCGCGAGGCCGAACTGATCGACCACGCGCGCGAGAAGCTCGCCCACTTCAAGGCGCCGAAGCGGGTGGTGTTCGTGGACGAGCTTCCGCGCAACGCGAGCGGGAAGATCCTCAAGCGGGAGCTGCGGGACCGGTTCGCCGACGTCTAGGCGAGGCCGGTCCGCGCGGAAGGCCAGCGGGGCCGCAGATCCCGGATCCGCCGGACCTTGCCCACGGAGCGCTCCAGTGACTCCGGTTCGACGATCTCCACGGCGCCCAACACGCCGATGCCGTCCTTGACGGCCGCCGGCCCCAGCCCCGAACTCGCCCGCCGCGCCGCCGACGTCTTCCCGAACGCCGAGGTCGCCGTGCAGCCCGACGCCGGGCACTTCCCATGGCTCGACGACGCGGAACGGTTCGTACGGCGTGTCCTCGCCCTCCTGGACGGGAGTGGCCTACGGGCGGGCGGACCCCGGCACTGCGGACCGGGGCCGGACCCGAGGCGGAACGACAGCAGGTGTGCTTCAGCGGTTGAGTCGGCGCCGGTACACCACGAAACCGGCGGTCAGCGCCAGCGCGCCGACGGCGAGGCCGGCTCCCAGTGCCACTTCGAAGTCCGCCGGACCCGAGGTGCCGCCCATTCCGCCCCTGACCCCCTGGGTGGGGAGGACCGAGCGTGTGGGAAGGGGTGACAGCGTGGGGGTGGGCGACGGTGTGGGGATCGGCGAGACGAAGCCGCCGCGGTGGGGCAGGACTTCACAGGCGACACCGTCGTCCGCCCCGCGGTCCTGGTCCAGACGGTTGGGGTCGCTGAGGTCACGGTTGAGCTCCGCCTGTGCGTCTTCCTGGAAGTGGAAGTCGTGGCAGTCCAGGTCGTCCCCGGCGTATGCCGCATGGGCCGCCGGGCCGGTGAGGACGAGAACGGTGATCGCGGTCGCGCATATCGCATGGACGCGTCTGTTCACGGGTGCGCCTTTCGGTCCTGAGATCTCTGGGGCCCCTCGTTGCGACCGTAGATAGCCCACCCGCGTGCCGTCGCGTGCTGCTACGCCGGACGGGCCTCGCCGTCTTCGCAACACCCGAACGGCCCAACCGCCGACCGGTTCAGTTCCCCCGCGGCCCGTACGCCGTCATGAAGCGGTCCCGGAAGCGGTCCATGCCCCAGGTGGGGGCGTTCTCGGCGGGCTTGAGGCCGTCCGTCCAGTGCCAGTCGGCGATCCGGTCGAGGACCTTCGGGTCCCGGGCGACGACGGTGACGGGGACGTCCTTGCTGGTGCTGCCGGCGGTGACGGTGGGGACGGGCTGGTGGTCGCCGAGGAAGACCAGGACCGTGTCGTCGGTGCCGTAGCGCTCGACCCACTCGGTGAGGCTGTGCAGGGTGTACTCGATGGCGCGGCGGTACTCCGTGCGCACGCGCTCCGGGTCCTGCCAGACCTCCTTGGGGTCGGTGCCCTCCTTCTTGATCCCGTGGAAGACCGAGCCGTCGCCGAGGTCGTCCCAGTCGATCATGCGGGCGATGGGGGACCACGGGTTGTGGCTGGAGGCCAGGATGATCTCCGCCATGATCGGCTTGCGGTCCTTCTCGCCGTGCTCAAGGCGCTGGAACGCCTCCAGGCTGAACTGGTCGGGCACGGGCGTCCAGCTGAAGTACGGGCCTTGGTAGCCCAAGTGCTCGGAGTCGTAGATGTGGTCGAGCGCGAAGAACCTGCCCTCCGGCCAGGCCCGCCGCACCCCCGGCACGATGCCGACCGTGCGCCATGCGCCCGTCTTTCGGAAGTAGCTGTTCAGCGTGGCGCGGTCGCTGGTCGTCAGACTCCGGTACCGCTGCTGGTTCTTGATCCAGAGGCCGGAGAGGAAGGTGGAGTGGGCGAGCCAGCTGCCCGCACCCGTCACCGGTGACTTCAGCCAGGCGCTGCGCGACTCGAAACCGGCCGCCTTGAGCGAACTCGTCCCCTCCTTGAGCGCCGCGTCGATCTGCGGCGCCATCGCGGGGTCGTCGATCGCGACCCGCCCGTAGCTCTCGATGAAGGTGAACAGCACGTCCTTGCCGCGCAACCCCGTCAGCAGCTGGTCCGGCGGTGTCTTCGCGAAGGCGTCGACGGCCGCCTGCTTCTCGAAGATCCGCCCGTCCTTCAGGCCCGCCCGCACCTGCTCGACCCGGTTGTCGACGAACTCGGCGTTGCCCTTGGTGGCCAGCGGTACGCCGGCGACCTGGATGCCCAGGGTCATGGACGTGATCCATGCGGTGCCGAGGATCAGCGTCGTACGGGTGGCGACCTGGCGATGGCCGACCATCAGGTTCGTCACGCGGACCATCGCCAGCGTCATCAGGACGAGCACCGCGAGGAACAGCACGATGACCCCGGCGATGGCGAGCACCTGTCCGGTACGGCCGAAGGACTCCCGGACGAACTCCGCCGCGTCGTCCAGCAGTATCCAGTCCAGGACCAGGTCGAAGGGGCGGGCCAGCACCGAGTAGAAGCCCATGTCGACGAACTTCAGCACGGTGAGCAGTCCGAGAAGCGCGCCCGAGGCCACCGCCAGCAGCCGCCGGGAGCGCGGTGGCACCGCCAGCAGCAGGCCGGCGAGCAGGATTCCCTCGGCCGGGAGGCGGAAGAAGGCCTCCGGGCCGAGCCGTTCGAGCCGGTTCGGCACGAGAAGCGCGAAGAGCAGCAGCGCGCCGGCCAGGACGGTCGTGCCCACGGTGACCCCGCGTGCGGTACGGGGGTAGCGGCGCCGCCAGTCGAACCAGCCGTACGAGCCGGACCTGCTGAACCTGCGGAACCAGCCGAACCTGCCGGGGGACGGGCCGTCGGAGGAGGGTTTCGCGGCGCCGCTCTCCTCGGTTTCCTCCCCGCTCTCAGCGGTGTCCTGGGGCTGACGAGAGCGAGTGAAGAGCGACACCCGGCGGTCCTTCCGTGCGGTCGTGCGATGGCATGGCAAACAGCGGCCGATGACCTGGCCTGCCACCATCAGTACGACCGTACGTCACCTCGTGTTCAACCAGAACTGCCGGGGATTCACCCGTCCGCAGCCACCGCGACTTCGCGTGCCCACCGGTAGTCGGCCTTGCCGCTGGGCGAGCGGCGGATCGAGTCCGTGATCACCAGCTGGCGAGGGATCTTGTAGCCCGCCAGGTGGGAGCGGCAGTGCGTCTGGATGTCCGCCAGCGACGGGCGTACCGCACCGGCGCGCAGCTGCACCACCGCCGCCACGTGATGCCCCCACTTCGTGTCCGGTACCCCGGCCACGAGTGCGTCGTAGACATCGGGGTGGGACTTGAGCGCCTGCTCGACCTCCTCGGGGTACACCTTCTCGCCCCCGGTGTTGATGCACTGCGAGCCGCGTCCCAGCACGGTGACGACACCCTCCTCGTCGACCGTGGCCATGTCGCCGAGCAGCACCCACCGCTTGCCGTCCCGCTCGAAGAAGGTCTCGGCGGTCTTCCCCGGGTCGTTGTAGTAGCCGAGCGGCACATGGCCGCACTGGGCGACCCGGCCCACCTCGCCCACCGCGACCTGCTCGTGGGTGGCCGGATCGACCACCTGTGTACGGGAGTTGACGCGGATGCGGAAGCCGCGCTCGGGGCCGGAGTCCTCGGTCGCCGTACCGTTGAAGCCGGATTCCGAGGAGCCGAAGTTGTTCAGCAGCATCACGTTCGGGACGAGTTCCTGGAACTGCCGGCGCACGGTGTCCGACATGATCGCCCCGGACGACGACACGCTGAACATCGACGAGCAGTCCGTGCCCTTCATGGGGCCGTTCAGCGTGTCGACCAGCGGCCGCAGCATCGCGTCGCCCACCAATGACACGCTGGTGACCTTCTCCTTCTCGATCGTCCGCAGGACTTCCTCGGGTGCGAACTTGCGGTGGATCACGACGCGTTGGCCGAAGTTGAAGCCGATGAACGCGGTCAGCGTGGATGTTCCGTGCATCAGGGGAGCGGTGGGGAAGAAGGTGATCCCGGCGCCGCCCGCCGCCACGCGCTCGGCGAGCTCCTCCGGCTTGTGCACCGGCTCACCGGTCGGCGCGCCGCCGCCCAGCCCCGAGAAGAACAGGTCCTCCTGACGCCACATCACACCCTTGGGCATCCCGGTGGTGCCGCCGGTGTAGATGATGAACTGGTCCTCCCCCGACCGCGCCGGGAACCCCCGCTCGGGCGACCCGGCGGCCTCGGCGTCCGCGAAGGACACGGCCGGCACGACCGGCGCGTCGGCCGCACCCGGTGCCACACCGCCCACCCGCACCAAGTGCCGCAGCCCGTCCACCCGTGGCAGCGCCGCCGCCACCCGCTGCGTGAACTCCGCCTCGAAGACCAGGGCCACCAGATCGGCGTCCCGGTACAGGTACACCAACTCCTCTTCGACGTACCGGTAATTGACGTTGACCGGGACGATCCGCGCCTTGAGGCAGCCCAGCACCGTCTGCAGGTATTCGACGCCGTTGTAGAGGTGCAGCCCGAGATGCTCGCCGGGGCGTATCCCGCTGTCGAGCAGATGGTGCCCGATCCGGTTGGCCGCCGCGTCCAGCTCGGCGTACGTCAGTCGGCGCTCCGCCCCCGTACCCGGATGGTCGACGTACACGAGCGCCTCGCGGTCGGGAACCGCGTCGACGACCGACTCGAACAGGTCGGCAAGGTTGTACTCCACCGTTCCTCCTGCCCTCGCGCTCCACCGGCTGCCGGTCATCAGAGCAAAGGGCGGCACAACTGGGAAGGGTCCGCGCACAAGAAATCTGACTGCCTGTCAGAAAACCCTTGAAGTGCCCCGGTGCCTCCTGCAACCTGTTCTCGTTCTTTCAGAGGGGAGATGGGCCATGGGTGGGACCGAACACCTCACGGTGCGGCGCGAGGGCGCCACACTGGTGCTCACGCTCAACAGGCCGGAGGCCAAGAACGCGCTCTCGTTGCCGATGCTCGTCGGCCTGTACGACGGCTGGCTCGAGGCTGACGCCGACGACACGGTGCGCTCGATCGTGTTCACCGGCGCGGGCGGTTCGTTCTGCGCGGGCATGGACCTCAAGGCACTGGCCGGCCAGGGCATGGCGGGGGAGCAGTACCGCGACCGGCTCAAGGCCGACCCGGACCTGCACTGGAAGGCGATGCTGCGCCACCACCGGCCCCGCAAGCCGGTGATCGCCGCTGTCGAGGGGTACTGCGTCGCGGGCGGCACCGAGATGCTCCAGGGCACCGACATCCGCGTCGCGGGCGAGTCGGCCACCTTCGGCCTCTTCGAGGTCAAGCGGGGCCTGTTCCCCATCGGAGGCTCAACGGTCCGCCTCCAGCGCCAGATTCCGCGCACCCACGCCCTGGAGATGCTGCTCACCGGCCGCCCGTACAGCGCCCGCGAGGCCGCCGACGTGGGCCTGATCGGGCACGTGGTCCCCGACGGCACGGCACTGGCCAAGGCGCTGGAGATCGCCGAACAGATCAACGCCTGTGGCCCGCTGGCCGTCGAGGCCGTGAAGGCGTCCGTCTACGACACCGCCGAGATGACCGAGACCGACGGCCTCGCCGCCGAACTCAAGCGCGGCTGGCCGATCTTCGACACCGCGGACGCCAAAGAGGGCGCCCGCGCCTTCACGGAGAAGCGCCCGCCCGTCTACAAGCGAGCCTGACCGCCGTGGCCGGCCCGTGTGCCCAACCTCCAAAGGAGATCAGCGGGATGCCCGAAGTCCTCAAAGCGCCGCTCGTCGTCGAGTTCCCCTTCACTCGCTCCCTCGGCCCCGTCCAGAGCGCCTTCCTCACCGGACTGCGCGAACGCGTCGTGCTCGGGGTGCGCACCGGTGACGGGCGTACGCTCGTCCCACCCGTCGAGTACGACCCCGTCACCGCCGAGGAGCTCCGCGAGCTGGTCGAGGTCGCCCCCACCGGCACGGTCACCACCTGGGCCTGGAACCACGCCCCCCGCCGCGACCAGCCCCTCGACACGCCCTTCGCCTGGGTCCTGGTCCGACTCGACGGCGCCGACACCGCCCTCCTGCACGCCCTCGACGCCCCCGGGCCCGACGCCGTGCACACCGGCATGCGCGTCCGCGTGCGCTGGGCCGAGGAACGCACCGGCGCCATCACGGACATCGCCTGCTTCGAGCCGTACGACGGCGACCCGGACGGCAGCGGGTCGGCCGCACCCGCGGAACACACCGGCGAGTTCGAGGAACCGGTCACCGGTATCGTCGCCGCCGCCCGCCTCGACTACACCTACTCACCCGGCCGCGCCCAGACCGCCTACATCAACGCGCTCGCCGAACAGCGCAACGTCGGCGAACGCTGCCCGTCCTGCCGCAAGGTGTACGTCCCGCCGAGGGGTGCGTGCCCCACATGTGGGCTGGCCACACGGGAACAGGTCGAGGTAGGTCCCGGCGGCACAGTCACCACCTTCTGCATCGTCAACATCAAGGCCAAGAACCTCGACATCGAGGTGCCGTACGTCTACGCCCACATCGCCCTCGACGGCGCCGACCTCGCCCTGCACGGCCGGATCGGCGGCATCCCCTACGACCAGGTGCGCATGGGCCTGCGCGTCGAACCGGTCTGGACGGAAGGCGCCCGCTACCCCGACCACTACCGGCCCACGGGCGAGCCCGACGCGGACTACGACACCTACCGGGAGCTGCTGTGAACCGCGAGATCGCCGTAGTCGCCTTCGCACAGACCGACCACCGGCGCACCAGCGCGGAGCTCTCCGAGGTGGAGATGCTCATGCCGGTTCTGCACGAGGTGCTCGCGCAGACCGCCCTGAAGACCGCCGACATCGGCTTCACCTGCTCCGGCTCCAGCGACTACCTCGCCGGCCGCGCCTTCTCCTTCACCCTCGCCCTCGACGGCGTCGGCGCCTGGCCGCCGATCTCCGAGTCGCACGTCGAGATGGACGGCGCGTGGGCCCTGTACGAGGCGTGGACCAAGCTGCTGACCGGGGACGCCGACACCGCACTCGTCTACTCCTACGGCAAGTCCTCACCCGGCCCCCTGCGCGACGTCCTCACCCGCCAGCTCGACCCCTACTACGTCGCCCCCCTCTGGCCCGACGCCGTCGCCCTGGCCGCCCTCCAGGCCCAGGCCCTCATCGACGCCGGCGACACGGACGAACCCGCGCTCGCCGCGGTCGCCGCCCGCAGCCGATCGGACGCCACCGCCAACTCCCACGCCCAGCTGCGGGGTTCGGTGCCGCACGGGGACTACGTCGTACGACCGCTGCGTACCGGCGACTGCCCGCCCATCGGCGACGGGGCCGTCGCGGTGATCCTCGCGGCGGGGGAACAGGCCCGCGAGCTGTGCGAACGACCCGCCTGGATCCGCGGCATCGACCACCGCATCGAGGCACACGGTCTCGGCGTCCGCGACCTGACCGACTCGCCCTCGACCCGCCTGGCCGCCGAGCAGGCCGGCGCCTTCGAACGGCCCGTCGACACGGCCGAGTTGCACGCGCCCTTCAGCTCGCAGGAGGTCGTCCTGCGCAAGGCGCTCAAGCTGGATGACGGCGTGCGCGTGAACCCGTCGGGCGGCGCACTCGCCGCCAACCCCGTCATGGCCGCCGGGCTCATCCGCGTCGGAGAGGCCGCCGCCCGCATCCACCGGGGCGAGTCCGACCGGGCGCTCGCACACGCCACGTCCGGTCCCTGTCTGCAACAGAACCTGGTCGCCGTACTCGAAGGGGATCCGCGATGAGCAAGGAGCCCGTGGCCGTCGTAGGCATCGGTCAGACCAAGCACGTCGCGGCGCGCCGGGACGTGTCGATCGCCGGGCTCGTCCGGGAGGCCGCCCGCGCCGCCCTCGACGACGGCGAGCTGACCTGGGCGGACATCGACGCCGTGGTCATCGGCAAGGCGCCCGACTTCTTCGAGGGCGTGATGATGCCGGAGCTGTATCTCGCCGACGCCCTCGGCGCGGTGGGCAAGCCCATGCTCCGGGTGCACACGGCCGGGTCGGTCGGCGGCTCCACGGCCCTCGTCGCCGCCAACCTGGTCGCGGCCCGCGTGCACGGCACCGTGCTGACGCTCGCCTTCGAGAAACAGTCCGAGTCGAACGCCATGTGGGGTCTGTCCCTGCCGATCCCCTTCCAGCAGCCACTGCTGGCGGGGGCGGGCGGCTTCTTCGCCCCGCACGTGCGCGCGTACATGCGACGCAGCGGCGCGCCCGACACGGTCGGCTCGCTGGTGGCGTACAAGGACCGCCGCAACGCCCTGAAGAACCCCTACGCACACCTCCACGAGCACGACATCACCCTGGAGAAGGTCCAGTCCTCGCCCATGCTGTGGGACCCCATCCGCTACTCGGAGACCTGCCCCTCCTCCGACGGCGCCTGCGCGATGATCCTCACCGACCGCGCCGGAGCCGCCCGTGCGCCCCGCCCGCCCGCCTGGATGCTCGGCGGCGCCATGCGCAGCGAGCCGACCATGTTCGCGGGCAAGGACTTCGTGTCGCCGCAGGCCGGCAAGGACTGCGCGGCCGATGTGTACCGGCAGGCGGGCATCGCCGATCCGCGCCGCGACATCGACGCCGTCGAGATGTACGTGCCGTTCTCCTGGTACGAGCCCATGTGGCTGGAGAACCTCGGCTTCGCCGCCGAGGGCGAGGGCTGGAAGCTCACCGAGTCCGGGGTGACCGAACTGGACGGCGACCTGCCCGTCAACATGTCGGGCGGCGTCCTGTCCACCAACCCCATCGGGGCCTCCGGCATGATCCGCTTCGCCGAAGCGGCTCTCCAGGTGCGCGGACAGGCCGGGGAACACCAGGTGGAGGGCGCCCGCAAGGCGCTCGGACACGCCTACGGCGGCGGATCGCAGTTCTTCTCGATGTGGCTCGTGGGCTCCGAGCCCCCGGACGCCTGAGAGCGCTCCCGGACGGCGTTGGAGGGGCCTTGGCAAAGGTCCCCCTCACGTGGCCTGTTGGCACCCGGAACCGATCGCTAGGCTGGCCGCGGACTACGAAATCGGGAGGAGCACGGACGTGGCCGAGAGCACCATCCAGCAGCAGCCGCGGCTCGCGGGCTGGGACAAGCCGGAGCTGGACCTCAGCAACGCCGATTGGCACTCGAGCAGCCGCGGCCTGGGCGATGTCCAGATCGCCTTTGTCGAGGGATTCATCGCGATGCGCAACAGCGGCAGCCCGGAGAGCCCTTCCCTGATCTTCACACCCGCCGAGTGGGGTGCGTTCGTGTCGGGTGCGCGGGAAGGCGAGTTCGACCTGACCTGACCTGACGAGGCGAACGGAGCCGAGCCGACGGCCACCGCCGGCTCGGTCGCCCCCGCGCCCGGTCAGCCGACGCCGAACCAGGCGCGGGCCCGACGCCGGCGGCGTGCTGTCGGCGGAAACTCGCGGCGCCCGGTGACCCGCCGCGGGTCACCGGAGCCCCAGCCGAAGCGCGAGGGAGCAGTCGTCGAACGCCTGCCCTCACGTCACGTGACAGGCCCGGCCACGTACCATGGCGACATGTCGTTCCTCCGCCGCCGCAGCGCCACGCCCGCCGGGCCCGACTTCGACGTACTGGCCATGGACCCGGGTGACTGGCCCGGAAATCTGGGCGCCGGGCTGCTGCCCGCCCCCGACGGCAGCTGCCAGGGTGTCTTCCTGCGCTACGACCTCTTCGGCGGCCGCGGCCCGGCGATGATCATCGGCAATCTGCCCGAGGGCTCCCCGGCCCGTGAGGTCGAGGAGGGCGAGATCCCCTTCGAGGTGGCGCAGCTGCTGCTGGCCCTGGAGAACGACGAGGAGGTCACCGTCGTCGGCAGCGAGGACGTGCCCGTCATGCAGGGCGACAACCTCCTGATCGTGCGCCGCCTGAAGCTCTCCGAGAGCCGGATCTCCTGCGTGCAGTTCGACCGCAGCGACAACGTCCTGGTCACCATCGCCGCCTGGGACCGCCCCATCACCGACGATCTGTACGCCCTCCTGAAGCCGCTCCCGGCGGAACTCTTCCAACAGGGCTGAATCGTCCCCGCACGGCCCCGGCTGCTCAGCCACCTTCTCGTCTTGTCATGATCCTTGTCGCAGAGTCATCGGATCTCCAGCGTCAGGGGTCATGCCGTATGAGCCGAGCCGTACGGGATCACCCGGAGGGCGACCTGAAGGCAGCGGCCGGAGGGACAGGCGGGCTCACTGTGGCCTCGGGCCCCGAGGGCATCACCTGCACGTCCGCCGCCCGCACGAACCCCACCCGGTGGCCGAACTGGATCTCGTAGTAGAGGTCCTTGCCGGCCACCACCCGGTGCGACCCCTCGTCGAAGGTCACCGCGTAGTAGTACTCGCCCGGCACCTGGTCGCCCACCACATAGCGCTGGCCGGCCGGCAAGGTGTACGGCAGTGGCGACACGGTCTGTGCGGGAATGTCCGCCGGATAGGCGGAGGCCTCGGGATAGGCGCGGCCGTACACCGGGACGCTCTGCACGCCGTCCTTCGGCGTCACCACCTGGCCGGCCGAGTTCACCGCGGCCGGGTTCTGCTTGGTGTTCTTGAACCACGCCTTCTGTCCCAGGTACCAGATCGCCGTCCAGTCGCCCTCCTGGCCCGCGACCGCGTACTGCTGCCCGGTCGAGACCCGCGAGGACAGGTCGTTGACGCCCTTGGACGGTGTCGTGCCCAGACCGACGTCCTTGATCAGCGGATACGACTCGCCGGGCCCGGAGTACAGCCGCACCGCGCTCGAACCGTGGTCCGCGCAGGGCTCGCCCGCCGAGACACAGCCCGTGTACTCGGGCCGGTTGGTCGCGTAGTCGGGGCGGATCGTCACCATGCCGCCGTCGGGGCCCGCCGAGGGCTCGAAGGGGCGCCCGAGCAGCTCGAAGTAGTGCCGCCAGTCCCAGTACGGGCCCGGGTCGGTGTGCATACCGCGGACCGTCGACGCGGTCGGACCCGGCACATTGTCGTGGCCCAGGATGTGCTGCCGGTCCAGCGGGATGTCGTACTTCTTCGCGAGATACGTCACCAGGCGTGCCGAGGACCGGTACATCGCCTCCGTGTACCAGGCGTCCGGCCGCGCCAGGAAGCCCTCGTGCTCCAGACCGACCGACTTGGCGTTGACGTACCAGTTGCCCGCGTGCCACGCCACATCCTTGGCCTTCACATGCTGGGCGATGTGGCCGTCCGTGGAGCGCAGGGTGTATTGCCACGACACATAGGTCGGGTCCTGCACCATGGTGAGAACCCCGTCCCAGGCGCCTTCCGTGTCATGGATGACGATGTAGTCGATGCCCTGGCCGGTAGGACGCTCGCCCAGGTCGTGATTGCCGTAGTCACCCTCCCCGAACTCCTCGTACGGCGCCGGGACCCACTCGCAGGACACCGTGGGCGGGCACTCGGTCTCCGCCGCGTCGAGCGTGCGCAACCCCGTCCGCCGCAGCTGCCGGGTGTCGGGGGTCAGGCCCGGCTGGGCGGCCAGGGCCACCAGCTGGCCACCGTCCGTCTCGCGCTCCTGGCCGGTGCGCAGCACGGCGTAGACGTCGTTCGCGTACGCCGTCGCCGTGGCGGTGTCGTCGGCGCCCGAGAAGCGGGCCACCGCGCCGTACCACTGCGCCGGGTCGGAACTCAGGGGCTCGCCCAGTTCCTTCTGGGCGGCGGCGAGCAGCGCGGCGCCCCCTGCCACGTTGGCGGCCGGGTCCGTACGCAACTGCTGGGGGCTCAGCCCGGTCAGTTCGGCCGCCTTCGGCAGCGTCCTGAGGCGGGCCGGGAGCCGCGTGGGCTTCGGCAGCTTCGTCTTCGGAAGCAGCGCCGCGCGGGCGCTGTCGCCCCGCGCGTCCTCCGAGCCGTCGCTGTGGTGCGGGGTGGCCCCGGCGAGCGCGGTGCGGGCGTCGGTGAGGTGCATCGGGCCGTAGCCGCCGGTCACACTGGGCGCCCCGCCGTGCGTGTCCCAGCGGGACTGGAGGTAGGAGACGCCGAGCAGGACGCTCTGCGGCACGTGGTACTCGGCGGCGGCGGAGGTGAAGGCCGACTGCAGGCCGCTCTCCGTGCTGCGGGTATCGGACGGGGCCGCGCCGAGCAACGGCAACAGCAGTGTCGCAGCGGCCATGGCGGTGACGGATCCACGCAATGCAGCCTCCTGGGACGGTCGGGCGCGATGGGCCGTGCGGGGCCGGGCGTGGGTCTGTGGTACCGGCTGTCCGACGATCCGTCAATCATGCCAAGGGGCTGACGAATTCCCTTGTCACGCGGGATTCCCGGGAGTTTCGTGGTGGTGCCCGTCCGGTCTGCGGGGCGTCAATGGCGTATCCCAATGCGCAGTTCGGCGACCCACTCGCATGGGCCGCGCACACGAAAGCCCGCGGTACGCCACTTGGCGTACCGCGGACCACCGTCCCCGTCAGCGAGTGCCGACCGCCGCACGAACGGCCCGCCGGGCCAACTGGCAGTCGTCGTGCAGCCGCCTCAGCAACAGCCGCTGTTCCTCGCCGGACGGCGCAGCACCCGGGTGGGCCATTCCCGGTGCCGCCGGGGTCGCGTCGTGCATCGAACGCTGCACGGCCGTCTCGTAGGTACGGATCTCGCGGGTCAGCACGAGCATCAGGTTCACCAGGAAGGCGTCCCGCGAGGCGGGGCCCGCCGACTGGGCGATCTGGCTGATCTGCCGCCGGGCCACCGGTGCGTCCCCGAGCACCGACCACAGCGTCGCCAGGTCGTAGCCCGGCAGGTACCAGCCCGCGTGCTCCCAGTCCACCAGCACTGGACCGGCCGGTGAGAGCAGGATGTTCGACAGCAGAGCGTCGCCGTGGCAGAACTGGCCCATGCCATGGCGGCCCGCGGTCGCCGCGATGCCGTGCAGCAGCTTCTGCAGATCGCCCATGTCCCGGTCGGTGAGCAGCCCCAGCTCGTGGTACCGGGAGATCCGGGCGGCGTACTCCAGCGGGGCGTCGAACGTGCCCGCCGGCGGCCGCCATGCGTTGAGCCGGCAGATGGCGCCGAGTGCCGCCCTGATGTCCGCTCGCGGCGGCGCCTCCATGGGGTGCCGCTGAAGGGCCGCCACCCGGCCCGGCATCCGCTCGATGACGAGGGTGCAGTTGTCCGGATCCGCCGCGATCAGTCTCGGCACGCGCACTGGAGGGCGGTGCCGGACGAACGAGCGGTATGCCGCTATCTCGTGCCGGATCCGCTCGGCCCAGGACGGCGAGTGGTCCAGTAAACACTTGGCGACGGCCGTGCTGCGCCCGGTCGTGCCGACCAGGAGCACGGACCGCCCGCTGCTGCGCAGTACCTGGACCGGGGCGAACTCCGGGCAGATCCGGTGCACCGACGCGATCGCGGTACGCAGCTGGGCGCCCTGGGGGCCGGACAAGTCGAGTCTCCCGCTGAGCGGTTGGGTGCCGAGCCCCGCGGTACGCAGCGGCCGGCCCGCGCCGAGCACGGGGACTGCCGCCGGCCGCGCGGGGGCGAGGTAGGGGCCGCCGCCCGCCGGGCGGGCTCGCAGCGACCGGGGTGGGGCGGACACGGAGGACGATGCTGTGTACATGGGAGAGACAGATCCCTTCGTGTGCCTACGACGTCAAAGCGCTGCCCGATCCGGCCGCCCGGGTGCACCCTGGGGAATGCTGCAGCCGTAGCTGGAGGGCGACCGGGTCGGGGTGGCGCGTTCCTACCTGACACCCGATGCCCAGTGGCACACCATCTGGCGCACCCTGGCGAACCCTGGCGAATAGTCCCGGGGCAACTCTCACCGGGCTACTGTCAACTCAGCCGAGAACCTGGGGGCTTGATGTGAGCGGAGAACCCAACACCCGCCTGGCGGACCTGTTCGGCCTGGCCGGCTGGTCCAAGGGCGAACTCGCGAGGCTGGTCAACCGGCAGGCGGCGGCCATGGGCCACCTACAGCTGGCGACCGACACCTCACGGGTGCGGAGGTGGATCGACATGGGAGAGATCCCGCGCGATCCCGTACCCCGGGTGCTGGCGGCCCTGTTCACCGAGCGTCTCGGCCGTGTCGTGACCATCGAGGACCTCGGTCTGGTCCGGCACGGGCGTGCGGGGAAACGGCAGGACGGCGGGAGTGTGGAGCATCCCGACGGTGTGCCGTGGGCGCCCGAGCGGACTGCTGCGGTCCTCACCGAATTCACGGGAATGGACCTCATGCTCAACCGACGCGGCTTGGTGGGCGCGGGTGCCGCGCTCGCCGCGGGATCCGCACTCAGCAGCGCCATGCACGACTGGCTGCGCTCCGACCCGGCCCTCAGGGCCGACGCCCCTCAGTTCGACGACCCCTTGCACGCCGACCCCGCTGGGTTCGACCGTTACGAGGCCGCCCCCATCGGATCACAGGAGATCGAGGAACTGGAGCGCTCGGTCGAGGTGTTCCGGGCCTGGGACGCGGCCCGCGGCGGCGGGCTGCAGCGCAAGGCAGTGGTGGGACAACTCAACGAGGTGGGCGGCATGCTCGCCTACCATCACCCCGAACATCTGCAGCGGCGCCTGTGGGGCGTCGCCGCCAACCTCGCCGTCCTCGCGGGCTGGATGTCGCACGACGTCGGCCTGGAGCCCACGGCCCAGAAGTACTTCGTCATCGCCGCCCACGCGGCCCGGGAGGGCGGCGACCGGCCCCGCGCCGGCGAGGCGCTCTCCCGAGCGGCTCGCCAGATGGTGCACCTCGGTCGGCCCGACGACGCACTCGACCTGATGAAACTCGCCCAGTCCGGCTCGGGCGACGAGGTGCTGCCGCGCACCAGGGCCATGTTCCACACCATCGAGGCCTGGGCCCAGGCGTCGATGGGCAAGGGGCAGGCCATGCGCCGCACCCTCGGCCGGGCGGAGGACCTCTTCGTCTCCGACCGGGGCGATGTGCCGCCACCGAGCTGGATGCAGACCTTCAAGGACGAGGATCTGTACGGCATGCAGGCCCTGGCCTACCGCACGCTGGCCGAGTTCGACCCGACCGCGGCCGCGCACGCCCAGCACTACGCGGAGAAGGCCCTGGCTCTGCGCAACGACGGCCGAGAGCGCTCGAAGATCTTCGACCATCTGTCCATGGCGTCCGCCTGCTTCATCGCGGACGACCCCGAACAGGCCGACCGCTACGCACGGCTGGCCCTGATGTCGATGGGCTCCAACTCGTCCGGCCGCACCTGGGACCGGCTCCGGCAGATGTACCGGCTCACCGCCGAGTACTCCGGCTACCCGAAGATCAACGAACTGCGGGAGGAGATCCGGTTGGCGCTGCCCAAGGCGAGGAAGCCGGGCGGCGACAGCGCACAGGCATGAAGCTCACAGGCATGAAGCTCTAGGACATCACCCTGGCCACGAGCACACAGGCGTCGTCCTCGCGCTCCCTGTCACCGAACTCGTCCACGATCAACCGTACGCAGTCCTGTGCCGTGCCCGCCTCACCGAGGCGTGGGCCCAGGTCCGACAACACATTCACGGAGTCCGCCGCGCTGCGCTCCTGCACCAGTCCGTCGGTGTGCAGCACGAGCAGGTCGCCCACCTCAAGGGCCTCCTCGGCCTGTGCGTAGACGGCGCCCGAGGTGGCACCGAGCAGGACACCGTGCGGCGCGTTCAGCCTGCGCCCCGTCCCGTCGCGGAACAGCAGCGGGGCGGGGTGTCCGGCCTGTGCCCAGGTCAGGGTGCGGGTGTCGGGCCGATAGCGGCAGCAGACGGCGCTGCCCAGGGCCGGCTGGACGGGGGCGTCCAGCAACTGGTTGAGCCAGGACATCAGTTGCCCTGGCTGGGTGCCGGCCATCGCCATGCCCCGTACGGCGCCCAGCAGGGTCGCCATGCCGGACGCGACGGCGACGCCGTGACCGGTCAGGTCGCCGACGCTCAACAGGGTCTGTCCGTCGGCCAGTTCGAGCGCGTCGTACCAGTCGCCGCCGATCAGCCCGCGCGTCGACGACGGCAGCTGGTGGGCAGCGAGGTCAAGCGTCACGGGGCCCTGGTGCGGGAGTCGCAGGGAGCCGCGCCACGGCGGCAGTACGGCCTCCTGCAACTCGACCGCGATCCGGTGCTCGGTCTGGGCCTGGTGCTGGTGGCGCTGGAGCGAGTCACGGGTCTCGCTCACCTCGCTCCGGCATCGGCGCAGTTCGCTGACGTCCCGCAGCACAGCCCACATCGAGGCGGTGCTGCCGCCAGAGTCGAGCACTGGTTCGCCCATCATGTGCACGGTCCGCGCCTCGCCGTCCGGCCGGACGATCCTGAACTCCCCGTCGATGGGTTTGGCGTCGATCAGGCAGTCGGTGACCATCGCGGTCAGCTTCGGCCGGTCCTCGTCGTGCACCAGGGATGGCAGTTCGTCGAGGGTGAGCGGCGCGGTGGCGGGGTCGCGGCCCAGGATCTGGTAGAGCTCACCGGACCAACTGGCCTCGTCCGTCAGCAGGTTCCACTCCGCACTGCCCACCCGGCTCAGCAGGGAGCCACACCGGGGAGCGGGCGGCGCGGCCGCGGGAGCCGGGGAGACGAGGGGCGGGCCCTCCCGCAGCTGCCCGAGATGTGTGTCGAGGTCGTCGAGCTGGTGCAGCGCGAGGTCGTAGAGCGCCCGCTGCCATCGTTCCTGCGGGTCGGATGCGTCGCTCGGAGTGTCCCGCCGTACGGCGTCGACGTCGCCCTTGAGCCGCCGTGCCTGCGATATGAGCGCGTCGACCGAGCCGCGCCCTGGCGGCTGAGCGGCGGGGCGGTCCGCAGAGAGATGGGGTGGCATGACGCACTCCGATGCGGGACGGTACGACCAAGGCTGACGGAAGGACCGGTTACGACTGTCGCACAGCCCGCGACGCCCTGTAAGGGATTTGGCAACACCCGATTCGGTGGTGCGTCCGGCATATGCCAGAGTCTTCCCGGAGGGCTTGTGCCATGCGATTGGCGTACGTCGTCGATGCGGTCAAGTCGTAGGTGACGTACGGAATTTGGCGGACTTTTAAGGCGATCACACGGCCTTCATTCGCGTGTTCGACGGCCGGATGTTCGAGGTGTGAGGACGTAATTGCCGTTCGTCGGTCGGTTGCACTCGGTGGGCGTGACGCAGCTCACAAAATTGATGTGTCCTTCGGTGTAATGCAAACGGCGTCTGTGGGGTCGTAAAGGCAGAGCGGCAAATAAGTCCGCCCGCCGACCCGCAGGGGAGACCGCCCATGGACATCGCCCTCGAGCAGCCCGCCCGCGCCCGTCTGATCACCGGCGAGGAGCGCGAGGTCCCCGTTCCCGCGAAGCTGCGGTATACGTCCACGAACCCGCTGGCGGTGTACCTCGACTTCCCGGGCGAGGTCTCTCTCGACGGTCAGGGTGCCACCTGGACCTTCGCGCGCGGTCTGCTGGAGGTCGGGCTGCGCGGCCCGGCGGGGGACGGCGACGTGCACATCTGGCCGTGCGGCGAGGAGCGGACGGTCGTGGAGCTGCACTCGCCGTACGGCATGGCCCTGCTCCAGTTCGACACCGCCGCCCTCCATCGCTTCCTGCTGCGCACGTACGCCATCGTCGCGGCCGGTGAGGAGGATCTGGAGGCAGTCGTGGAGCGTGGTCTGAGCGCGCTCTTCGACGGGGTGTGAGGAGGCCGGCGGGGTCCGTCCGCCGCTGTGCCTCCTCGCCGCCCGTCAGAACCGCAGCACTCCCGCGATCCCACGGGCGTCGCTCAGTGTGCCGTCCGGCACGAAGCGGACCTCGGCGCCGGTCTCCAGGCACTGCTCGACGATCTCGTCCACGATGTCCTCGCGGGCGTCCAGTTCGTCGCTCCCGGCCGGGATCAGATGCTCGCCGCCCTCGCCGCGCACCGTCGCCCGGTAGTTCTCCTCGACCGCCAGCAGCCGGATCCGGCCCTCACGGGCGCTGCGCCAGACCTCGTCCACACCGGCCGCGAACGCCTTGCGGCCACGGGCGGATTCGAGTTCTCGCGACACGGCGTCCGCGTGCGTGCGGTTCTCGGCGGTGATCCGCGGCTCGATCGCCTGCCACACCGCCTCGCGGGTGCCGTGCGCGAGCCCGCCGTGCGGGATGTGCACGGCGTGCTTGCCGACGCCCCCGATCTCGTCGAGCAGCGACAGCGCCGCCTGCTCGCCGGTGACGTACAGCGGCCGCGGATTGCGCCGGAGGATCGCGCTCAGGGCGGAGTCGGCGTCCTTGAGGAAGTGGCGGGTGCCCTCGTCGCGGAATGTGCTCGGCGTGTCGCCGATCCGCTCCTGGCGCTCGGCGTCGAAGTTCTCGACCCGCCGGGTCAGCGGGAAGCCGCCCATGCGGGCCTCGGTGATCCGGTCCAGGCTGCCGTTCCACAGGGTGACGCGGTCGGCGGAGACCGACAGCACCCAGTAGGGCCGCTCGGCGGCCTGCGCGGAGACCAGGTTGCGGGTGAGGAAGGTGTCCGAGAGCACCACGCGCTCGGGCACGGAGCGGGCGAGCGACCACACCTGGTGCTCACCGGGGGCTGCGAAGATCACCAAGCCGTCCTCGGCGTAGGTGAGATCGACCTCGGCGAGGGCCTGGTCGAGCTGCCGCTCGACGTCCGCCCGTCGCTCGCGGGTGACCGAGGGATCGGCCTCCAGCTGCTTCTTGGCCTCGGCCACGACATTGCGCAGCCGGACCTGGTCCTGGGCCCGATAGGGCTCTCGGCGATGCGTCGGCGTCAGCACGGACACGGCCGGATAGGGGCGCGGGCGCCGCAGCTCGGTGAGGGTCGTGGGACTGAGTGCGTGCTCCATAACAGCACGATAGGGCCGATTCACCGATCGGGCATTAGGGGCAATCGCCGCACCCCTGCCCTGCTCTACTGTTCGTCGTCCTCCGGCCCGCAGGAACTGCCGTCGGCCGGCAGCGTGCCGTACAGCAGGAAGGCGTCGACCTTGCTGTGCACGCACTTGGAGGAGGCGTAGCCGGTGTGGCCGCCGCCCTTGTTGTCCAGGACCACCGCCGAGGAGCCGAGGCGCCGAGCCGTCTCCACGGTCCAGCGGTACGGCGTCGCCGGGTCGCCCCGGGTGCCCACGAGGAGCATCTTCGGCGTCTCCACGTCCTTGACCTCGTCGCGTATGAAGTCCGTGCCCTTGGGGCGGCCGTAGCACATCAGCACCCCGCTGAGCCGGTACGGCCCGAAGACGGGCGAGGCCCGGTCGTACTCGGCGCGCAGCCGGTCGAGGTCGTTCACGATCTGCTTTCCGGTGGGGCGGTCGGGGTCGTCGGCGCAGTTGATCGCCATCATTGCCGCGGGCATGTTGTCGAAGGGGACGTCCTGCTCGTCGACGAGACCGCCGTCGGGGTCGTCGGTCTTCCCCCGGCGCGAAGGGGCGGCACCGCCGGCCGCGAAGGTCTCGATGGCGTGTGTGTCGCCGTCCTCCACCAGCGAGGCCAGGGCCCGCTCCAGGGAGGGCCACAACTCCTCGCTGTAGAGCGCCTGTCCGATGGCGCCGACCAGGTCCTGGCCGGTGAACGGCTCGCCGAAGGCCGTCGGGACCGGGTCTTCGTCCAGCGAGTCGACGAGCTGCACCACCTGCTTGCGCGCCTCGCGCGCGTCCTGCCCGAACGGACAGGCGATGTCCTTCACGCACCAGGTGATGAACTCGTCCAGCGCCTTCTGCTGCCCCTGGGCGCCCGCGACACCCTGCTCGGTCAGCGGCTCGGTCAGCGTGTCCACGCCGTCGAGGACCAATCGGCCGACCTTGTCGGGGAACTGGGCGGCGTACACCGCGCCCAGCCGCGTTCCGTACGAGAAGCCCAGGTAGTTGAGCTTGTCGTCGCCGAGAGACTCGCGCATCACGTCCATGTCGCGCGAGGCGTTGACCGTGCCTATGTGGGGAAGCACGGGGCCGGAGTGGCGGGCGCACGCCTCGGCCGCCTTCTTCAACTGCCCGAGGACGGACTGCGGATCGCGGCTGATCTCGTTGCCGTCGTCCGGCATCTCGATGTTCTCCTCGCCGTCCCCGCAGCTGACGGGGGAGGACCTGCCGACGCCGCGTGGATCGAAGGTCACGATGTCGTAGTTGTCCGTCAGCTCCATGAAGTCCTTGCCGCCGGCCATGAATTCGGGGACGCCGGGGCCGCCCGGCCCGCCGAAGTTGAGCAGCACCGAGCCCCGCTTCTCGCCCGTGGCCCGGTAGCGGGCGAGTGCGAGGTCGAGGGTGCCCTTGCGGGGGTGCCCGTAGTCGAGGGGGACGGTGACCTTGCCGCACTGGAGATCCTTCGGCAGCCCCTCGCCCGGACACTTGGCCCAGGCGACCTTCTGCTCGTAGAAGCGGGTCAGGTCGGGCTCGGGGTCGTCCGTGGCCGTCGACAGGCCCGTGCCGAGCAGGGCAAGGCCCATCGCGCCGGTGACCGCGCAGCGCCGCAGCGTGAGCCGCGTTGACAGCTTGGCCAGCATCGATGCCTCCAGGGCGCCCCTCGCGGACCGGGAATCGGCGTCCCGATCACGATAAGCGGGCCCTGGAGGGCACGCCTCCCGGCGAGCGAGATCGTCCGGGCTGCCGTAGCTTGCGCCCCTTGCATTCCTATCGGGCGTTTTTGCCACTAGTTCGACAAGCGTGCCACTCGATGGGGTGAAAGGCCGATAAGCCATAACTCTAATGGTTCGTCTGCGTTTTATCCGGTGCGGGTGAGTGCCCGCGACCAAGTCTGGAAGGCAGGGAACCTATGAGACGGGTTACCCGAAACGGTGTGATCGCCTTCGCCGCCTCGGGCGCGATGGCTGTGACGGTGCCGGTGTCCGCCGCTTTCGCGGCAGACGCCTCCGCCGCGGCGGACGGTGCCGCGGCCGACTCGCCCGGGCTGCTGGCCGGCAACACCATTCAGGTCCCGCTGCACGTCCCGGTGAATGTGTGCGGGAACACCGTGAACGTGGTGGGGCTGCTGAACCCGGCCGTGGGCAACAAGTGCACCAACGAGGACGGCGGGGCCAAGACGGACACCGCCTCGCACGGCGGGGCATCGGCCAAGGGGAGCGGAAAGGATTCACCGGGCGTCGGGACCGGCAATGTGGTGGAGCTCCCGGTGCACCTGCCGGTGAACGTCAGCGGCAACAGCGTGAACGTGGTCGGCGTCGGCAACGCGACGATCGGCAACGAGTCGGTGAACGGCCCGGCCAAGCAGCCTCCCCGCACCACGCGGCCCGCGCCGAAGCCGACGGCGCCGCGGGCGCATCATCCGCGACCGGCGCCGCTCGCGCATGCACCGCACGGGCCCGGGGCCGCCCTCGCCCAGACCGGAGCGGACCAGACGGTACCCGCCGTCGCGGGCGCCACGGCCCTCGTCCTGGGCGGGGCCATCCTGTACCGCCGCTTCCGCCCGAAGGCGATGCGCTGACCAGTCGCGCAAGCGGTACGGCAGGCCCCACCGGGCAGACAAGCGGTGGGGCCTTTGTCGTACGGCGTCGTCGACGTCGCACGGCGACCTGTGAACATCCGTCCGGCAGCTCACCCGCAGAGCACGTCATCGGCTTGATCACGCCGTGACGCCCGCCGGGGCGATCCGCGAGGATGCTGCGGGCGCGTTCGATCACCGCGCGCGTACGGCACCCCACGGAACGGAGCGCATCCATGGCCTCTCTGGCCCCCGAGGACCTCGTCATCACGCAGGCCGGCATCGACGACTGGCCGGTCGTCCGCGGATGGGCCGTCGACGAGGGCTGGAACCCGGGCCTCGCGGACAGTGCGGCCTTCTTCGCGCAGGACCCCGAAGGTTTCTTCATCGGCCGGATCGACGGCGAGCCCGTCTCGGCGATCTCCGTCGTCAACTACGGCTCCGACTACGCGTTCCTGGGCTGGTACCTGGTCCGCCCGGACGCACGCGGCCGCGGCCATGGATTCGCCATCTGGAAGACCGCGCTGGCGCACGCGGAGAACCGCACGGTGGGGCTCGACGGAGTCGTCGCCCAGCAGGACAACTACGCCCGCTCCGGCTTCGAACTCGCCCACCGCACCTTCCGGTACACCGGCACGGCACCCGCGGTCGAGGCCCCGGCGGACGTCCGCGCGCTGCGGCCCGAGGACATCGAGGACATCACCGCGTACGACGGCGCCTGCACGCCGGCCGACCGCCCCCGCTTCCTCGCGCACTGGCTGACCGCCCCCGGGCACCACGCCGTCGTCCGTCGCGCCGGCGACCGTGTCACCGGTTACGGTGTGATCCGCCCCGGCCAGGACTGCCCGCGCATCGGCCCGCTCTTCGCGGACACCGCCGAGGACGCGCGAGCCGTATTCGCCGCCCTGACCGCGGACGCGGCCGGCCGCGAGATCGCCATCGACGTGCCCGAGAACAACCCGGCCGGTGTCACCCTCGCCGAGGAGGCCGGCTTCACCCCCTCCTTCGAGACGGCCCGCATGTACACCGGTCCGGTACGGCCGTACGCCCATGACCGCGTCTTCGGCGTCACCACGCTGGAACTCGGCTAGCAGGGCTTGCCGGTACCCGGGTACGGCGCCGGAACGCCGCCCGTCAGTCCGTGCGCCGGTGGAACCGGAAGTGCAGCGCCCGGATGTCCTCCGTCAGCTCGGGCACCGGGCCCTCCACGGTCACGTCCGGCGCGACGTCCTGGATCGGCAGCGCCCGTACCGGCGCGGCGGGCACCCCCAACTCGCCCAGCCACCCGACGAGTTGCTCCGACGAAGCGACGTACACGATGCGTCCTAGGCCCACCCAGGCGTGCGCGGCCGCACACATCGGGCAGTGCTCGCCGGAGGTGTACACGGTCGCGGCGGCCCGCTCCTCGGGCGGCATATGGGCGGCTGACCAGCGTGCCAGCTCGAACTCGGGGTGCCGGGTGCGGTCGCCCGAGGCCACCCGGTTGTGGTCCTCGGCGAGCACCTCGCCGTCCGCGCCCACCAGCACCGAACCGAACGGCTCGTCCCCGGCCTCCAGCGCCTCGGCCGCGAGCGCGACACAGCGGCGCAGATGCGGCAGTTCGGTGTCCTTCACGACCATGGCGTACGGCCTTCCTCGCGGCGCGAAACTCCCTGCGCCCCCATCTTCGCCGACGCGCGGCCCGAGGGCCGGGTGGGCCGAAAAGGGCTTGTGCAGGCAGCGGCGCGGTGCTGGAGTGAGCCCATGGATCATGCCGGGGTGCTCGCCCTCTTCGACCGGGACATGCGGGAGGGCGCGCGGCCTGACGGCCCCGACGCCCAGGTCGAGCGGGCGGGCCGCGTCGTGCGCCAGGTGTCGTCCGCGCACGGCTGGAACGGCGTCGTGTGGTCCGACCTGGACGAGGCGAGCGCCGACGCGGCGATAGCCGAACAGATCACCCACTACTCCGGGCTCGGGCTCGACTTCGAGTGGAAGCTCTACGGCCACGACCTCCCGGTGGACCTCGGGCAGCGGCTCAGGGACGCGGGCTTCACGCCCCAGCCCGAGGAGACCCTGATGATCGGCGAGGCCGCCGACCTGGACCTGGACGCCGAGCCGCCGGACGGCATCCGCGTCCTGCCCGTGACCGACCGGGCCGGCGTCGACCTCGTCGCCCAGGTGCACGAGAGGGCCTTCGGCGCCGACAGCTCCCGGCTCCGCCACCAGCTGCTCGGCCAGCTCGCGGCCGACTCGGACACGGTGGTCGCGGTGGTCGCCCTGGCCGGGGACACCCCGGTGAGTGCCACCCGGATGGAACTCGTGCCGGGGACGCGCTTCGCCGGACTGTGGGGCGGCGGCACCGTCGAGGGCTGGCGGGGCCGGGGCATCTACCGCGCGCTGGTCGCCCATCGCGGCCGTGCCGCCGTGGCGCGGGGCTACCGGTATCTCCAGGTCGACGCCATGAGCACGAGCCGCCCCATTCTGGAACGGCTCGGCTTCGAACCGCTGACCACGACGACGCCGTACGTGTACACGCCCTAGACGCCGAAGCGCCCGGCGCGCCGGTCAATCGAGCCCGAACGCGTCCGCCAGCGAGTCGATCTGGGCGGTGAGCAGGGTGCCCCCGTCATGGCCCATGCCTTCGAACTGGCCCGACACCTCCAGTCCGATCGCCCCGTGCATATGCGACCAGGCGAACACGGAACCGGCCAGCGCGGCGCCCTCCGCCCTCACGGATACCTGTCCGCGCACCCATTGCGACACCGCCGCGTCCCGCTGCGCCCAGGCCGTCATCTGCTCCACCACCGGCAGCACCGCCGCCGACGGCTCGGCCGCCTCGAACGCCGGCAGGAACGGTTCGAGTACCGCCCGTGCGCTGTCGACCGTGTCCGCAGGCGCGGTGTAGCCGGGCACCGGTGTGCCCTCGATGAGCAGATAGCGGTGCGGCTGCTCCACGGCCCAGTCCCGGCAGGCCGCCGCGAGGGAACGCAGTCGCGCTCGCGGTGATGTGTCCGGCGGCAGGGCGCCGGCCGCCGCCGTGACGGCCGCCGCCAGGTCGGCGTAGGCGTCCCGGATGAGCTCCGTCAGCAGTGCGTCACGGGAGTCGAAGTAGCGGTAGAGGGCCGGACCCGAGAGCCCGACCTCCTTGGCGATCCGGGTGAGGGCCACTCCGTCCGTACCGCCCTCGGCCAGTTGCCGGAGCGCGATCTCCTTGATCTCCGCGCGGGTCTGCTCGCGATACCGCGCTCTCGGGGTCTGCGCACTGCTGGTCACGACGGCTCCTCCTCGCTTTGCGACACACCTTAACGAAAGTCTGGGTCTCCCGCTCTTGCTATGGAGCAGCACTGAAGTTACGGTATCTAACACAAGCGAGAGCAAGTAACCGAGAAGGAGTCGCCATGAACGCCACCGCCGACCACACCCGCTCCCTGCACGCCGTACTCGGCTCGGGTCCCGCGGGAACCGCCCTGGCCCGGGAGCTCGTCCGCCGCGGCCACCCCGTGCGTCTCGTCGACCGCAAGGGCGACGGCTCCGCCCTGGACGGAGTGGAGCGGTTCGGCGCCGATGTGAGCACGGTGGAGGGGGCGCGGGCCGCCATAGCCGGAGCCGCCGTCGTCCACCACGCGGTCAACGTCGCCTATCACCTCCAGGTCGAGGCGATGCCCCGCATTCAGGAGGCGATCCTGGCCGCGGTGGAGGCCTCCGGGGCGCGGCTCGTCGTACTGGACACGCTCTATCCGTACGGCGAGACCGGGGGAGCGGTGATGACCGAGGATTCCCCGTGGAACGCGACCAGCCGGAAGGGGCGGATGCGTGCCGAGCTGGACGAGAAGTACCTCGCGGCACACCGCGCGGGCCGGGCCCGGGTGGTCCTCGCCCGCTCCGCCGACTTCGTCGGACCCGGCGTGCTGAACTCCTCGCTCGGCGGGGCCGTCTTCCCGGGCGCGCTCACCGGCGGGGACGTGCTGGGCCTCGGCGACATCGACCTGCCGCACAGCTACACCAACATCGAGGACGTGGCCGCGGGTCTCGCCACCCTCGGCGAGCGTCCGGAGGGTGACGGCCGGGTCTGGCATCTGCCGACCGCGCCGGCCGTCAGCACCCGCGAGATCCACGGGATGATCGAGAAGCGCGTGGGGAAGCCGCTGAACGTCGTGGTCCTACCCGAGTTGCGGCCCTACGGACCGTTCGACGAGCAGTTCGTGGATGAGTACGCCGAGATGTTCTACCAGCACACCGAGCCCCAGATCATGGACTCCTCCGCCTTCGAGCAGGCCTTCGACGTCAGCCCCACCCCGCTCGAGGACACCGTCGACGCCACCGTCTCCTGGTACGAGCAGCTGCTCGCGGGCCGCTGACGGGACTCACCTCCGCCCGGATGTCACATCCGTGCCCGGCCGATTCGTCGCAGGTTCATGACGACGAACCACAGTGACGGCAACGGCCGGGGCCGGACGATCCTCCTCGCGGGAGCCGGCGGTGTCCTCGGCCGGCACATCACCCGCGCCCTGACCGAGGCGGGCCACCAGGTCACCGGCCTCGGCCGCGGCCCGCGCAACGACATCCAGGCCGATCTGATGGACCGCGACACCCTGCTGCGCGCCCTCGACGGCCATCACTTCGACACGGTGATCCACGCCGCGACCGCACTGCGCAGGCCGCCCATGCGCCACCGCGACATGCACGCCACCGACGCGCTGCGCACCGACGGCACCGCCCATCTCGTCGAGGCCGCGCACGCTGTCGGCGCCCGGCGCCTCGTGGTGGAGTCGATGGTCTTCGGATACGGCTACGGCGACCACGGCGATCATGTGATCACCGAGGAGGACTCCTTCGGGCCACACGGCCGCTCCCCAGAACTGGAAAGGCACATCGCGGCGATGCGGACCAAGGAACAACTCGCCTTCGGGGCAGCGGGACTGGAGGGCGTCGCGCTCCGCTTCGGTCTGTTCTACGGCCCCGGCGGCACCGACGCCCTGCTGCCCATGCTGCGCAGGCGGCAACTGCCCGTCCCCGCCGACCACGGACGCGTCCTGCCCTGGATCGAACTCTCCGACGCGGCACGGTCGGTCCTCGCCGCCGTCGAACGGGGGCGGCCCGGCCAGGCGTACAACATCGCCGACCGGGCTCCGACGGGGTTCGGCTCCCATGTCCGTTGCGTGGCAAAGGAGTTCGGGCTGCCGAAGCCGATGACTGTACCGCTGTGGCTGATGCGGCCCATGTCCTACGCGCACACGATGATGTCGACGACGCTGCGCGTGTCCACGGCGAAGGCGGAACGGGAACTCGGCTGGACCCCCGCTCACGCGACGGTCCGCGACGGCCTCGCCGCGATGCGGGCCGCCGCGGAAGTCATATGACCGGCGCGCTGTCGTCCCGTGTTGCCTGCCGCGGTGTCAGCGGCGCGCCTTCGTCCGGTCCAGTGCGGCGACGCCGAGTGCGGCGAGGCCGATCTGGATGAGCCACTCGATCCAGTCGACACCGTCGGTGTCGGCCACGTCGAGGCCGGCCGCGATCGCCGAGCCGATCAGCGCGGCCACGATGCCGACGAGGATCGTCCACAGGATCCCGATGCGCTGACGACCCGGAACCACGAGTCGTCCCAGCACACCAATGATGATGCCGATCACGATGGCACTGATGATGCCCGAGATCTCCATTTCGCCCCTCTTCCTCCTGTCCCCGCAGTAGTCCAAGTTCCCCGTGGAGGCAAGGACAGTCCGTTCCGCTTCAACCGGCCGTCCACGCCGGGCCGGTGGCCATCGCGGCCCCGTCCACGACCCACCCGGTGGCGGCCACGACCTCCGCGGCGATGTCGGTCACCGCGCGGCCGTCGGTTGCCACGCGCAGCACGTCCGCGGGCGCTCGCTCGTCCAGGAGCCGTGACTTGCGCGCACTTGCCCTGACCTCGTGCTCCAACTCGGAGCCGGGTTCCCGCCCGGTCAGCCGCTGTTCGGCCGTCTCGTCGGTGGCGGTCAGCAGAACCCGTAGGAACCGTACGTCGTCGCCCATGGCCCGGCGGAACATGGGCGTGGCCTCTTCGAGCACGCTCACGGTGTTCGTGTAGACCAGCCGCCGGTATCCGAGCTCGGCGTAATTCGCCCACACGGCGGCCAGGTTCCGCGCGGTGATGCCGGCCCGGTGCGCGTCGCCCGGCGGCGCCGGATGGACGGCTCCCATGAAGTCGCCGTCGATCACCGCGTGCGCGACCCGCGCGCCTCGCAGCCGAGCGGAGACCTCCCAGCCGACCGTGGTCTTCCCGACCCCGGCCCGTCCCCCGATGAGCAGTACCTCCACCTGATCCATACGGGCAGCGTGCCCGGGCGTGGGCGCACTTGGCGAGTGGTTTTGACGGGGAGTGAGCGCGCGAAGTGCCCTCGTCGTCAGGGCGTTTCGTCGAGCCAGGACATCAACCGGCCGTCCGGGTGGAGGGCGACCTGCAGTCCGTTGTTCTCGCCGTACGCGGTGCGGCCGTCGGCGGCGAGGGTGTCGAGCCGGGTGCCGTCGGCGAAGACGTCGGCCTCGTAGCGGTCGTCGGTGAGCCGGTAGATCTTGGCCGTCGTCGACCCGTCCGCCAGCGTCGCCGTGCCGATCAGGACCCGCTCGGGCTTCGGCTCGGCCCGCTCGACCCAGGACGTGACCTTGCCGTTCGGTCGGAGGGTGACTTGCAGCCCGTTGTGCTGGGCGTGCGTGGGCATGCCCTGGGTGTAGAGGGTCCCGTACCTCGCGCCCTTGGCCCAGATCTCCGCCTCGTAGCGGTTCTCCCCGGTCTTGTAGACCTTCGCCCGGCTGACCTTGTCCGCGAGCTTGACCGTGGTGACGTACACGCGCTCGGCCTTGGAGTGGTGGGCCGCGGGCGGGACGCTCGTGGTCGTGGGCGCGTGGGCGGCGAAGGCGCCGGCGGCCGAGACGCCCAGCGCGGTGGTGACGCCGGCGGCCACGAGGGCGGTGCGGAGGGTGCGGGGGGTGCGGGGGGAACGCATCAGTGAGTCGCTTCCTTGGGTGGGGTTCGTTCCGACGCATTCGACGCTACGGACCGTCCATCAAGGAGCCCCATACGTCATGTAACAGTCTTTCGGCTTGTATCGGTCGAAAGGGATAAAGGCCTCCAGGTTCCTCGATTGACATGCAGGTGATTGCCTGCATAACGTGGAGTGTGCGATCAGACAGTGACCCCGCGATGGACAAGGTCTTCAAGGCGCTGGCCGACGAGACCCGCAGACGGCTCCTGGACCGGCTGCACGAGGACAACGGGCAGACGCTGGGGGAGCTGTGTGCGCGGATCGACATGACGCGCCAGTCCGTGACCCAGCATCTGGCCGTCCTGGAGGCCGCCAACCTGGTCAGCACGGTGCGGCGGGGGCGGGAGAAGCTGCACTACCTCAATCCGGTCCCGCTCCACGAGATCCAGGAGCGGTGGATCGACAAGTTCGAGCGCCCGCGCCTGCGCGTGCTCGGGGCCGTGAAACGACGAGCCGAGGAAGCCATGACCGACAAGCCCACATTCGTCTACGTGACCTACATCGAGAGCACGCCCGAGAAGGTCTGGGACGCACTCACCGACGCCGACCTCACCGCCGCCTACTGGGGCCACAGCAACGTGTCGGACTGGCGGCCCGGTTCCCGCTGGGAACACGTCCGTACGGACGGCTCGGGCGTCGCCGACGTGGTAGGCACCGTCGTGGAGAGCGAGCGCCCGACCCGTCTGGTCACCACCTGGGCGGCGCCGGAGGAGGAGGAGGGGCAGGAGGACAAGTACTCCCGCGTCACCTTCGACATCCAGCAGCACGCGGAGATCGTCCGGCTCACCGTGACCCACGAGGACCTGCCGGACGAGAGTGCGCGTGCCGACGTGTCGTCCGGCTGGCCGGCCGTGCTGTCCAACCTCAAGTCGCTCCTGGAGACCGGTCATGTGCTGCCGCAGGAGCCGTGGCTGATGCCGACCCGCTGAACGGTGTCACCCGCCGGTGGACGGGGGAAGGCCGGTCCGCAGGTGCGGACCGGCCGTCGTGTCTGTCTGCCTCTCCCGTGGGCGCTACGGCCTCGAGGTGCTCTTGGCCGCCGTGCCGGCGCACATCAGCCCCAGGATCACGGCCAGCGCGCCGATGATGATGTTGTTCACGACGACACCGGCGTCCGGGCTGTCCCCGACCACCCAGGGCGCGATGATCATCCACACGCCCATCGCGCAGAAGGCCCAGCTCAGGCCGTACATGCGTTCCGGAGCTCGGGTGAAGCCGAGGGCCAGCAGGCCGATCGCGATCCCCACGATCAGGTTGTGGGTCACGAGCGGGGGCTGGCTCGTCGTGTAGTGGAGTATCCAGGGGGATACGGCGCAGTACAGACCGAGCAGGAACACCGGTCCGTCCAAGAGCGTCACATCACGACCGCCGAGCATGCGGGCGTAGCGGTCCCGCATTTCGGATACATCGGGGTGGCTGGTTATGTCACCTCTGGTGGGCGAGACGTTGGCCATGACTCGTCTCCTTTGACTCGCAGGCCTGACCGCTGCTGGTGCGGTGTGCGGTAAGCGCCGCCTGCGCCCATTCTGCGCTTATTTTTTCCTTATGTGTAGAGGTGGGAGGTGTGGGGGAGTGATGCTGGGCCGCCCCGGCCGACTGGTCGGTCCTCACCGTCCGCGGGCCTGCTTGAAGCGGGCCAGTCCGTCGGACAGGTCGACGATCGGGTCCGGGTAGCCGAGCGCGGCTCGGGCGTCGTCCGGCAGCCGCCACGGTTCGTGCACCGCGCGTCCCTCGACCCCCGCCAACTCCGGCACCCAGCGCCGGACATAGGCGCCGTCGGGGTCGTAGCGCTTGGCCTGGGTGACCGGGTTCAGTACACGGTTGGGCCGGGTGTCGGTGCCGGTCCCGGCCACCCACTGCCAGTTGAGCTGGTTGTTGGCGATGTCGCCGTCGACCAGCAGGTCCAGGAAGTGCCGTGCGCCGACCCGCCAGTCGACGTACAGGGTCTTGGCCAGGAAGCTCGCCGTCAGCAGGCGTCCGCGGTTGTGCATCCAGCCCTCGTGCCGCAGCTGGCGCATCGCGGCGTCGACGACCGGATAGCCCGTGCGGCCCTCCTTCCAGGCCGAGATGTCGTCCCTCGCCTCCCGTTCGGACCGCCAACGGTCGTGCCGGGGGCGGTAGTCGGCGGTTGCCGCGTCCGGGCGGGAGGCGAGGACCTGCCGGTGGAAGTCGCGCCAGGCGAGCTGCCGTACGAAGGCCTCGGCACCCGGCCCACCGGCCCGGCGCGCGCGGTGGACGAGCTCGACCGGGGAGAGGGTGCCGAAGTGCAGGTGCGGTGAGAGACGGGAGGTGGCGTCGCCGGCGAGGTCGTCATGGCGCTCCTCGTAGGAGGACATCCGGCCGCGCAGCCAGGCGGTGAGCCGTTTACGGCCCTCCTGCTCGCCTCCGCCGGCCAGCCCCTGCGACAGTCCCGAAAGCTCGTCGCGGGAGGGCAGCGGCTCGGACCCGACGCCGTCCGGGACCCGCACCGTGCGCGGCGCGGCGAGCGCGTCCCGCAGCGGCTCGTCGGACCAGCGGCGGAAATACGGCGTGAAGACGGCGAAGTGGTCCGAGCCGGTCGGGGTCACCGCGCCGGGAGCGACGGCGGTGGTCACGGCGTCGTGCACGTGCAGCCGGACGCCTTCCGCCTCCAGGGCGCGACGCAGCCGTTCCTCGCGCCGTTGTGCGTGGGCGCTGACGTCGGACGCCATGTGCACCTCGCCGGCGTCGGCCTCGACGACCACCTTGCACACCTGGTCGACCAGGCCGCCCTCACGCACGATCAGCCGGCCGCCCCGCTCGCGCAGACCGGCGTCCAGGTCGTGCAGGCAGTCGGCGAGGAAGGCCAGCCGGTTGGGTACGGCGAACCCGGCGTCGTCCACCGCACGGTCCCGCACGAACAGCGGGACCGTGCGCTCCGTGCCGTCGAGGGCCGCTCGCAGCGGTGGGTGGTCGTGCAGGCGCAGATCGGAGGTGAACAGGACGACCGAGATGCTCATGTCGTGTACTCCGTGAAGTCGGGGGGCGTCTCGGTGCGGGCGGGCGGGAAGGTCAGGGAACGGGGTCGCGGTCCGGTGCGGGGGCGGCCGTACTCGCCGCGGCCAGGGCGATGTTGCGGGCCATGCCGCCGAACACGACCGCGTGGAAGGGGGACACGCTCCACCAGTAGGCCTGGCCGAGCAGACCGTGCGGATGGAAGAGGGCGCGCTGGCGGTACCGGGTGCCGCCGTCGTCGTCGGTGAGGACGCGCATCTCCAGCCAGGCCAGCCCCGGCAGTCGCATCTCCGCGCGCAGCCGCAGCAGCCGGCCCGGCTCGATCGCCTCGACCCGCCAGAAGTCCAGTGAGTCGCCGACCCGCAGCCGGGCTGCGTCGCGGCGGCCCCGGCGCAGCCCCACCCCGCCCACCAGCCGGTCGAGCCGGCCGCGCACCGCCCACGCCAGCGGGAAGGAGTACCAGCCGTTCTCCCCGCCGATCCCCTCGATCACCCGCCACAGCGCCTCCGGCGAGGCGTACACCCGACGCTCCCGGTGATCGCTGTAGAGGCTTCCGCCCGCCCAGTCGGGGTCGGTCGGCAAGGGGTCGCTCGGGGCGCCGGGCACGGAGGCCGACGACCAGCGGGTCGTCACCCGCGCCTCCCGCACTCGCCGCAGGGCCAGCCGTACCGCCTCGTCGAAGCCGATCGGATGCCCCGGCGGGTAGGGCACGTAGCCCGCGATGTCGTGCTCGCCGCACACCACCTCGTGGCGCAGCGACTCGGTGAGCGGCCGTGCGATGGAGGAGGGCACCGGTGTCACCAGGCCCACCCAGAGGCTGGAGAGGCCGGGCGTGAGGACCGGCACGGCGAGGATGACCCGTCGGGGGAGCCCGGCGACCGCCGCGTAGCGGACCATCATCTCCCGGTACGTCAGCACGTCCGGACCGCCGACGTCGAAGGTCCGGTTGACGTCCTCGGGCATACGGGCGCTGCCGACGAGGGCGCGCAGCACGTCCCGGACCGCCACGGGCTGGATGCGGGTGTGCACCCAGCCGGGGGTGACCATCACGGGCAGCCGTTCGGTCAGATAGCGCAGCATCTCGAAGGAGGCCGAGCCCGAGCCGATGATGACGGCCGCCCGCAGGACGGTGGTCGGCACCCCGGAGCCGAGCAGGATCCGGCCGACCTCGGCGCGTGAGCGCAGATGCGGGGAGAGCGCCTGCTCGGGCACACCTGTGGGGGTGAGGCCGCCGAGGTAGACGATCCGGCGCACCCCCGCGGACCGCGCCTGATCGGCGAAGGTCCGCGCCGCTCTGCGGTCGGTCTCCTCGAAGTCCTTCCCGGAGCCCAGGGCGTGCACCAGGTAGTACGCCACGTCGATGCCGTCGAGGGCCCGGCGGACGGACGCGGCGTCGGTGACGTCGCCACGCACCACCTCGGCCTCCTCCGCCCAGGAATGGTCGCGCAGCCGGTCGGGGGAGCGGGCCAGGCAGCGCACCCGGTGCCCCGCCTCCAGCAGCTCGGGCACCAGGCGCCCGCCGATGTATCCCGTGGCGCCGGTCACCAGGCACCGCAGTTCCTCACGCACCTCGTCCTGCTCCATCTGGTTCGATCCTCACGTGTCGGAACCCCCTGATGATCACTTCCCCGCCCGGGTGCGTTTCGGATGCGGTGCGCGAGGCGGCCACTCTCCCGGGAGGAAACGACGGGTCCATGGGGTGATCGCGTGGGTACGACGAACGCGGTGTGCGGCGCGGACGAGACGCCGACCGACCTGTACTCCTGCGCGGTGCGGCGCGGCTGCGGCGCATGGACGGCGAGACCAACCGGCTGGTCCACGGATTCGCCCGGAGGAAAACACGAAGTCGTGAACATGTACGCGCCGATGGCGGGCAGGCGAAGTGTAGGAGACGAGTAGTCGACGGGCGAGCCGAAGTCCGATTCTGGAGGTGTCTGCCGCTATGGGCGCGAAGGTGTTGGAGCGGTTTCCTGCGGGAGCTCCGCGCGGATCATGGCCGGCCGAGGAGTACGCGGCCGAGTGTCGCGCCCAGGGTGAGCCGGCGACCGTCGTGATGGACCTGAAGTCGGACGCCTTCCTCGTCGTGGTCCCGACGCGCGACGAGGACTGAGCGCGGCCCCAGGCCTGTTCTGAGCTCCCCGCCCGCGCACGCTCCGCGCGGACGACGGGGAACTCAGAACAGGCCCTAGTACTGCAACGGTGCTTGCCGTGACTGCTGGCCAGTTCGCTCGTTGGTGTGGTCATGGGTGGGGACCATGCTGGTGT
>NZ_JBVKCZ010000057.1:0-41461 GCF_055634335.1 Streptomyces sp. NPDC111802 | reverse complement strand
GATCAAGAAGGCACCGCATCTCCTGCGTGGATTCCTCGCCGGAACAAAGCTGGCATTGCTGGAGTGACCGTCAAGCGCTGGGATAAAGATCAGTAGGTCCGGGAACTGGCGCGGTGGCGTGCCACGCTCCGTTTCCAGCCCCGCCGCTTCAATCCGTGCATGCGGTTCTCGCGATGGACTTTCGGACATCGTTCACCGGCTGACATGCGCCGTTACCCAGTGCACGTTCCCGCTGAGGCGGAAGACCCCGAGCCGTGTCAGCCGCCCACCGTTGTAGCGGGGTGGCCCAGTTACGGGACCGTACGGCCATGTTCACGGCTGGCGAAGAGCGTCAGCCGCGCGTGGATGTAACGGTCCACCGCGTGGAACTTCCGACTGGAATGCCCATTGCGGAAGTACGCGGCCGGCCCTGCAGCCACCACGACAGCCACAGGCGGCCCCTTCGCCAGGGCCCGGACCACCCGCGCAGTGACCGTCTCCCCGGGCAGGGCTGTGTGCTGGCGTGCGGCCGCTTCCAGCGCGGCTGCAGCCAGGGCTTCGGCGCCGCGGCCCTTGCGGTTGCGCAACCATGCTTCCAGCCGTTTGCGGCCGATCCAGCGTAGCCCGACCGGGGTCTGGTAGCCGCGAAGCAGGAGCACTGGGCTGAGATTGCCCAGTTCCAGGGCACGCTCCAAGGCGGGGAAGATCTGGCGAGTTGACCGCGCAGGCGGTTGATCTTCCGGGTGCGGTCGGTCACGATATCGGCCCGGCGATTGGTGAGCACCCACAGCTCGACGACCTGATCTTCCTCCGGCCGCAGGGTAGTCAGGTCCCGGCGCATCCTGGCCTGATCGGCGATGACGGTCGCGTCCTTGGCGTCGGTCTTGCCGGGCCCCTGTAACCGGCCGAGGCCCCGGTTCACCGCCAGACCGGGTATGTAGACGAACGAGCTGCTGGCCGTGGTTGAGGAAAATGTTGATCCCGAGGGTGGCCATGCCGTCGGCGACGTAAACCGCCCAATCGACGTCCTCGTCCAGGGCCAGCACGTCGGCGAGCAGGGCCAGCAACTCGGGCTCGTCGTTCAGCACCCCCCGAGACAGCAGCCGCTTGCCCTCAGCGTCGGGCACACGGTGTGGTGGTGGGTCTTGCCAATGCCCGTCCTCGCCCAGATCCGGGCCACGGGTTCCTCCGCCCGTTCGATGTGCACGTGCATCCGGACGACCGCGAGACGGGGTCCTACTCAGCGATGCACTCGCGGGGGCCCGCAGCACCTGACTGTTGGATCGACACCAGACGCCCGGTCTGAGCCGTAGCGTCCAGGGCGCCGGTCGGCACTGGCTCGCGTAGCTCCTTGACGCCCTTCGGGGCTGGCTCATGATTAGCGTGCCGTCGCCGACCGGCACCCGCGCGGTGCGGCTCGACAGAGGCATGAACGTGTGAACTGCAGGGACTCCAGAGCCAGCACCGTCAACTTGAGCGCGGGCCTCCGTGAGACGATCTCGTACCGGCGGTCCCCTAGTCGGTGGAGGTCATCGCGCACGCGGTGTGGCTGCTTCCGGTTTCCCCTCCTTCCGCGAGGTCGAGGAACTCCTGCTGGAGCGGGGGGCCGACGGGTTGCGCCGACGTCGCCCGCGGCCGGGGGAACAGGTGGCAGATGGATGAGGTCTTCATCAAGATCAACGGGAAGATCCACTATCTGTGGCGCGCGGTGGACAGAACGGCAATGTCCTGGACAGGCGTTATCAGGTTGAGCGGGAGCTCTCTTTGGTGACATGATCATCTGTCTGGTCGGATTGCTGGAGGGGCTGGGCGTGGACACGCCGTCGTACCGGGGCTTCCGCTTCCCGCCGGAGATCATCTCCCACTGCGTGTGGCTGTACCACCGGTTCAGCCTGAGCCTGCGCGACGTCGAGGAGTTGATGCTCGAGCGCGGCATCGAGGTGACGTATGAGACGGTCCACCAGTGGACGCGCCGGTTCGGCCCCGCCTACGCAGCCGCCTTACGCCGGCGCCGCCCGCAGCCGGGTGAGAAGTGACACCTCGACGAGGTCTTCGTGAAGATCACCGGTGTGCAGAACGCGAGACCATCCGCTGCCTGAAGCGATACACCGCACGAGAGATCTACCGGCTCATCGTCCTAACAAGGCAGGCACCTGACCATCAGGCCCCGCAGAAGCCACTATTTGACATCCATAGCGCCTCTGTGTGTCAAGCGGCCTGGGCGAGGTGGGTCCGTTGATCGCGTTTCATGATCCGGTAGACCACGTTGGACAGCCGTCGTTTCAGGGCTCGGCGGGCCTCCGCCGGGGTCTTTCCTTCTGCGATCTTGCGCAGGTAGTAGTCCTGTCCGCGGCCGCCGTCGCGGACCTGGCAGACGGCGATGACGTGCAGGACCGAGTTGAGCGCGCGGTTGCCGCCGGTGTTGAGCCGGTGGCGGACGTTGTTGCCGCTGGAGGCGTCCACGGGTGCGCTGCCGGTGTAGCTGGCGAAGTGGTGCTCGGTGGGGAACCGGCTGTCGCCGACGTGGCCGATGACCTTGGCGGCCAGGACGGTGCCCAGGCCCGCCAGGGTGGTGAGCGTGGTGCGGGTTGCGGCGAGGGCGTCGCGCATCTCGGCTTCGTTGTCCTTGACCTGCCGGTCCAGGCGGCGCAGGTCGGTGAGCAGGTCGCGGGCTATGTCCCGGCGGCAGGCATCGGTGGCGGCCAGGGGGCGGATGCCCTTCATGGCGGCGGCGGCCTTGTCGGCGGACAGCCCCGTGGGGGCACCTCCGGGCAGCAGGTCGCGCAGCACGGCGTGGAGCCGGTTCAGGGCGCGGGTGCGTTCGTGGACCAGGTCGTCGTGCCGTTCGGTCAGCAGCCGCAGGATCGTCGTCTGGTCTTCGGGTTCGACCGGCCGCAAGTCCTGGCGGAACAGGGCGACTTGAGCAACGTGGCGGGCGTCGTTGGCGTCGTTCTTGCGGTCGCCGCCAGTAGCCAGCAGCCGGGCCCGTGCCGACAGGGTGGATGGCACGTCGACTACGTTCTCGCCCGCGGCGGCCAGCTGCTGGGCGAGGGTTCGGCCCAGGCCGCGGGCGCCCTCGATGGCGAAGCGGCGCTCGGGCCACTGCTCGCACCAGCGCATCAGCAGGCGGATGGTGCCGGCATTGACGACGAACCGGCGCCGGGCCACGTCGTGGCCCGTGAGATCGACAGCGACGGCGGTGTGGGACAACTGGTGGGGATCAATACCAATGAGGATCACAGGCAGCCGACCCTGCACTCGATGCGACAGGGAACGGAGCGCGGTGGGCACCCTGACTTCAAGCCCAGTCACGTTCATGCCTCTGTCAAGCCACACCGCGCGGGTGCCGGCCGGCGGCGGCTATGGAAGAGCCAGCCAGACGGCGGCAAGGAGCATCCGGGCCCGTGCCGACCGGCACCCTGGACGCTACGGCTGCAGACCGAGCGTCTGAGCTCTATTGAACAAGTCAGGAGCATCAGCGCCTCACGGCGTTCCGCCGCCTACTGGCCCCCACCTGACCAGCTGGAATCACCACAACTCACCCTGAAAGGAGGCCAGTCCGCAGTTCCCGGAGCGTGGAACCCGGCGCCACCGACGCGACGGTCGACGCCCATGCCTACCCGGCCAAGCACACCGGGAAGAACGAACGGGACATCACGGGCGCAAGATCAACCGGTCGCTGCGGTGAACGATCGAGGCGGGAGGCGGAACTTTTCGGATGACAGGCTGCGACCAAAGTTGTATGTGCTGGCTTCTTTCGGCTTATCGGTGATTGCCGGGTGAATACTTTCGGCACATAACAGAGTGTGCCGCTCGCGGTTCTTAATGGGCATGGAGCATACGGTTTCCGGTCGAGGGCCCACGGAAAGCGGAGCACGTCTGTGCACTTGGCAAAGACTCCGCTAGGTAGGGGTCATGGAGGGAATGGATTCCTTCCGCATCAGCACCTCTCCACGCGAGCAGCCTCCTAGGAAGGGTAGAAAAATGACCATCTCGAAGAACCAGCGTGGCCGACACCGCATGGACAAGCCCGCGGTCAGCCTGAAGAAGAAACGCCTTCTTACCGCAACAGCTGCGACTCTGGCCGTCACCGGTGGTATACAAGTAGCTGCTGCCACCGCCAGTTCGGCCGTCGTCAATCCGGTCCCCCTTAATCCAGATGTGAACATCCCGTTCACAGTCAAAAAGCCTGGCGCAAGCACCATCGTATGGAACGCCCCGGGCCTTCCTCCAAATATTTTCAGCGGTGTACAGAAGGGGCTCAGCACGTGGAATCAAGCCGAGAACAATCCCCGCCTCTTTCAGCTGGCCAGGTCGGGGGAGCCGGTTGGATACCAGATACAAATGGCCACTCTCAACCCGGAGAGAGACGGCGATGTGTTAGGCCGGGCTCCTTTTGTGAGGAGTTGTCTCCCGCCAGCGCTGGAGGGTTGCATTGTAGCGAAGCTTGACAATTCGATTGAAGAGGGTCAGGTGGCTGGTGTAACCGCCCATGAGACTGGCCATGCGTTGCATTTGCACCACTCCGTCGAGACGGTTCATGAAAGAGAAACCATGAACGCGGGTTATACCGGGCTGTCAACAGGACCCTCTCATAACGAGGCTGTCAAGGCGAACGAATTCAACCATGGCCATCTTGGAAAGCCAGGTCCCTACAGTAGCGACAACTCTGGGGAGGGTGCCGAATTGCGACCTTGGCTTCCGGGCGATATTTGGGATCATCCGGATAACTGGAATATCGACACGAGTACCAGCACCTACACCAACAAGAAGACCGGGGAGCGGTATCAGGCATCAAACGGCACTACCGCTATTCTTTACTGGCCAGGGAGTGCGAGTGATGGACACACCAGTAGCAACTCAGGCAGCCCGAGCGGAAGCACGGGCAACGCTAAGCCCTTCGTTCCGGATCCCCAAAAGCCCTACATCTCTTATACCAGCAGATATGGCCCACATGTCTTCGATCCGAGAACGCACACGGGCGAGTATCTGGATATGTGGCAAAAAGATCACCCGGGCGAATCAGTCACCCAGCAGAAGATCGGGACGGACAGTGATAGAAAGCCCATCCTGGGGTCGTACAACCCGACTGGCGAGCAGGAAAATCTGTTGGCTCCGGATCCTGTCGGGCAGCGGGCCCTGTCCCGGCAGGTCACGCAGGCCAGTTCGCGGCCGGAAGGTGACCTGCAGCAGTCTGGTTCGCGGCTAGGCGGTTCTGACGGTGGTGCTGGTGGGCAGGGCGCGGCTGGTGCTTCTTCCCGCGCTCAGGGTTCGTCCAGCGATTTCACCTGGACTGGCGACCATTATGAGTACACGGGTGCGAAGGACCCTCACTGGACCTTTACCAGTAACAAGGAGGGAGGCGGCAGGTGGACCTACGACCCGAACGCGTCCGGCACGCAGCAGCACGAGGGTCAGCAGGCACAGACTCGGCAGGCGGCCGCGGCTGGCCAGCAGGGGCTGGGGGGTACTTCCGCCGGTGGGACCACCGAGCCAGCGGCCGCCAAGCCTGCGGACACGTCCAGCCTTTCCGGTTCCGCCAACCCGTCGGCTGCGCCTGCGACCGACGTGTGGCAGCAGGCTGCCCAGGGCACTCAGCAGCAGATCCTGCCTTCGACGCCTGCGGCTGGGCAGCAGGATCAGCAGGGTGCTGTTTCATCGGCTGGCGCTGCGGCGGCTGGGGGTTGGCAGCCGGGTGGCCAGACGAACTGGGCTGACCTTTTGAAGGATCCGTCGAATGTACCTGGGGCCTCTCAGGCTGCGGCTCCGACGGCCTCTGCTGCGGATCAGTGGGGTCAGCAGCTGTCTGGTGGTGGGCTGTCTGCGGGTGATTCTGGTGTGAAGGGTGCGGTGTCCGAGAAGGTTGCTCCTCTTGCGGGGCTTGGGGCTCCTGCTGGGTCCGCTGCTGCCTCGGCTCCGGGGACGGGCATGTCGATGGCGCCGGCCGCGGATACGTCCGCAGGTACGGATGCAGCGCCGACTGCTGCCTCCCAGGCTGATGCTGCTGCTGGTGGTGGTTGGACGGGTACAACGGACTGGGCGGGACTGGTCGGTCAGGGTGGCGGAACCGGGGAGTCTGCTCTTGCGTCGGCCGCGCCGCCAGCTGAGGCTGCCGCTCCTGCTGTTGAGGCTCCTGCTCCAGCCCCCGCTGCTTCTGAGGCGCCTGCTGCGCCGGTTGAGTCTGCGCCTTCAGGGCAGCCGGTGGTGGATTCTGCTGCCGCGCCAGTGGATTCATCCGGTGCCGCCCGCTACGACACCAGCAGCAACTACGACACCGGTAGCAGTGGCTACGACACCAGCGGCAGCGACAACGGTCGTGGTGGTTCGTGGTGACGTCTCAGCTGAGGTGGTGAGGTCTGTCGGTGTGTGGGCCCGCGTGGAGGCACGGAGCGGCTCCCGCGGGTCCCATGGTGGAGGCAGCAGCAACCCACAGACCCGCGCCCCTCCCGGCCGGAACGGGTCACCTGCAGCCGACCTACACCACATCCCGAGCATCAGATCGCCCGGGGGCCTCGGTCGGGTGAAGCCCTCCCCATCGCAGAACCACCCAAGCCACCAGCGCGTGGTGCCGTCCATGGGGCCGATCAATGAAGCACATGTGGCAGAGCCAGGGCTGGCTGTAGTCGAGGTCGCGGCCGCCAACGACGAGACCGCCTTCGCGATCCAGGAGCTGCTCGCCGAACGGTGGGCAATCGCGCCGGCTGACCGAACGACGCGGGATCCCGGCGAGCCGGGCGTGCGGCTGCGCTGCTTCCTGGACCTGCGCCGGCAACCCGGTTCGGCGCACGAAGCGGAGAAGAGCCAGACCCGGTGACCGGCTGACCAGCCGTGGATACCGTCAGCGGCAGCAAAGTCAGCCCCGCGGTCAGATCGGGGTCCGCCCTGATCGTGGAAGTCGACGTCGACGTCGCCGGGACAGCGCCGGCCGAGGCGCCACCCCACACGCCGGCACCGCACCCGCCTCAAGGTCTCTCTCCCCCGGCGAGGTAGCCCGGTTCAGCGTCTGAACCCTGGTGGTCTGGGGGGCGGCAGGGCGTTCCGTTTCTCCGGTATGACCTTTCCACTCACACGGGCGGCGCACTGGATGAACCGCTGATCACGCCCCCTTCATCCGGGCTATCAACGGCGCATGGTCAATGCTGTCCTGCGCGGCCTCGCTGCCGCTGCTCTCGCCGTCCTGCCGGTCACCGTCTCATCGCCTGCCCACGCCGCACAGACTCTCCCCCTGACCGATGCTGTCGCTGGTCTGCCCGTGGCCACGGAGTCCCGCGACGGCTACGACCGGAACAAGTTCCGCCACTGGAACACCGGCGACGACCCGGCCGACGGCTGCAACACCCGCGCCGAAGTCCTCCTCCACGAAGCGCTCGACCCACCCACCATCGGCGCCGGCTGCCGTCTGACCGGCGGCAGCTGGTGGTCGTACTACGACGCCACCGTCGTGACATCCGCGGGCAGTCTCGACATCGACCACATGGTGCCCCTCGCCGAAGCCTGGGACAGCGGCGCCTCAGCCTGGACCCCACAGCGCCGGGAGGCGTACGCCAACGACCAGGGCGCCGAGGCCTCGCTCGTCGCCGTCACCGCACGCTCCAACCGCAGCAAAGCCGACCAAGACCCCGCGCAGTGGCTGCTGCCCGCCGCCGACGTGCACTGCCGGTATATCGCGAGTGCGTGGGCACCAAGCTCCACTGGGGCCTGGCCGTCGACGACGTTGAGCTCGCCGCCCTGGAAGGCGCGGCGGCAGGCTGTCCCCAGGAGACGGTGACGTACGAGCCCGCCCCCTAAATCAGGGCTTGCCGCGGCCGCACGTCCCTCACCAACTCCCGGGCACGCGCAGCGCATTTGGAACCACCGCTCCTTGTGAAGCTGTGCGAGAGCTCATGTCAGGGGGCGGAATGTGCCAATCAACGGCTCACGATTCGGTGATCTTGTCGAGAGCGAGGAGTACCAAGAGGAAGCCCAGCGGACAGGCGCCGGCTATGAGCACCAGTTTGCCGTCACGGCGGCGATGTCCCCGCAAGGTCAGCCAGCCGCCAACAAGGGCTACGGCGACGAGCACTGCGCCCAATAGGCGTGGCAGGACGGACGAAAAGAGGCCGGCGAGCAGCATCAGTCCGTTGAACATGCCGATGCCGATCGTGATGTTGAACCGCATGCGGTCGTCCATGCGTGCGTCGGTGTCATCGCCCATGTCGTTCATCAGCATCCTGGCACGCTACCAATGCAAAGCCGATCTGCACCGACCGGCCAATGACCCGTATCCGCCCCGTACATCGTCTCCGGACACAACGCGGCTGGTGAGAGCGTCTCGTTCAGGAGAGGGAGGAGCCCAGCAGGACTCCTGCGAGTGCTCCCGTGAGAAGGAACGGGCCGAACGGGATTCTGCTGTCCCGTCCGGCCCGCCCCACGGCGAGAAGACCGATGCCGTACAGCGCGCCGAGCAGGTGCCCGGCGAACGTTCCGATCAGGACGCTCCCAGAAGGAGGGAGCCGAGCAGCGCGGACGTCCAGCTGCCGCCCGCGCCGGGCAGCAACGCGGCACCACCGAGCAGCACGAGCGCCGCCGCGGCAAGCGGCAGTGCGAGAACGTCGGGCAGCCGATGCGCCACAAGGTCGACGGCAGCGAGCAGCACGCTGACCGGGGTGAGAAGCGGCCACATCACCAGCTCCGGGTGGGCCCCGACGGCGGCCGCCAGCGCCGCGCAGGCCGCGGACACTACGACGGCGACGGCGACGGCGAGCGTGCGTCACGGCACCACTCGTCGTCGGGACGTCGGAGTCGCCCCACCAGGTCCAGCAGTCCACCGCGGGACCTGCCGCTTGCAGGGCGGCGATCAATTCCTGGGTGGCTGCGGCCGAACGGGCCAGTAGGTCGGCTGACAGCATGTCATCGGCCGGTGCAACGGTCGGTGGCTTCTCGCTGGGACCGGCCACGACCGCTGCCGCCCAGAACCGGTGCACCTCGGTGACGTGCTCAACGAGGTCGCGGAGCGACCAGTCGGGGTAGCCGGGGACGCGGACATCCAGATCGGGGGGCCCGCGACACTGCAGCGCAGTGCGGCGGAGCGGTCCTGGACCAGGGCCAGCAGGTCTTCGAAGGCAGGTGTCTGGGGGCATCCCAGTTTCCATTCCCCCGGCGCTGACAGTGCCCCTTCGTCTTTCCACCGTCGCGCGAGTGCTCCAACAGCGGTCCGAGACCGTGTTGTTGGCGGACGGTCCTGCCGTCCCCTGTCGACTGCGTCGTCTGCAGACCTATCGTTGAGCACCGACGATTGGGGGTCGTCATCGTGCGGGACACGCGGCTGGTGCAGACGGCAGTGATCGGGGACGAGCACTCGGACGTGCCCGTCGTCCTGCCGACCGAAGCCATCGAGCTGGACGCCTTTCGCCACGCGCACACCCACGACACGTTCTGGTGCGGGCTCCTGCTCGGCGGCTGCGGAGCCCAGCTCGCGCACAAGCTGTACGTCGACCGGCAGTGCCACTTCCAGCACCACCCGCAGCCCGGCGCACCGCACGCCTGCCGCCGGCCCAAGGTCGGTGAGTCCAGCGCCGACCACCTATATGTGAAGGCAGCGATGTGCCACTCGCTCCTCGACTACGGCCGGGCCGGCCGCTTCGCCTTTCCGCCCCCGATCGGCTCGCTGCTGGACGTCGACCTCGACGACGGCGTCGCGCTGCGGGTCCACATGGACGGCTCGGTGCAGCCGGACTGGGCGGGCGGACGCACCCCCGTCCTGGGCCCCGGCGTCATACCGGAGCCGGGGGTGCTCTCCCGTTGCCCGTACGTGTACCGGGTCCGGTTGGAGAGCGACGGCGCCAGCCGCCGGGTGTGGATCGGCACCCAGAGCCTGGCTCATCCCACAGAGTGGGTCCCCCTCACCGAGTGACGCGGCCTTGAGGCCGCCCAGCGCTCAGGCACTGTTGAGCACGTACGCCGGCTGTGCGCCGGCAGCAGAGACTTTCTCGACAGCCTCCACCCGGCAGCACGCGCCGAAACCGAGCAGGCCCTGGCCGAGGCCCGGTCCTGGCTGACCGGCCACGAGGACTACCAACAGCGGGTCTTCGCCGACCTCGAAGCGGCCGTATCCGAGAAGCGGGCCTGGGACGTGCGCTCCCAGCTCCAGACCGCCACGGCCCTGACCCGACGCGGCGCCAGTGCGGCCGAGCAGCGCATTGTGACCGCAGCCCGCGCCTTCCTCCGCCAGCAAGATCACCTCCCGGCTGCCGGGTCGGGGGCTCGGCCCGTGCTCCACCCACTCCTCGCGCCGTCCCCCCAGCGCGGACGTGTCAGGACGCATGACGCACCCGGGCCGCAGGCACGGAAGGAAGTGCCCAAGCCGCAGCCAGCGCCCAAGAAGAAGGAGCGAGGCAGACAGCAGACGAAAGCGCCGAACCTCTCCCGCCAGGAACGGCGGGACCGCCGTGCGGCCCTGCGCCGGGCCCGGTTCATCCTTGACCACCTCGACAAGCAGCGCTTCCATCTCTCCGCTGACGAGCAGCGCGAGCTCGCACGAGAGCTGGAGACCGTCGCCGAAGTTGCCGACGACTGGCTGTCCGCCGAGGAGTGGCGCGAGGTCCGGTTCTGGATCAGGAAAGCGTCCCGGACTCCGAGACAGGCCCGGCCTAACCCAGCGCGCCGGGAACTCGCGCCGGACGTCCTCCAGGCCGCGGCCGCCGCAGTGCGAGGAGCCCTGAAGAAGTCCGCCCGGGAACAGAGGACCACCACCTGGGCACGCCTGGAACAGCAGCTTGGCTCTGCGCTCCCGCGCATGACCCTCGCGGACCGAATCCAGGTCCTGACGCTCGTCGACGAAAGCACTCCGGCCGACCAGGCACTCCTGTCGTCTCTCGTTGCCTCGGGAGACCCGGACATGACGACGTCGTACCGCACGGTCGCTGACGCCCTGGGCCTGGACGTACCCGCGGGCGACGACGACCTGCGTGACGTCCTTGAAGCCGACGTACAGCAAGTCCACCAGCACTGGCGCCACCACTAAGGTCCTGCGGTATCTCGCCGCTCCGTTCCCCGTCGGTTACGGACCAGGCATGGTCAACGAGCTTCGTGGGCCAGGTACTTACGACCCCTGCGCGTTCATGCCGTACGCCGCAGCGGCTTGGCGGCGGCGCTGGGCGCGTGCCGTGTCGATCGCAGTTGGGGCATCGGCCGGGACCACCTCGAGGTCGGGGAAGGCACGGCGGCTGAGTTCGCGCATCGCTTTGTTCTGCCGCTCCACCGCTTCCGCGATGGCCGGGTCGACGCGATTGACGGGGCGGGCCCGCTGGTGCGCGGCGAGCGCGCGGCGGTAACCCTCGCTTGCCGACGTCGCACGGGGCGCGACCTCGCCGTCGCCATCCTGGCCGGCTGTGGGCCGCTCTATTCGAAGGCGCGTTGTCACACCCGTGTGTTTTGATCCCTGTCGACCCGGCGTGAACACGTCAGTAGGTAAGCCGTGTTCGCGCTGTATGACCAACGACAGGGGGAACAACTTGAGATCGAGGAAGCTGCTGTCTGCAAGCGTCGTCGCACTCGGACTGCTTGTCAGCGGCCTGAACACCGCGCAGGCAGCTGATGGGCCTCCAACCGGGCCGGACGTTGCCGCTGAGGCGGCTGAGGCGGCTGAGGCGGCTGAGAACCCTGCGCCCGTCTCCGACGATTCGGCATCGTCGTTAGAGGAAGCCTCGCAGGGCGTGGATGACGAGATGTCCGAATCGCCGTCGGAGGAAGGCGATCCTGCGCCGGTGTCCGAGGCGCTGGAAGATGAGGATTCCGGACTGGAAGAGCCAGACTCCGCCACGGGTCCTGATGCCGTGCTGCCGTACGCCAAGCCCCGACAGTCGCCCATGTCCTCCACAGCAGAAGCGTGTTCGGAGCCCGACGAGGAGCGCCGGGCGGCCTGCGTGGAGCAGGTTCCGGCTGGCTCGATACCCCAGAACGCGACTGCCATGGCAGCAGACACGGCCCGAGCGGGGGTGGCTCCTCCGCAGTGGTGTGAGAACAGCAAGGGCAAGGTCGTCGGGATCCGCAAGGCTGTGTGCCTGGACGGCGGCGTCGAATACACCACCAAACAGAAGATCAACGGCGTGTGGCGCGAGACCGGCCGGGCGAAGCTGCTGTACATCAGCTACAGCTACGGCGACTCCGGACTGGGGACCATCGGCCACCAGATCGAGGTCGCCGCATAAGACGGCTGGGGCGATGCCCTCAACAGGGGCTCGGTGAAGGGCTCGGCCTCGAAGGGCGGCGCATGCAAGGTCAGCAGTTCGAAGTTCCCGAACAAGCCGCTGCTGCCCAAGAACTCCTGGCGGCTTGGAGAGTCGTTCTTCGACACCACGATCCGCACCGCCGGCACGAAGGGCAAGTGCAAAAGCACCTGGACACTGACCTTCCAGGCCCCCGGCTACAACGATGCGCTCCTGCCGGTCAGCTTCAATGAGTTCCGCTGCGACAACGCCACAGCGGGCCGGCCTCAGGTCGGCTGCGTGGTCCCCTGGTATCCGTCGATCCTGTGGTACTCCCAGTCCAGCTACCCGGACCTGGCCTCGCACGTCAAGCGTGCTCAGACCTCCGGCCTGCCGGGCAGCTCCTTCAAGCGTCCTCTGACGCGCACCACTGATGCCCAGATCATCGGGACAACCGCCAAAAGGCGTGCGGAGACGCCCCCAGCGTCCAGGGCAAATCGTGCGACGAATACCCCATCGCCACGTCCAAGCAGGGACTGAGCGCCGGGGGAACCCCTCGCACCTACTCCGGCTGCGGCCTGCCGAACATCCCCACGGGCACCGGCCCCAAGGGAGCCAGCGCCTGCATGATCAACGCATCTGACAACAATGCCCAGGGCGGCCTGAACACGCAGTTCTTCCGCAGCGAGCGCATGCTGGACGGCGACCCCTTCCAGATCCGCATCTCCTAACCGCTCACCTCGGCCGGCCGGCGGCCACCGCGTCCCACGTGATGCCCGTCGGCCGGCCGCACACCGCAGTACCATCGCAGCCTGGGCAGCCACGGACTGCCACAACCATCCCGGTAAGGAAAGGCTCGCAGATGAGCCCCGCTCAACTGTTCGTCGCAGAGGGAACCTTCGGAGTGCTGGACGGCGGAGACATCCCCGTGGACACAGCCGACTGGTCCAACGGCCTGGCCGCACCCATGTCGCACGGCGCCATCATCCTCACCGGCATCCGTACAGGCGACGTCCAGGTCACCGCCGAGGCAAGGGACACCCCGCCCCCGGCGGACGACGACACCACCTGGGAGGAGATCGTCGAGGTCAGTGCCCAGTGCCAGTCCGGCCAGCTGCTCGCCGAGTCCCTCGACCTCGGCCCCACCGAGGAGCTGCCCAACCTGGCCACGGCAGGGCCCGGCTGGTATCGCGTCCGCGTCCACGCACACGGCCGTGGTACCAACCCCGACGGCACCGACTCCGACCCGATCGAGCGCTACCTCCTGACCGTCTGGCCCTCAGCCGAAGCGAAGACGGCAATCCTGAAGAGCAGCGATCGCATCGCAGCAGAGCTCGCCCGTCACGCCGGCCAGCCAGAGCGCGACCCTACGCCGGCTCCCCCGGCTGCACCCCCCTGATCAAACCCGAGTATCACCGTGCTGCATGGCGCCGTGGCCTGCGGGAAGGAGATGTGACACAGCTTCTGAAGAGCCTGAGCTGCCTTGTCGTACTTGTCGCGGTACTTGATGGCCTGCTGCGCGGCGAGTTCCTCCAATACCATCCACGGTGCCGCGACCCGTTCGGCGTCGAGCCTGCGAATCGCCAGCAGCAGGTCAGCGCTGCTGCTCTCCGGGCTGAACGTTCGGAGGATGCTGGTGTCCAGAATGATCAACAGTCGGGCTCCCAGTCTTTCGAGGCTGCGTGACCGAGGATCCCAGCCCCGCGTGCGTGTGTGCACAGGGTTTCCGGCAGCGCCGGACGGCACGGACGGGAGCCGTTCCCCAGGGGGCGGGAGCCCGCCGGTCGACTGCCTCAGGCCTGGATGCCGTCCCGCGGTGGCGTCTCCTGAAAGAAGGCGCGCAAAGGCTCGTCGATGGCGTTTTGGCAGCTGGTGCAGTCGGCTGCGGCGTCAAGGCGGGGTGCAAGGTCTTGGGTGTCGCAGGGGGTGAGGATGGGCCAGCGTAGGACTGCCTGCCGCACGATCAGTCTCAGTTCACGCAGTTCGGCCAGCTTCTCTTTCTCCGCCTGGTCCACGAGCAGGTCGCCGTGGACGGACTTTGAGCGCGCGCTGTACGCCTTCTGTACCGCTTTTTGACGGCCGGCCCCCTACGGTGCGGCACAGCAACGGCCACGCCCTCCCGATCCACCGTGCTGGCAACGCGTGGGGGTGTCTAGCGGACTGGTTGCGCGGCGTGCTGGATGAAGGTGTTGGGCGCTGCTCGTACGGCGGCTGCTCGGGCGCTCATCTCGGCCTGGTCGGCGGCGCGGTGCACACGTTTGGGGGGGCCTGCATCGGACGTCGGGGCCATCGGCTGTGGGGGCTGCGAGCGTCCGCAGGTTGCGCTGGAACTCGGCGATGGCGCGGTCCTTCTCCGCGTCCGTCATGCGAGGACCGGTGCGGATCATCTCGATCCTGCCCTGGATGAAGGCCCGCTCGGCGGCGGCATCACGGGGAGCGCGACGCGATTCATGCGGAGAAGTCCTCGCGCCGGTTCCCCGGGTGATGCCGCGGTCCCGTCAGCATCCCTTGAAGTGCGGGGAGGAAGGTAGGACATGTCGGCTGGCTCCTGCGGGATCAGCTCCTGACCGCGAAGTTGTAGTTGGGGTCGAGGAATTCGACGCGGAAGCCGACGTTGCCGTCGTGGACCTTGCTTTGGTTGGGCGTAAGCAACCCCCATGGGCCCCAGTTGCCGCCGGGGTCCCGCGTGCAGGTGGAGGTGCCGAGTGACCCCAGCGGTTTGGTGCCTGAGTAGTAGGGCTGCCAGGTCTCCACGATAGGCCCCCAGTTACCAAAGGTGCTCATCGCTGTCTGCTGGGCCAACGTCGCTGCGTAATCGAACCGGTAGATGAGGTCGTGACGCTTTTGGACATGGTTCCAGAGGTGAACCATGTTGCTCCATGTCCCGGTGGACAACTCCACAGTGGTGTTCGTGACACTGATGACCTGTCGGGGCAGACCATGCGAATCGACAGTCCTGCGGTATTCGCCTATGAACGCCAAGGGCACGTCCACCTGCAATTGGGTTGGAGCGGGCCGTGCCCAGTCCCACACGGTGAAGGTCGGCGGGTTCTGCGCGAAGTAGGCGACGAACGCTTCGAGCCCCCGGACCGCGCGGTTCATGGCCGTCACGTACAGGAAGTCGCTGACGTTGCCCCCCGGGGTGTCGGGGCAGATGATGTCCCAGCCCAGCGAGGTGCCTGTCGCGAAGTACCGTTTGAACGTCATGTCATAGAGGAAGCCGTAGCCGAGACGGACCGGCACTGGCTCTTCCGTGACGCCGAAGTCCTGCTCGAACCTCTCGGCAAGGGCGGACGCCATACGCTCGCGGTCTTCGAGATCCTCGTCCGGGTCGGTCCTCGCCAGGCGGAGCCTGCTCTGCAGAAAAGCCCGCTGGAGGGCTTCCGCGTTCTTCTCGGGATGTTCCTTGGTGATGTTCGCGAATTTCTCCCGCTCGTCCGCCGGCTCGCCCGGCATGTCCGGTCCGATGATGCGGAACGGCGCGGAGACGTCGACGTAGGTAGCGGTCATGGGAGGTCCACCTGCTCTCAAAGGCATGCCGCGAAGGACGATGCAGTGTGGGGCAAACCGCCCGGCAACAGTGGTCGGCGATTACGTCCCACTTATGGATGATAGAGGGCGTATGTCACCCCAGCGTCATCACCCCGCGATGCGTCCTCCGGGCGGTCGCCGGCCGACGGACGGACACCGGCAACCAGCCCCAGCATCCGGGTGAACTGCGGCGAGGGCGGGACTCCGAGTTGCTCGCGCAGCGCCTGGTGAAAGGCTCGGTAGTGCCGCACCGCCTCGTTCACATTGCCCTGGGCGAGGTGCGCGGCGACCACTGCCCGGTGCGCGCTCTCCCGCAGCGGTTCGCCTCGCACGCTCGTCAGCGCGGTCTCCAGGGCGAGCTCGGGCCGCCCCTCCCTAGCCAGGCGGTGGGCCAGCGCGTCGAGAGCGTGCAGGCGCAACTGCCGCAGCCGTTCCCGTTCGAACAGCGCCCACTCGTCGTCCCATCCAGGCAGCAGTTCTCCCTCACCGAACAAGACCGTCGACACCGGCTCGTCGCCCGGTGCCCCGGACGAGCGCACCAGGCGCAGCGCCGTCTCGGCGAGCTCACGGGCATCCACTGTTACGGAGTCGACGATCGAAATCGTGTTTCTGCCGCACGTGACCAGCGCCCGGTCACCATGTGGCAGCTTGCACAGGGTGCTACGCAGGCTGCCCCGAGCGTGCGCCTCGGTCGCCTCCGGCCACAGCGTCCCCGCGAGGAGCGTCCGGCTGACGCTCGAGCGCAGTCCCAGGAGGGCCAGGAGACGTTGCGCATTCCCGCACAGATGCACCGCCTCGCCGCCGTACACCAGCCGGAACTGGCCGAGCAGTCGGAGGCAGGGAGGGGAGCATGATTCCGAGCGAGCCATCGTGTCTCTCAGAGGTGGGCTGCTTCACGGCGCCACGTAGCGGAACTCCGGTCCGTAGTTCTTTCCACTGCCGTCAGGGAGAGCAATCTTCATCAGATTCCGAGCGGGTGTTCGCAGCTCGCGCATCTTGTCCACCGCGTCTTGCAGCAGGTCAGCGGCGGGGTCCGGAAGTTCTTGCTGCCAGGCCTGTTCGAGGAGTCTCAACATGTCGCTGTAGGTGCGATTGAACGTGTCGAGGTCGGAAGCGGGCACGCCAGGGGCCGTCCGGGACCATCCCCCCTGGGGCACAACACCCATCGGCAGGGTCTTGATCTGGGGCGGCTCGGCTGGCTGCAGGATCTCCAGGACTTTCAAAAAGGCGTAGTGATGGGCAAGTTCACCCTGCTCGCCGGGGTACGGGTTCTCGGGTGACGTGGATGTGCCCTCACCCTGCTCCTTGATGACCGCGATGGCCGACTCGACGTCACCGAGGGTCTCGAGGCGCTCGAGACTGTTCCCCGAACCGTGGTGCGCCATGTCCCTTTCCACCTGCCGCTTGCCGGTGATGAGCTTGGGGTTCGCGTGGAAGGCCTTGAGGATCGCGGTGTAGAAGGCGCCGATCGAGGTATAGGTAGCTGGGGCGGCCAGCGTGACCGGGTGGTCGGGCTTCTCGATCTTCGCGTACATCTCCACCGAGTCCGTCGTCAGTCCGCTCAGGAAGACGGTGAGTTCGGGCCGTACCCCGCCGGGTAGTGGACCTGGGTACGCCGGCACCAGCGTCTCGCCGGTGAGGCGGGGAGTACCTCCGATCGTGGTGAGCAGGTTGCATGCGAGACCGAGATGCGACATCTCGTCGAAGACGATTCTTCGCAGTGCCATGCGGATCTGGTTGGCCTTCACACTCGTGTCGTCGATCGACCACATACCGCACAGATACGGGGGGAGAGTGGCGAGTTCCAAGAGGATCGCCTGTTGCACCGCTTCGTGCAGCCACGTGGTGTCCCGCTGCTCCGTAGGCTGCTGCATCAACTCGACGATTTGGTTGCCTCGGGCATACTGAACAGCGTTCACCGTCGGTCTCCTTCCGGAAGGGTCTCCCGCCCTCGATCGTCGGTCCGTGCCGTCATCCCATCGTCATCACCGGGGGTCGTCAGCGCCGTTTGGGAGGGAGCGTCCGTGTAAACCAGGGGGATGGTTCAGCGCCGAGCTCCGTGCGCATTAGGTGCCGGAACGCCTCGTAGTGTCTGAGGGCTTCGATCATGTTGCCCTCCGCGAGATGTGCCGAGACCGCCGCCCGATGCGGGTTCTCGCGGAGCGGTTCGATGCGGATGCTTGCCAGTGCGGCCTCCAAGGCCAGGGCTGGCATGTTGTGCCGGGCAAGCCTTTCCGCCAGGGTGTCGAGTGCTTGCAGGCGCAGTCGGCGCAGCCATTCCCGTTCCAGGACGACCCAGTCGTCGTCCCAGTCGGGCAGTAAATCGCCCCGGTCGAGAAGACCTATCAGCGGGGGATCGGCATAGAGGGGATCGTGGTTCCGGACGAGGTCGAGTGCGGTCCGGGCGAGGGTGTGAGCGTCCACTCTCACGCCGTGGCCGAGGGCAAGCGACTCCTGCGCACAGTGGACGAGTTCGAGTTTGTGGCCGTCGTTACCCAGGTGCCACAGCGCAGTCCGAAGGCTCCCGCGGGCGTGTGACTCGGTCGCGTCCGGCCACAAAGTCTGCGCGACCACGGAGCGGCAGACCCGCTGATGGAGTCCGACGAATGCCAGTAGACGCTGGGCGTTGCCGCACAATGGAACCGGCTCGCCCTGGATCTCCAGGCGGAACTGGCCGAGGAGCTGCAGGTCGGTGTGCTGAGGAGGTGAGGGGGAGGGATTCATTGCTGTCCCTGCACGCTGTTCGCGAGGCCGAGGCCTCTGTTTCACCGCCGCACTCATCATAGGTCGGCTTCCTGGGGCAGGCCTGTTGTCGCGCCCGGGCCAACTACTCGTTCGACTTCGTCGGCTACGTCCCCTTCCGGCCGACCCCGGGCCCGACCGGACACCGGCAGCGCCCCACCTCCCCTCCGAATGCGGGGCGTTGTCGCAAGGCGGACAATGAAAAGGCAAGGGGGGTCGACGTCAGGAGCACCCGACATGGGACGGGAGCACGACGAACACCAGAAGCGCGACGGGCGAGGGCGTCACGACATTCGTCTCCCCGGGTTCGTCCGAGAGGACGAAATCGGCCTCGGCGACCTGGTGGGCCGAGCGACGAGCGCCGTGGGCGTACCCCCGTGCGGCGGCTGTGCCCGCCGGGCCCGGCGGATGAACGAATGGATCACCTTCTCCAAGCGGCGCCGCTGACGCACGCGGGCGGCCGACAGGACACCGGGAGCCACTCATGAGCGACGACACCCTCACGCCCGAGGCGGCGACTCCGCCACCGGCCGCCGAGAAGCCCCACGAGCACCACCATCCCTACGTCTTCGCCATCGGACAGATCCGCGCCCGGTTCCGCGACCCCGGGGTCGAGAAGGAGTTCACCCAGGCAATGGGGGCGACGGACACCAAGGGGCTGACGACGGACGAGGTCTTGCGGAAGGTGCTCTCCCGGCCCGAAAACCGCTATTTGGCCCGGCAGATGCAGTACGTCCTCCAGATCCAGGGCGTGGACACGTACGACGTCGTGCCGAGCTACTCGGACGACTACGACAAGCTGATCGAGGCCGTCCGGCCCGCTCCAACCCCGCTCGATCTCGATGTTGTGGTCGGGGTGCGCGGCCCCCTCGCGGCGACCGACTCCTGCGCCGGACTCACCTTGCCGGTCCTGGAGTTCCACCAGCTCTACTCCTTCGACCGCCCGTCGCTGTTCAAAGCGATCAAGAAACCGGACAGCATGACGGCCAAACGCTTCCGGGCGACCGCCGACGAAGTGCTGACCAAGATCCTCCAGATTACGGAGAACGCGGGCGCCACGCCCCCGGCCCGCGCCGCGAACTTCATAGCCTCCCGGTATGAGGCCGTGTATCTGAAGACCTTCGAAGCGTTCGCCGACGACTACGCGTTGACCTCGATCGAGGTCCGCCCGGCGGCGGTCGGCGGCGACCAGGGCGTCATGAGATTCACGGTGACTTATACCAGCCGCACCACCGACCTCTTGGAGAGGTACTCCGTGCTGGTGTCCACCCAGTATATGAATCCCTATTTGCTGACCCGTCTCGGGCCAAGCCTCTGAGATGAGGTGATCGCGGTGACCATTCCCGGATTCACCGCCGAATCGACTGTGCGCGGCGCCTACGGCGTCTTCCCCGCCCAACCCGACTGGGCCACCTGCGATTTCGAGTGCAAACACGAGTGCGCCGATACGTGCAGGAGGAACCCGTCCCAGTGCCAGAGGTGCCGGAGCCGCTGCATGAACAGCTGCCAGTGCTTTTACGAGTGCAGCACGAGGCGGTACTGCGACGAACATGGCGCAACCATTCAGGTTGAGACCTGCCGGGACTGCGACGGGAACTCGTGGGAATCTGAACGGAAGGTGGTCGACTACGAGTGCATCGTCTGACCGGCGCCGTGGACACGGTCCATCTGTCCGCCCTCACGGCACGCACCGCCGGACGCCCCGACGTCGTGGTCGGTGTGGTCGACGGAACCGTCGACCCCGGCCACCCGGATCTGGCCCTCCAGCCCCTACGGTTCGTCGGCGCCCCCGTCCCCGCCCGAGCCCCGGGCGCTCCCCCGGGCCATGGAACGCTCGTCGTCTCGTCGCTCGCCGCCCGGCCCACCGCCCCCACGCCCGGTATCTGTCCGGGCTGTTCCTTCGTCGTACGTCCCGTCCCCGGGGTCGACGCCCCGCCCGCCGCACCCGCCGACCTGGCCGACGCGCTGGCGGATATCGTCGCCGCCGGTGCCCGCGTGGTCAATCTGAGTCTGGCGTATGAATCCCTATTTGCTGACCCGTCTCGGGCCAAGCCTCTGAGATGAGGTGATCGCGGTGACCATTCCCGGATTCACCGCCGAATCGAGTGTGCGTGGCGCCTACGGCGTCTTCCCCGCCCAACCCGACCCCCTAACCTGCAGGAACGAGTGCAACGTCGACTGCGCCAATACGTGCAAGAGGAACCCGTCCCAGTGCCAGAAGTGCCGAAGCCGCTGCATGAAAAACTGCCTCTGCGTCTGGCATTGCACCACGAAGCAATACTGCGACGAAAATGGAGCAACCATTCAGGTTGAGACCTGCCGGGACTGCGACGGGAACTCGTGGGAATCTGAACGGAAGGTGGTCGACTACGAGTGCATCGTCTGACCGGCGCCGTGGACACGGTCCATCTGTCCGCCCTCACGGCACGCACCGCCGGACGCCCCGACGTCGTGGTCGGTGTGGTCGACGGAGCCGTCGTCGACCCTGCCCACCCAGATTTGGCACTCCAGTCCGTTCGGTTCGTCGGCGCCCCGGTCCCCGCCCGAGCCCCGGGGGCTCCTCCGGGCCATGGGACGCTCGTCGTCTCGTCGCTCGCCGCCCGGCCCACTGCGCCCACGCCCGGTATCTGTCCGGGCTGTTCCTTCGTCGTACGTCCCGTCCCCGGGGTCGACGTCCCGCCCGCCGCGCCCGTCGACCTGGCCGACGCGCTGGCGGATATCGTCGCCGCCGGTGCCCGCGTGGTCAATCTGAGTCTGGCGCTCCAGCGCCTCCCGACCGCGGGCCCCGCGGACGACCCCGGTATCGGCATGCTGCTCGACGCTGTCGAACTGGCCCACCGTCACGGGGTTGTCGTGGTCGCCGCGGCAGGTAACGACGGCGCACTCGGCGGCCCCCCGCTCGCCCGCCACCCCTGGGTGATCCCCGTGGTCGCGTGTGACGACGGGGGCCGACCTCTGCCCACATCGACGCTGGGCCGGGCGATCGGCCGCCACGGTCTGACAGCACCAGCACTTCCCCGTGGGCTCTCCGGTACCAGTGCCGCCGCGCCCGTCGTCACCGGGGCCGTGGCGCTGCTGTGGTCCCTCTTCCCGGGCGCCTCCGCCGAAGCGGTACGGGACGCGGTCACCAGGCCCCGGCCCCCGGCGCGCCGTACGTCCGTGGTCCCCCCGCTGCTCGACGCGGCGTACGCGTACGAGGTGCTGCGCGACGTATCGGCGTAACCCTCGAAGATCAGATGGGGATCGTGTCGAGGTAGGAGATCCGGCGCGTCGTCCGGCCCGGCTCCGGGCTGTCGGGGAGGACGTCGTACTCCCGTACCACCACGCGCATCGGTCGGGATCCCACTGCCGCCGGAAGCGCGACGTCCCGGGTCCACACCCCGACCAGCCCGGCCTCGGGGTTCATCCGTGCGGGCGGGGCGCTGTCCATCCAGCCGGCGTCGTTTGGCAGCAGCGGGTCGCGGACCTGCACGCCCACGGTGAACTCGGACGTCAGGCCGTCCGCTCCGGGCGGCGGCTTTGGTCCCACGACCGACACCTTCACCGGCGACCCCGCCGCCGTTCCACCGACGACGATCTTCGTGCGCCGGTAGGCGGGGAGCTGGACCCAGCCGGCGTCGACCACGGGGGATGCCCGCAGGTCCTCGGGGGCCGTCAGCGAATCGGGCTGGAGCCTGACCACCATCAGATGGACGAAGGGCTGGTAGAGGGTGTTCCCCTTGAACCGGACGTCCGCGTACCACAGCTGCCGCTGCTCGTCGTAGTCGACGGGGAAGCCGAGGGCGTGTCCCTGGTCGAGGCGTACGTCGACCGCGCGCTCGTCCAGGTTCGCGGGGGTGGGGTACGCCATGATGGGCGCGTCCCCCTTGTCCCGGATCGGGTCACGGCCCCAGGCGGTGGCCCACTTCTGCATCGACGGGTCGGTCGTCGAGGTCGTGGCGTCGACGACCCGGACTCCCAGGAGTTCGCCCTCCCCGGTGAGATACCAGGGCCGCTTGAGGTGGACCCGGACCGTGCCCTCCTTGCGGATGCTCGTGGTGGCGTTGCCCGCGATGGTCCGCTGCCAGGCGAAGGCGGGCACCACCGAGTGCACCACGGGCGCCGGAGGCCGTACGGTCGACGGCACGTGGAGGGTGACCGATGGCCCGGCGCGGGTAACGGGAGGCACGACGTACGAGACCTCCACCGACGCGCCATTCGGGATCGCCCCGGTGGGGATCCGGGTGACCTCGCCCCTGTCGTCGTTCACGTCCACATCCGCCTTGTCGTCGTTCACGTCCGCATCCGTGCGGACGCGGTACGTCGCCCCCGGCCTGGCCGGGGTGCCGTCGGCGTTGAGCGCCGGGACGGCGGCCCGTACGACGACGGTGCCCGGGACGAAGGCCTGGGCGATCTTCTCGGGGTTGATGCCGGTGAGGACGACCGTACGACGCTGGGTGAAGTAGGGCACGAAGCGTGACGCGCCGACGGGTGTGTAGGTGATGAGCCGGTGGCGGGTGTCCCCGGGGTCGTGGCGGCTTCGGAACGGAATCTTCTTCAGTGCCGGGCCGCCGGGGGCGCCGAGGGAGTCGCTCTCCGGGCGGAGCACGGCCGACGCCGGGGACTTCACCAGCCCTTTGCCGGTCAGGTCGGAGTACTCGGTCCACGAAGCCTGGGTGTGCACGGTGAGGGTGGAGGCTCCGTGGACGGCCATCGCGGCCTCGTCGAGGGCGTACACGGTCTGTGCGGGCTCCCGCAGGATGCGCGGGCCCGCGAAGGCCGGCGGGGTGACGGGGCAACGGACGGCGTGGACCATCGTCAGCTCGGTCGCCGGGGTGAGCTGTCCGATCCGGCCTGCGAGGACGGCCTGGAGGGCGGCTTCGTGGTCGGGGGCGGACAGGGCGGGGATCGTGTCGTCCCGCTCGCTGCTCCCGGCGGGCCCGAACTGCTCGGGTGCGGTGCTCGCCATGTCCGCGAGGAGTTCGTGGACATCGGATTCGGCGCCTTCGGTATAGGTACTGGTGGCCAGTCCGGTTCCGGCGTCGCAACCGGTGCCATTGCCGGTGTCCGGGCTCTCGTCCGAGTCGCCGTCCGGTTCCTTGACGGCCGTCACCCGCTCGGTGTACCACCGCCACTGGCCCAGCAGGTCCTCGTCGCCTCGCGCCAGTATCGAGCTGAGTACGGCGGGGAAGGACGCGGCCGGATGCAGCGTCACCCGGATCGTCCGGGTGACGGCGTCGACGACGGCCGTGGACTGGGTGCTGCTCATCGGTCCGGCCTCGACGATCAGCCGCATCGGCAGCCGCTGGTACCAGCCCGGGCCCCCGGCGGGCCAAGTGGTGAGCAGTTCGGGCGTTCCCGGTACGCCGCGCAGGGCCACGCCCCGGCCCAGCGGGTCGCACAGCCACGTCAGTTCGATCGTGTCGGTGTCCTTGTACGGGCTGCCGCCCCCGCCCGGGTCCGGGGTGCCGGTGACCTTCCCGCCGTCGTACTTCGTCAGCAGAGCGTGGACGGCCGGGTCGGGCCGGTGACCGGCCGCGAGGTCGAGCACGCCGTGCCGTTCCGCAAGTTCCACGGAAGCCTTCGGCGCGAGCAGATGCCGTTCGCAGGTGGGCCCGGCGACAGGGGCGGCGGGGGCGGCGTTGTCGGTCCGGACGACGAGGTCGACCGGGGATTCGCCCGCGGTGACGGGCCGGCGGAGCACCATGACGGGCGCGGGCACCGGGTCGTAGCGGGAGAACCGCAGGGGAACGGTGGCCGGTTCGCCCGATGCGGGGGCGGTGGTGAAGGGGGTGCTGCGGCCCGCCAGGTCGACCAGGCGGGCGCGGAAGCGGTAGGTGCGGCCGAAGCGGAGGGCCGGCAGGGTGTTGGCGGGGCAGTCGACGGCGGCGACGAAGGGCAGGGCGGGGTTTGTCTCGGGGCCGGGGTCGGTCACTTGGCCGTCGACGCCGATGGTCCTGCCGTGGGGTTTGGTGACCAGGCTCCAGTTGCTCCAGCGGAAGATGGCCTGGGTGAGGCGCCCGGTGTCGTTGCCGTCCTCATCGGTGCCGCGGGTGATGGCGTCGGTGACACAGCCCTCGTCCTTGATGGGCAGAGTGCCGTAGCCGTCGACGGTGTACTTCCCCTCGCGGAGGCAGAGGGGGTACCAGCGGTTCGAGCCTGCGTCGTGGACATCCACCCGGATGCCCTGCTGGACAGTGGACGCATCCAGGGTCTTTCTGTCGCCCTCGCCGCCGTTCTTGAGGTCCTCGTCGATGGCGGCGACGACGTCGAGGAGCTTTTGGAAGTTGACCTGGCGGTTCGCCTCGGCGACGAAGATACCCGCGGAGCGCAGCGCGGGCGGCTTGATCTCGGGTGCGGCCTCGTCGCGGGGCAGGGACCTCAGGGCCTGGGCGTAGTTCTGGAGGGCAAGTCCGCCCGCGTCAAGGTCGACGTCGATCGGGGTGTAGACGCCGCTGTCGTTCAGCGGCAGGAAGAGCGAGGCCGAGGTGCCGTCAGGGCGGGCGAGGGTGAGTTTCCCGTTGCGAGTGAAGCACCGGGTACGTGGCCGGTAGTTCTGGATGAACTGGAGCGAGTTCGGATCGGCCATGATGGTCACGGGCTCGTTCAGGTCCGTGGGGAGCGAGATGGTGAAGCGGCGGACCAGCCCGAGGTGGACCATCAGCGTCGGATGGTCGGCGAGCGCGGCGAGCAGGGCGTGGAATTCGTACGGGCTCGGCGTTCCGGGGCCCATGCGGGTGAGTTCGCGTGTCGTGGGCGCCATGGCGCGGTGGAACTCTGCGAGCCGGGCCCAGCCTTCGGCGTCACGTGCGTCGTCGTCCTCGACGGCTCTCGTACTCAGCAGTTCGCGGCGGAGCGCTTCGATGTCGGGGTCCGAGTCGGGGCCCGAGCGGTTGGAGGCGCCGACCCGTCGGACGAGATGTTCGACCATCTCCCAGTCCGGGCCGTCCCCGCGCCCGTCGGCGGAGCCGTACGGATCCTCGTCGGGATCCCGGACGGCGGCGTCGACGGCACCGGCCAGGAAGCGGGTATAGACGTCGGACAGGGCCGCCCCCACCTTCGCGGCGGGATAAGACTCGATGGGGTCCGTCATCGCGTGCTGGGTGAAGACGAAGGGTTCGACGAGCATCGACCCAGGGAAGAGCGCCTGCCAGAGCGCGGGGTCCGGCGGTTCGTCGACGAGGGCGGCGACGGGGGTCCTGACGGTGTTGTTCGCCTTCTTGACGATCACGCGCAGCGGTTGGAAGCCGAGGGTGGGGAAGGCGGCGATCTCGGTGTAGCGGGAGAGGGGGAGGACGGCGGTGCCGGGTGGGCTGCCCTCGTCGTTCGAGAGCCGGATGCTGAGGACGAGGGACAGCTGGGTCGTCCCGGCGGCGGTCTGGGGGGCCGCCGGGTCGGGCAGCAGGGTCCATACCAGGGTCTGCTTAATCATGAAGCGTCCTCCATGGCGGCGAAGGCGGCGCACCTCTTGCTCCACGCGTTCTGGGTGGGGAAGGCATCGCTGTAAGAGGGGTCTCCCCCGCCGCCGAACCGGCGCTCCATCGACATGCTGACGGACTGGGAGAAGAAGGCGACGCGTACGCGGACGGTCACCCTGGCGGTGCCGACGATCTCCTTGCGTTTCGGGCCGCTCGGATTCGCCGGGTTCTTGGGGACGTCGGTCGTCTTCAGGGAGAGGTAGAACTCGACGGAGACGCTGATGATGCCGAGGACGTCGAGGGCGCCGACGGCCCGCAGGAACCCCTCCAGCAGGCTCGCGCCGTGGTCCAGCTTGAGATACACCCCGGCGGTGATGGAGACCGAGCCGCTGGCGACGCCCAGGTCGAGGGCGGCGGCTGCACCGAACTCCAGTTGGGCTTCTAGGACTTTGACCTCACCGGATTCGACGGTGAGGGAGAAGAATCCGCCGCCGCCGAGGAGGGAGACAGTGACGAGGAAGGGGTGGTTACGGGAGGAGACGCCGAAGGTGGTGCGGACGGGCGTGCCGTCGAACGGGAGTCGCACCCTGATGGACAGGACCAAGTTTTGGAGCAGGAACACCCCGGCGCCCACGGTCGGTACGGCGAGTCCGTAGCCGACCTCGACTCCCTTGAGGTCTGCGTCGATGCGGGGCCCGTTGGCGGGCGACGGCAGATATTCGCGGAGCTTGTCGAGGAAGCGGAGGTCTCCCTCGAAGCCGACCTTGCCGATCTTGACGTCGAGGTCGGGGCTGGTGCCCGGTTTACCGGTGAAGGCCATCCGGCGGAACTCGATAGAGAGGATGCTCGCGAAGCTGAGCTTGAAGTCCCGCAGTTCGCCGTGGACCTCGGCGGTCGAGGGGGAGTCGCCGAACGTGGCGAGGTTGGTCGACTTGATGTCGAGGCTGTCGGGCCGGGTCGTCGTCAGCGGCCCGATGGTGGTGACCTTGATCTTGGGGCGCCAGGTCATCTCGGTCCGGACGGCGGTCGGTGGCTTGGTGGTCCCCTGCCTGTGTTCGACGGTGGTGATGATCTTCGGAGTGCTGGTGCCGTCGCCAGCGCCGACGGGTCCGGGCTCGACCAGCTTCGTCAGGTCGATCACCCCGAGCAGCCGGGTGGGCAGGTCGCCGGCGCCCGCGGGCGGTTTGAAGTATGCGCCCGGGTCGAACTGTCCGGCGGCGGCGCTGTCCAGTTTCCCGCCGACAAGACCGGTGGTGGTGGAGAGCCCGCTCACCGGCAGTCCGAGGGCGGCGACGGCGCCAGAGGCAGCGGGCGGTGGTGCGAAGTCGGCGGCTTTCGGCAGGCTCGCGTAAACCTGGCCAGAGGCGGCGAGGCCGCCGGTCACGTACCGGTCGTACAGCTTGAGCTGGTGGACGGTACCGGTGACGGCAGGCGGCGCGGCGGCGCTGCCCCCGGTACCGGCGGGCGGGGGCGCGAGGGCGTCCAGGGCCGGGATCCGGGCACCGACGGAGAGCAGCCGGGGGTGGGCGGCCAGCCGTCCGGCGGCCATGAGCTGGGCGGAGGTGGCATGCGACGGTTGGGCTCCGACTCGCAGTTCGGCGATGTCGACCGTGGATTTCTCGTTGTCCGTGCCGCTGTCGGCGAGTTCGAGGCGGCCGGTGGCGGGCAGCGGGAGGTTCTTGGTGATGTTCTCGTACGTGGCGAGGGGGCCGCTCAGGCCGCCGTAGGCGAAGTCGCCCCGGATGAAGACGAGAGGGGCGGTGAAGTGGACCCGGTGGCCGAGCCGGTCGTCAGCGCTCAGGGCGAAGGGCAGCGCCATGGCGGGCGCGTCGGCGCGGTGCACCCAGTAGCCGACCTCTTCGAGTCGGGGTCCGACGGAGATCTCGGTGTCGATCGGCTGGTCGACCCGAACCCGGACGAAGGGGAAGGCCCGGCCGCCGTTGGGGAGGGCGGCGACGCCTTCGTAGGCGATCTCGGGTTTCAGAACGGTCAGCAGGGTCGACTGGACGAGTCCGTAGTCGAGCCGTCGCTCCGTGCGCTTGGTGACCTGGACAGGGAATCCGAACGGCAGCAGGAAACCGCGTACGACGACCTGGACGACGATGTCACGGCCGCCCGCCGAGCGGTGGCGGTAGCCGGCGATGCCGAGCGCCGGAAGGTCCTCCCAGCCGCCGGCGAGGTCGACGCTGGCGCCGAGCGCGGACAGCACGACCCCGTGGGCGGTCACCGGCCGAGCGCCGGTGGCGTTGTTGATCAGCTGTCGGTCGGACGCGGAGAGCGAACTGGTGAAGGGTTGCCCGCCCCGGGGGGACGCGACCCCCACTAGGCCCACCGGGCCGCCCTCGTGCTCGGGTGCGGATTTCGGGGCGATCCGGGTGTGCCAGATGCCGGTGGCCCCGGAACTGCCCGTGACGGGGGTGGTCACGTGCCGCCACACCAGGTCGGCGGAGGCGGGCCCGAAGAAGAGGCCCCAGACGCATTCGAGGACGGTGCCCGCCTGGGCTGCCTGGAGCGCGGCCCAGGACAGCAGCCCCTCCGCGGTGAACGGCACGGACGTACCCGGGGGCACGCGCAGGGCGAGGGTGCTCTCGCCGGAGTACCGCACCCGTTTGATGCCGGTGGACGCCGCCGCCAGCAACGTGGCCTCCTCCAGCGCGGACTGCGGCGGAAAGTGGACGGTGATCGTTCCCGCGGTGCCCGGCGTGGTGGGGCCGAGGACGACGGCGCCCGCCGAACCCGAGCGAGAGATGTTGGAGAAGGTGAAGTCCAGGACGAGCATGTCCTCACGGCGGAGGAAGGTGACGGTGGTCCCGTCCATGGGTGTCCCCGAGGCCGCAGCGCACATCGGCACCAGCTCCCGTGATCTATAGAACCCAGCCGGCCAACACATCTCTTTTGGGTCGTTCACCTCAGGACGGCGAATGCACACCGCAGAGGTCGGTTCTCTCGCACGTTAGGCGGGAGCCGTCATCCCACCGTTAACGGCCAGGTCGCCTCAGGCACGGGGCCCCACGCCTGAGGCGAAGCGCAGGCGGCGTCGTAGCCGGAATCGATGACGACGAGGTCTCCGGAGCGCAGGCCTGCCACAGGCAGACCTGCGTCACCCTCGTTACCACATTCGCAGTTGGGCAGCAGTAACGGCGGTCGATACATCCGCCGGCCCGATGCGCACGGCGTCCAGCAATGCGACAAAAGAAGTTGGTCCGCTCTCCAGGGCGGCGACGAAGGAGTACAGCCAGCTCGGCACGAACTGATCCGCCTTGCAGTCTCCGCGGCCGTAGACATGGCAGAAACAGCCGGTCGTCGCTGATCGGGGCCTTCGGGCAAAGCCAGTTGCTGGCATCCAAGGCCAGCACGATCCGCCCGTCGGCCGCCCTCGGCAGCGGCAGGCAGGCCAGCGTGCAGTGCAACCGCGTCGGCTCCAGCCAGCCCCGGTCCAACACTGCATGCAGGGCCCCGTCCCCCCGGTCGGTGCTCGACCGCCAGCCAGCGTTGGACCAGGGACTTCACCGGCCCGTCCACGCACAAGCTCCCGTCGGTGAGCACGTTAGGTTCAGGATGGTCCGTGATGAGCCAGGACGGATCTGCAGCAGCAGGACTGAGAGTTGGCGTCAGCTTCTTGCTGTTATCTGTTGAGCAGGAAACCAAGCCGCCGCGTGGCGTACCGCCGGCTGCTCTCCGGCATACCGAGGGACTCACAGAGGGGCGAACGCTGAGCAGTTGACATCAGTGCACTGCCGGTTGGAACCTGAAATCAAGGACACATTTCCCTAAGAGTGATCCAAATAGACGGTGCGACAGCAGTTCGACGTGCCTCGGGGGTCGGTCGGGGTGTTCTGGTGAGCATCTGCGCAGCAGTCGCGCGTTTCGTCACAGACGTTCAACTTCCTTTAAGGGGAGGCATCATGCCTCACGTCCCCGTCAATCTCATCTACGTGGGGTGGGAAGATTTCACCACTAGTGACAAGGAAGTCGTCGACGCGGCCTGCTGGGCAACCCGCCAGATCTATTGGCAGGTGGGGTTCGACATCTTCGGCTTTGACGCCTACTCCATCTCAGTGGCCGATGCACAGGGATATGCATACATCGACAGCGACGCGGAAGCGACCTGGCTGACGTCTGACTACACCATCCCCGGGAATTCCATCGATATCTTCCTCGTGAAGGGATATGCGACTGCCACAGCCGGTCTCTCGCCCGCCCCCGCCGGCCCGTGCAACAAGTACGTGACCTACCCGGACATGAGTGGCTCGGTCGTGGAGCTCATCGGAGCCCTTACCGGCGTCGCCATGGCACACGAGATCGGCCATTATCTGGGTCTCGCCCACAACAGCGATCCGGCCAACTTGATGTACTACGCCGTGTCTTCCGGCGGCCCGGGCGGAATCCCTTTCCTCACCTTCGCTCAAGGCGTCCAAATAGCCCAGCACTGCTTCACGAGCCTGCCGTGAGGAGTTGACCGTCATGCTGTATCTCGACATCCCTGCCGCGCAGTTGCAGCGCGACACTATTGCAGCCGCGCTACGGGGCGCCTCCGCGACGATGACCGCGGAGGCGGCCATGAGCGTCCTGTCGAATGTCGCAGTCGACCTGCCGGGACGAGATGACCTCTTGGAGGAGACCGTGGCCTCGCACGACGTTGCCGACGCTGTCCGCGGTGCCGCCCTGGGCGCCCTCGCCAGGACGGCTCCCGCACGCGCCGTCACAGCGGCTCGCAACGTGAGCAATCCGGGTGAGCAGGTCGTCCTCGCTGCACTCACGGCTCTGGGGCGGCTGGGCGAACCGTCAGACATGGGGACGGTCGCGGGGCTCGCCGATGCCCCTGAGGCAAGCCCAGTGGTGGTCACCCGGGGCGACTTCGCCCGGACACTGCTCGCACACCGCTTCGGGCTGCGGGGCCAAGACGAACCGACACCGCTCGCGCTGCTGTCCGACCCAGGATCAACCGGTGACGCCTTCGTGGCGAGTGAAACCGGCGCGACGCGTGCATCCATCGTTCTCACGGCCGTGCGCGACTGGGCGCCTGAAGTATCTGCGGAGGCCCACGTCGTTCTGGACATCACCTGCGGGGAACAGCCCATCTACCTTGTTCTCCGTCGCGACCTTCTGGATGACCAGAGCCGCAGCCATCTACTGTCGGCTCCCGCAGTGCTCGGCTACGGCGTGAGCATGAATTCGGAGAACGGCACTCTGAGCGTCGCTCTTCTCATTCTCTACCGGTCCGCTGAGAACGGCGTTGTAGTGCAGGTGACCCGGACCACCGGCGAACCGGTCTACGCCGGCACGATGGAAAACGCCGCTGACTCCGGTCTGTCCGCAGACCTGTACACCGTCCGCCGTCCAGGCGCTCCCGCCTGCCGCATCCGCGGCCTTGTCTCCGAAAAGGGAGTTGAGGTCTTCGGTCGTTCCACTCGCACCGCTGTGGTCCCCAAGCGCGTGCCCGAACGACGCCCAGAGGGTGACCCGAGCGATACCTTCGTGCAGAGTCCGGAGCAGCACCAAGGCAAACCTCCGTCCGCCCAAGACACATGATCCCAAGCCAGGGCGCCGGTCCCTGGCCTCGGTTTGTCCCGGTGGCGGGGCAAGCGAATGCTCCGGCGGAGGGCGATCGGTGTCTGCACACATTAGGCAGGGCCCGTCATCAGATCGTCAACGCCGCTGACCCTCCACTCGTTGACCCGGACGACAACGACTAGCATTTATATCGCATTTGCGAACAAAACAGAGGCGAGGACTGATCTCTTATGAATGAGCCCGGCGAGAAGAAGGCCCAAGGGGGATCTATCGGATCGCTCGGGGACGACGGCGCCACGGACTTCTGGGCTGTCTGGTGTCCCCAGGAACCATGCTTCGTCGAACAAATATGGTTCACCGAAACCGAAGCCCGGCAAGATGCAGCGAATCACAACGTACGGTTCGACCCACGGCACAGCGCCAAGGCGTACCACATCGAGCACTTCGTAGAGCACGAGTCGCCGAGAGTCGCCGAAACAGCGGGATAGCCGGTGGGGCAGAGGAGCCGCCAGCAGGCGCGAGGGAAGCCAACAGAGTTCCGACGCATACCCATTGCCCGCGTCTTTTGTCGTTGACGACAATATCCCAGGGGCCCTCCATCCTGGGATACGCCTCATCTCCTGACGACAAAGGAGTACCTGCAGCGGTGCGACGGGCAGCATCGGTGCTTCTAATGAGGAGCTGACGAAATGCGACCCTCCGTGCGTAACAACTTCTCGGCCTTCTCTACCCGGCTAGAGGGACGAGTCAACCACATGTATCTAGACAGCCTTGGCAACGTGACCATCGGCATCGGCAACAAGATCGACCCCGTGGCGGATGCACTGGCCCTGTCTTCTCTCGGGGCACCATTGCTGCGGAACGGCACCAATACGGCGGCGACCAACGCCGAGATCACCACCGAGTGGACCAAGGTCAAGGGCGGCAGCACGGCCACGACACTTCATCTCAGCCAGGACTCGATCGACACCCTCGTAATGACACGGCTGAACCAAAACGAAACCACGATCCGCACCATCTTCCCTGGATTCGACGACTGGCCAGCCGATGCTCAGCTCGCCATCCTCAGCATGGCCTGGGGTGTGGGTCCGAACGGTCTGCGCCCGCCCAAGTTCCAGAAACTCCGCCAGGCTATCGGTATGCGCACTTGGTTTGCCGCCGCCCGGGAATGCAACATGGCAGGATCGTTGCTGGAGAAACGCAACGCAGTCAATCGGGGCCTGTTCCGTAATGCCGCTATTTCCGCAGAACCCCCGGCCAGCGATCCGGAAGTGCTCTTCCTCCCCATCCCCGGCAGCCGTCCCCGACAGCAGCTCGGTGATGTTGACGGACCCCAAGCTAACGATATCGCTGTCATACAGGGCATGTTCAGACCGTCACGTCTGAATTTCTTGCCCCCCGGCACCTTCACCCAAGGAACCTTCGATACGGCTACCCTCATCGCCGTGAAGGCCTTTCAGGCCAGCGAAGGAGCCCTGCCCAACGCAGGACTGTTCCCCGTCACGGGCATCGTCGCAGAGCTCACCTGGGCATCCTTGGGCGAACATGTTCCTCTGGCCTGAACAGGCACTTAGACAGCCGTCGTCGGCCAGCTGGACTACTGAACTTGAATGCGCGATGTCGGGACCGGACACCCGACATGAGTCGCTCTGCTCGCAGGCCTGTGGGTGTTGTCGGGCAGTCCGTCGGGAGAGGATCCTCCTGTGAGCCAGCCCCTGCCGCAGTTGTCGAAGCCCGAGTTCGTCTTGCTTCGCATCGATGCCCCACCCGAGGTGCCCACCCGGATCGCTGTCGACCTCGGGGACACTGGCATCCCAGTTGGGTTGATCGGATACGAGTACCGGCCGCTGAGCGAGCCGGTGTACCTCGGAGGGATCGGTGAGCGGGGGGTGGTCGCCATCGCGACGAGTGGCCTGTTCGGACGTATTGCCGTCGACGTGGCCACTGGTCACGTGGTGAAGATTCCCACGATCGAGTCAGCGACGGCCAGTCACGTAAACAGCAACCTCGACTCCTTCAACCGATGCGCTGCGGCTGTGATCGCACGCTTCCCGCTCTACGCGGAAGACGAGGAGGAGAGGTTCGAGGAGGTGGCGGGAGAGCTGCGCGATCTCGTCTCCGGCATGGACGAGACCGCTCTCGTGCACGACGGGTTCTGGGAGACCTTCTGCGACGACGTGGCGATCGGGGACTACGCGGACTGGGACGAGTGATGTGGGACCGGTTCCCGGATTCGGTCAGCCGTCCAAGCTCAGGCCGGTCGCAGCGATGCAGCCGTCGACGAGGTCAGGGCGGTACTGGATCCCCTTGAGAGCGCCTGCCGTCCCCGATCCCGATCCCGTCGTCCACGACCTCCAGGACCAGGTCGTGGTCGTCGACGACCAGGCTCAGCACGGCGGTGGACGCTTTGACGTGCTTGACGACGTTCGTCAGCGCCTCCGCGGCGATGCGATAGGCGGCGAACTCGCAGGCCGCCGCGAGCTCCGGCACCGCGTCGGGGATACGGGCCCCGACGCGCAGCGCCGGGCGCGCGGCCCGCAGCGTCAACCACCGCAGTGCCTCCGACAGTCCGTGCTCGTCCAAATCTGGTGGCCTGAGCCCGTCCACGAGCCGGCGCACCTCCGTGATGCTCTGCACGGTGTCGGCGCCCGCGTCACGCAGCAGGTCCCGGACCGCTTCTCGTCCGCCGACCCGACCTGTTCGGCCGCGGGTGCCGCGGGCTGCCGACTTTAGGGGGCCGGGCGTCGCATTCTGGACCGACCAGGGGAACATCCGCCGACTGCCCGGCCTTCCGCGATCGCAATCTCTGCCCCGCCCCGGGCCGTGTGTGAACCTGACGTGGTCCAACAATTGTCCTGGCCCGCAGGGCTCAACGATTGGAAGCGCGTAATGGGCGGGGCGAATGCGCCATCGAAACCGACGGAATCTCCGACCCCGACCATCGGAGAGATTCAGGCCACGCTGGGAAAGCGCCTGGACGACGTAGCCAAGATTTTGGCCGGTGCTCTCGTGGCGGTGGCTGGCATCATGACGACCTTGGGACTCAACAGCAAGTTCGTGTTTGTCGCCCTCAACAACAGGTCCTGGCCTATCTACGTGGCCTCGCTTTGTGCCATCATCTCCATCGTCTGCAGCATCGCCGCACTGCTCATCCGCCCCACGGGCCGCGGGGTTCTGTGGGAGACGGGCGTGCTGGTCCTCGGCATTGTCTTCTACATGGCGTCCCTGAGCATTGCCGTGGTCGGCGCCGCCCAGGCCGCGGGCGGAAACGGCCGCCCGACCTTCACCGACGTCAGACTCGACGGACCTCGCTCCAACATGCGGCTGCACTTCAGCGTGCACGCCGACGGCGTCCAGAAGTGGTCACACATCGAGGTGTCCGTAAGCCCTCAGAATCTTTCCTCCGGGAAGTGGGGTAGAGACCTCTACTGGAGTGTGCTCAGGCCCGACGATCAAGGGAAAGTCGCGCAGCGGATCGACATCCCGCTCTCGCCTCCGGCCGGAACGTCGGTGGTCGCGGTTTCGGCCGTTAACCCAGACGAGTCCGAGCCGGGAGCATGCGAAGCCGAAACGCAGCACGGGCCGGCATGCACGGAACTCCACATCCCCTGAAGCCGGACCACAATGACGGGATCCACCGCTAGTGCCACTGAATGTCAGCGAGGCTCTCCAGCGGCGCTCGCCCGTCCAGTGTTTCGGGCACAACTAGCGTGTCTGCCGTGCGCAATGCGGTGGGGAAGCGGAGCCGGCGGCGGTCTTCGATCTCGCTCAGGTTAACCTGGAAGACGCGGAACTCCTGGAGTTCGAGGGCTTCGAGCTGGTTGAGGTTCTGCGTGAGCAGGAAGGCTTTGGCCTTGAGCTGACCGTTCTCCTAAAATGCGATGACTTTCCAGTACTCGCGGGGAATCTGGACGTCTCGGAACAGGCGGTCATCCTCCTGGAAGACCGGCCCCCCGACCGCGCTGACCTTCAGATCCTCAACCTGGACGTCGTCGAACACGGCCTCCTCAATCCGGCCCCACACTCCGCCTTTGCTGCTCTGGTTGAAGTCATCCATCCGGGGCGTGATGTTGGTGTAGAAGAACGAGTCCCGGTTTGCCTTCATGGCCTCGGCCGGGCTGCCCCAGAGCAGGTCGGCGCGGCGGGCGATGCGTCCGCGGTCGAGCCGGTTGGCTTCATACAGTTCGTTGCCGATCTGGACGTCGTCGTCGATGCGTGGGTCTTTGACGAACTTGATGCCGCTGCGGCTGAGTCGCTTGAGTGAGGCGCCGTCGATGTTCCAGGCCACCCAGTATGCGAAGCACCGCGACTCGCTGAGGGCCAGCGAGAAGTGCGTGTAGGGGATGACCTCGGAGCTGCCGAGTAGGACTGCGTCGTCCTTGATGGCTGCGTTGAGCTTGGGGACGTCGATCCGTCTTGTCAGGAAGTCGGGGTCGTATCCCTTGATGAGCTCGGCTTCCTCGACCGACGGAGGCTGCAGGCTGATCTCGAGCTCCTCGAAGACCGAGCTTGGCAGGCAGGCCAGCGCGTGCTAGTCCGGGTTGTCGCCGGTCTCACCGCCGAAGTGAAGGCCGGCCAGGACCTTGCTGGGTCGGCCGTTCGCGGCCTTGAACATCCAGACCGAGCCCGAGTCGCCGCCTCGGCTGACCTCGTTGTCGGCGGGCGGGTTGTCGGGGTCGATGCCGATCTCGAAGCAGCCGATGGTCTGCGCGCCGACACTCTCTCCATAGTCGATCTTGGCGAGGGTGTCGATGCGCCGTACTACGCCGTGTGTGATTCCCAACGTGACCTTCTTGCGACCACCCCCGCGGGTGCGGGGAGCACCGGGCATTGCTGGTCTTGCGCCAGCGCGGGTCGGGACCATCCCCGCGGGTGCGGGGAGCACGCTTAGTGACCCTGCGGATTCATGACTGCCGAGTGGCGTTAGGAAGTACTTTCACCGAGACGGCCATTCCCCTCATATGGTGCGAATTCCCCATCATTGGTCGTCAAGTCGCGGCCGACCGGGCATCGTACGCCGTCAGACCTGCTGTTGCGCGGAGCTGGGCGGAATCCAGTCGCGATGATGTTCGGTTTCCTGAAGGGGGGAGTTGTCAGGCGGTATCTGGCTGTATGTATCAGGCATGGCGCATGACGGAGAGTGCAGTTCTGGGCTGGGTGATCGGCTCAAGGGGCCAGTGCGGACGGTGTGGGCGAAGCATTGTGGGACCGGTGGCTGCCCGCGAACGTACGGGCTCTGATATCCGAGGTGCTGCCGGGCGGTGAGGGGGATAGCCGGCGGCTGGCGGTGTGGCTGGCGAGTGTGCACGACATCGGCAAGGCGACGCCGGCGTTCGCGTGTCAGGTCGACCAGCTCGCTGATGTCATGCGTGGGCACGGATTGGAGATGAAGACGCGGCGTCAGTTCGGGCCTGACCGGCGGCTGGCTCCGCACGGTCTGGAGCGTCATCAGCCCCCACACTGCTGAGGACGGCGCTGGTCTCGACTGGTGGACCACGGCAGCGCAGCGCGTCTCCCCGGGCCGAAGTCCTCGGCCTCGTCGTCGCTGATGACCGCGAAGGTCCCGGCAGGGACTCCGGGCAACGCGGCCACGCCTGAAGCCGCTGTCAGAAGGTCCTCCTCACTGGCTCCGGAGAGCAAGAAGACGTAAGCGTCCCCGTGCTCCTCGCCGTCGTCAAAGACCTCTATGTCGCCTTGGCCCTCGAGTTTCGCCAGGAAATCCTCGACCGCCTCCACCCATGGAAACGGGTATGTGTCGTTCGTCAGGTTCGGTGCCGGCTCCAACGGCACGTGAATCTCTACGACAGTGAAGAGCACAGGAGCCATCCTGCCCGGCGGCTCGATCCGACCGCACCGTCGGCCTGCAGACGCGACTCAACGCCCCGCCCCGCGCTGGGACGGGTCTCGACCGCATCCGTGCCTCGAAGCAGCAGCCCCCCACGAGGAGAAGATTGCCCACCAAGGCACCGCGTCCCAGTACGTGAGGCCCGCCTCGCTCCTGCCTCACCGGCAGGGCGGGCCAACGTGCTGGAGCACCGGTTCCTCCGCGCCCTGTAAAGCAGTGGACGCACCGGCGACCTGGCAAGAGCTGTGGTCTCCCCTGGCGGCCGTCTCCGCATGCACGCAAGCTCAGATGGGGAGAGGCTGTTGGCATGGCCGGAAACTGATGTACCCGCCCGAGGAGTCTGGTGGTCGACGGGCGTGTCGACACACCGAAACCGGCTTCGCTACTCCAGGGCCCGGGTGTGCCGCGGCCCAGGCCCCGGGCAGGGTCGCCAAGCGTGGACGAGGTGATGTCCAGCAGTGGAGAAGCTGGTGATACAGCTCAGCGAGAGCGATGACGATCCGCTCGGCCTGCACCTGGCCGCCCTGGCAGTGCTCGACGACTAGGGGACCGTCGTCGGATGGAGCCGGCGCGCCCAGGACCTGATCGGCTACCCGGGCGCCGATGTGATCGGCCGTTCGGCATTCGAGGTGCTGGTGGATCCGGGCGATCTACCGGCCGTCAGGGATGCCGCAGTGCGGTGCAGGAGAGACGGTGGCTGGTTCGGGCTGGTTCCGGTACGACATCGCAGCGGGCACCGGGTTGACTTGGGGCTGAGGGTCTCCGCGATTTCACGTGACCGGCTCCGCGAGTGGTTTCTCGCCGGGGCCCCTGCGGCTGACGTCGTTCAGTGGCAGCGGGACCGCGCGGTCCTCGACGGGTTGTACCGCCGGTGCCCAATCGGCCTGGTGGTGCACAGCCCCGACATGAGGGTTCTGCGGGTCAACCGGGCGATCGAACGGTTCACCGGCGTCCCGGCCGCAGACTTTCGGGGCCTGCCCACCGGCGTCATGCTCATCCCCGACGACGCACGCAAGGCCGTGGAACGGGTGCGCCAGGTGATACGGACGGGGAGACCACAGGTGTACTCCGAACAGTACGTCCGCCTGGAACGGGACCCGGCGCGAGAGCGCGTCGCATCGGTGTCGTCCTTTCCCATGAAGGATGCCTCCGGCCGGATCCTTGGAGTGGCCGAGATGATCGAAGACATCACCGATCGCCACCGTGCCCAGCAGCGACTCGCGCTCCTCGCCGAAGCCGCCACGCGCATCGGAACGACCCTGGACGTGGAACAGACCGCCCGGGAACTCGCCGACGTGATCGTCCCCCACCTCGCCGACCACACCACGGTGGACCTACTGCAGCCGGTCACCCACGGCGAGGAGCCGGCCCCCGCCCCGTCGGGGCCCATGGTACGGGCGGCCACAAGCAGCGTCGGCGCGCAGGGACCCGGCCCGCGTGACCCGCGGGGTGAGCCGATCGAGTACGCGCCGGACACACCCCAGGCCAGCTGTCTGGCCAACGGCCGCCCCATCCTGGAACCGGTGCTGGTCTCCGACCGGCTGTTCCGTAAGCCGACGGGTCGGCCTGTTCCGGGAGCCGACGCGCATTCCCTGATCGTTGTGCCGTTGGCGGCGCGGGGCCTGGTCTTGGGCGTGATGACCCTGTGGCGTTCGCGCCGCCCCGAGCCGTTTGAATCCGACGATCTCACCCTGGCGCAGGAACTCGCCTCACGCGCTGCCCTCTCCATCGACAACGCCCGACGCTTCGCCCAGCAGCAGCACACCGCGTTCACCTTGCAGAGCAGCCTTCTGCCCAGCGCGGTGCCGCAGCAGTCGGCCGTCGAGGCGGTCCCGCGCTATCTGCCCGCCGGGGCGGGCACTGGCCTGGGCGGCGACTGGTTCGACGTCATCGCTCTGTCCGGGGCGCGGGTCGCCCTCGTCGTCGGCGACGTGGTCGGCCGTGGTCTGCACGCCGCCGCCACGATGGGCCGACTGCGTACCGCGGTCCACACCCTGGCCAGCCTCGACCTGGAACCGGACGAAGTACTCTCCCGCCTGGACGACCTGGTCAACTCGCTGGCAGCCGAGCAAGAGGCAGCCGGCGAACGACCGGGGACCCAACAGGACCTCAGTGCCACCTGCCTGTACGCCGTCTACGACCCCGTCTCACGCCGGTGCTCCGCGGCACGCGCAGGCCACCCGCCACCGGTGGTGACCACCCCGGACGGGCAGGCGAGCCTGCTCGACCTGCCCCCCGGTCCGCCGCTCGGCCTGGGCGGCCTGCCGTTCGAGGCCCGAGAGTTCGAACTCGCCGAAGGAAGCCTGCTCACCCTCTACACCAATGGACTGATCGGCCAGCGCACCATGGACGCAGACGACGCCCTGGCGCGGCTGTGCGCAACCCTGAGCCGCCCAGCGGACCCTCTGCAGGAGACATGCCGGGCAGTCGTGGACACCCTCGTGCCCGCCCGCCCCACCGACGACATCGCACTGGTCATCGCCCGCACCCGGGTGCTGCCGGAGCACAACGTCGCCTCCTGGCAGCTGCCCCGGGAAGCCACCGCAGCCACCCGGGCCAGAGCACTCGTCACCGACAAGCTGACCGAATGGGGACTGGAGCACCTCGCGTTCACCACCGAGCTGATCAGCAGCGAACTCGTCACCAATGCCTACCGTTACGCCAGCGGCCAGTTGACCCTGCGGCTGATCCGCGAACGCTCCCTGGTCTGCGAAGTCAGCGACGCCAGCCACACCTCACCACACCTGCGCCGCGCCCGTGCCACCGACGAAGGAGGGCGCGGTCTGTTTCTGGTGGCCCAGATGGCCGAACGCTGGGGTACCCGCTACAGCCGCGAAGGCAAGACCGTCTGGACGGCACAGCCACTGCCGGAGGACAGCCCGTCTCAGGCGTGACGTCTCACTGATGTGGAGGTCCTGCGCGGGATGCCCGCAGGCACCCTGCCATCGCACGAGGCGGCCCGCATCGCGGCACAAGCGACCACCGCTACCGGGCAGCTCATCCCTGCGCCAGCACCGTGCCCGCGCGGCACGCGCTCTCCCCCGCCTGCCCCACGCGGGTGATCCCGAATGACGGCCTTGGGGACTGAGGACGCCCGCTCGCCCCAGTTGACCTGGCCAACTCATGGCGACGGCAAGTGCCCACCCTCACAACAGCGTTGATATCCCAACCATCAGCCGTCCCCCGTGACGCTACGGGTGCATGACGCGCTGAAGGAAGTGACCCGCAGGGAGGGTCACAGGGCCCGCCCTCTTGGGGGAGGCAAGCGGGCCGGCGTGCAGGGGCAGGCCCGTTCGCCTTCCGTGGCGGGTCTCCCCCTGCGCGCGTCATCAGCCGCACGGCAGGCTGAGGGAAAGCCTCCCGCTCGTTTGCTGCTAGGCCGTGTATCGAAAGTTGATCTTGGCTGCGAATGATCACGGTTCATGGGTCGGGGAGATCTCACGGACGAGCAATGGGCGGCGCTGGAGCTGTTGTTGCCGAAGGGCACGAAGGTGGGGCGGCCACCCGTCTGGCCTCGGCGGCAGCTGATCGACGGCATACGGTTCCGGGTTCGTACCGGTGTTCCGTGGCGGGATGTCCCCGTCGAGTACGGGCCATGGGGCCGGGTCTACGACCTGTTCCGCCGATGGCAGTGGAACGGCACCTGGCACCGGATCTCACCCGTCTTCAGTCCCTGGCCGACGCGGAAGGTGCGATCACGTGGGACCTGAGCGTCGACTCCACGGTGTGCCGCGCTCATCAGCATGCGGCCGGGGCCCGCAAGCAGAGCGACCTGCAGAAGGAACCGCCTGGCGGCGTGTTCACCGAGCCCGGTGATCACAGGCTGGGAAGGTCGCGCGGCGGGTTCACCACCAAGCTGCACTTGGCCGTCGAGCAGGGCCAAAAGCCCATGTCGATCGTGGTGACCGCAGGGCAGCGCGGGGGCTCGCTGCAGTTCGAACCCGTGCTGGAGAAGGCGCGCGGGCCGACAAGGCGTACGCCTCCCGCAAGAACCGCGCCTACCTGCGCCGCCGCGTGATCCGCTGCACCATCCCGGACAAGGCCGACCAGGCCCGCAACCGCCGGAAGCTTGGCTCCCGCAGCGGTCGGCCGCCGTGCTTCGACCCGGTCGACTACCGCGAGCGCCATGCGGTCGAGTGCGGGATCAACCGCCTCAAGAGGAACCGCGCTGTTGGTGAGGTCGACTCGGGGCGCCCTGCTGGTGTTTCCACCAGTGGGTTTCTCCGAGCCGCCTCCCGAACCCGGCGTGCCCGTCTCCGGGCACCGGG
>NZ_JBVKCZ010000056.1:0-43072 GCF_055634335.1 Streptomyces sp. NPDC111802 | reverse complement strand
TCGGTGAGGGTGCGGATGGGACGGTGTGGGGTGAGGGTGCGGGGATGCTGGTGTTGGAGCGTCTTTCCGATGCCCGCCGTAACAATCACCCGGTTTTGGCGGTGGTGCGGGGGAGTGCGGTCAATCAGGATGGTGCGTCGAATGGGTTGACGGCGCCGAATGGTCCGTCCCAGCAGCGTGTGATCCGCCAGGCGTTGCGGAGTGCGGGGGTGGAGGCCGCGGATGTGGATGTGGTCGAGGCACACGGCACAGGCACGGCGCTGGGGGATCCGATCGAGGCGCAGGCGTTGCTGGCGACCTATGGTCAGGGGCGTGGTGCCGATGGGCCGTTGTGGTTGGGTTCGGTGAAGTCGAATCTTGGGCATACGCAGGCGGCCGCGGGTGCGGCCGGTGTGATCAAGATGGTGCTGGCGATGCAGCGGGAGTGTCTGCCCGCGACGTTGCATGTGGATCGGCCGTCGTCGCATGTGGACTGGGAGGCCGGTCAGGTCAGGCTGTTGACCGGGTCCCGGCCGTGGCCGCGTGGTGAGCGGCCCAGGCGGGCCGGTGTCTCCGCGTTCGGGATCAGCGGCACCAACGCCCACGTCATCCTCGAAGAAGCCCCCGAGCCGGAGCGGCCCGAGCGGCCCGGCACCGACGAGCCGCTCCCGCTCGTTCCGTGGGTCCTGTCGGCCCACCGGCCGGAGTCGCTGGCGCGGCAGGCCGGCCGTCTGGGCTCCGCGCTCACCGACGACCTCTCCGCGCATGACATCGGCCACTCGCTGGCCACCACCCGCGCGGCCCTGACCCACCGCGCCGTCGTCCTGGGACCGGACACACCGACGATGGCCGCTGCCCTCACGTCTTACGCAACCGGTACGCCCACCCCGCACATCGTCAGCGGCACCCTCACCGAGGGCGGCACGGCGTGGCTGTTCACCGGGCAGGGCAGCCAGCGCCCGGGAATGGGGCGGGAGTTGTACGGCCGGTTCCCTGTGTTCGCCAGGACCTTCGACGAGGTGTGCGCCCACCTCGACGGGGAGTTCGAGGGCGCCGCCGGCTTCACGAAGGGCGTACGGGACGCGGTGTTCGCGCCGGAGGGCTCGGCGGAGGCCGCGCTGCTGGACCGTACGGGCTATGCGCAGGCGGCGCTGTTCGCCGTACAGGTGTCTCTGGTGGAACTGCTGCGCTCGTGGGGGACCGTGCCCGACTGCGTGGTCGGTCACTCAGTGGGCGAGTTTGCGGCTGCGTATGCGGCCGGGGTGTTCGAATTGCCGGACGCCGTACGGCTGGTTGCCGCTCGTGCCCGGTTGATGCAGGCCCTCCCGGAGGGCGGGGCGATGGCGGCGATCGAGGCCACCGAGGAGGAGGTTGCCGAGGCGCTGCACCCGGGCGTCACGCTGGCCGCCGTGAACGGGCCGCGGTCCGTGGTCGTGTCGGGCGCGGAGGGCGCCGTCGAGGCCGTGGTCGCCGACTTCCGGGAGCGGGGGCGCAGGGTGTCCCGGCTGCGGGTCAGCCACGCCTTCCACTCGCCGCTGATGAAACCGGTTCTTGACGACTTCGCCGCCGTGGCCGACGGCATCGCCTACCGCATGCCGGCCGTGCCCGCCGTCAGCTCCGTCACCGGGAAGGCTCTGCGGGAGGGCGACTGGGCCACCGCCCGCTACTGGGTGGATCAGATCGTCGAGCCCGTGCGCTTCCACGACGCGCTCACCACCGCCACCGGTGCGCAGGGAGCCGGCAGGCTCCTGGAGATCGGCCCCGACCCGGTCCTCTCCGCGCAGGCGCCCGTCGGGACCGCCGTCGCCGTCAGTGTGCTGCGCCGCGACCGGGCGGAGGTCGCCGCGCTGTTCACCGCCCTCGCCGAGGTCTTCGTCCACGGCACGGACGTCGACTGGGGTGCCCTGTTCGCCGGGACCGGCGCGCGCCGGGTCGACCTGCCGACGTATGCCTTCCGGCGTCGTAGGTACTGGCTGCCCGACCGTATCGGCGAGAACGGCGCGATGAGCTTCCTCGGACTCTCGGGGCCGCCGCGCGAGTTCGCCCCGCACGTCGAGCCCGCGGTCCTGTCCACCCCCACCGACCGTCTTCGCTCGCTGTCCCCGGCCGAGCGCGAGAGTGCCGTCCTGGAACTCGTCGTCGCCGAGGTGGCCCGGGTCCTCGGACACACCGACACCGGTGAGGTCGTTGTCACGCAGCGGTTCTTCGAACTCGGCTTCACCTCCCTGTCGCTCGGCGACCTCCGCAACCGGGTGGGCCGGGCGTGCGGTGTCCAGTTGCCGACCTCCGCCCTGTACGAGCACGCCACACCGCGTGCCCTCGCCGCGCACATCAGCGGTGAACTGGCCGGCGGGGACGGGCAGTCCACCGCGCCCACAGACTCCGTGACCGCGCTGGTGCGTCACGCCTTCGAGCGGCAGCAGTACGACAGGGGACTGGACGTGCTGCACCTCGCGGCCGCGATGCGGCCCGGGTTCGGCCTGCCGGACACGCCGCCCCGCGGGGCCGCCGAGCTGGACGCGCGTCCCGGCGCGACGACCCCGGGGCCCCGGCCGGTCCGGCTCGCCACCGGCACCGAGGGCGAGGCCCTGCTGTGCCTGCCGTCCCTGGTCGCGCCCGCCACCGCCTACCAGTACTCCCGGTTCGCGGCCGCCCTGCACGGCACCCGCGATGTCTGGGTGCTGCCCGCACCGGGCTACGCGCCGGGCGAGCCGCTGCCCGACAGCGCCGAAGCCGCCGCCGCCCGGCAGACGGACGCCGTCCTCACGGCCTTGGGGGACAAGCCGCTCACCCTCGTCGGCTACTCCTCCGGCGGCTGGCAGGCCCACCTCCTGGCCGCCGCGCTGACCCGGGCCGGCGCACCCCCGCGCGCCCTGGTGCTGCTCGACTCGCCGGAGACGCCCGACGAGAACCTCGCGCTCCCCATGGTCGCCACCTCCTGCCGGCTCATGCGGGACTTCCCCGACGTCCCGGTCGGCGCCGACCAGCTCACCGCGACCGCCCACTACGGCCGCCTGTTCACCCGGTGGCGGCCCGCGCCCGCCGACGACGCGCCGCGGACCCTGTTCGTGGCCGCCGCCGAACACGACCCCGCCCTGCTGCTGGGCGCCGACCGGCCCGCCTGGCCGCTGCCGCACGAGCAGGTGGAGGTCCCCGGCAACCATGTCAGCCTGCTGGAAGGGGACGCGGACACCACCGCGCGGGCCGTCCACGACTGGCTGCTGGAGCGCTGAACACGCCGAGGGCCGCCGCGCGGTGTGCGCGGCGGCCCTCGGGGTTCGACCGGCCGACCGGTCCTGGGCCGGCAGCCGGTGCCGGTTCGATCAGTCGTCGAGCAGGCGGATCGGGTCCTCCTGCTCGTACCAGCCCAGGAACGGCGGGCACAGGCCCCAGCCCAGCAGCCGCTGGAGCTCCTCCGGGTACTCACGGACGATCTCCCGGGGCACGGCCAGATACTGGTTCTCCTCCTGGCGCAGATTGCCCCGCACCAGCGCGAGCGTGAGGCCCGTGCGCGCGTCGTCGGCGAGGTTCGCGCCGCCGCCGTGGAACAGACCGCCCACCCAGATCAGACAGGACCCCGGCGCCATCTCCGCCTGCACCGCCTCCTCCGGGCGCGGCGCACGCTCGGCCTCCCACAGGTGACTGCCCGGGTAGACGATCGTCGCCCCGTTCTCCTCGGTGAACTCGCTCATCGCCAGCATGATCTGCACCCGGTTCGTCGGTCCGGGGCTGGGCAGCAGGTGCGCGATGTCGTCGCGGTGCGGCGGCTGCGCGGTCTCGCCGGGCCAGATCTGGATCACCTGGGTGATGCTGACCTGGACGTTTGGGGCGAGATCGGTGCGCGTGCGGCCGAACCAGTTTGTCGAGGGCCGCTCGATCAGGTCCCGGGCGGCGCCCAGATACAGCGGGTCGAGCGCGATCCGCTCCATGTGCCGGGAGCGGGCGAACAGCGAGCTGAGCCGCTTGGTGCGCTGGCCGGTGAAGGAACTGTCCCCGTAGCCGGTGGCGTCGAGCGCGGGGCCGAGGTCGCCCCACAGTCCCTTCAGGGTCGTCTCGTCGACGAGGTCCTCGACGATCAGCCCGCCGTCGCGTTCCAGGACGGCGGTGACGTCGGACAGCGGGGCGGTTGCGGGAAGCCGGGTCAGATCTGCGGGCATGCGGAATCCTGGTTCTGTCGGTTTCGGTCGGCGATGCGGCCGGTCGGCGGGACGGTCACCAGCGCACCGGCAGTTCGGCGAGCCCGTACAGCACGCCGGCGTCCTTGGGGCGCAGGTCCTCGACGGCACAGTCGAGCCGGATCCCGGGCAGTCGCTCGAAGAGGACGCGGTAGGCCAGTTCCATCTCCACGCGCACGAGATGCTGGCCCAGGCACTTGTGCCGCCCGTGCCCGAAGGCGACGTGGCCCTGCGCCGAGCGTCCCGGGTCGAAGGCGTGCGGGCAGGCGAACTTGCCCTCGTCGAAGTTGGCGGCGGCCACCAGCGGTGCCACGCCCTCGCCCGCCCTGATGAGCTGGCCGCCGATCTCCAGGTCCGCCACGGCCACCCGCAGCGGCACCAGATCGGCGACGGAGTAGTACCGCAGCAACTCGTCCACGATCCCCGGGTCGCCGATCCACTCCGGATGCGTCATGAGGGGGACCGCGCCCAGGGCGATGTTGTTGGCGGTGGTCTCCTGGCCCGCGATCAGCAACAGCAGGGCCGCTCCGCCGACCTCCATCGGCGCCAGCTCCCCGGAGGCGATCATGGTGCTGATCAGGTCGTCGCCGGGCCGGTGCCGCTTGATGGTGACCATCCGGCCCAGGTAGCGCAGGAGTTCCGTCGTCGCCTTGTCCCGCTCCTCGTCGGTGGCGGCCAGGGTGACGAGGAGCGCGATACGGGACTCGAAGAACGCCCGGTCGGCGTTGGGCACGCCCAGCAGCTCGCAGATCACCAGCGACGGAATGGGCACCGCGTAGTCGGCCACCAGATCGGCCGAGTTGCCCTTGGCGGCCAGCGACTCCGCACAGTCCTCGACGACCTGCTGGATCCGGGGGCGCAGTTCCCTCATCCGCCGTGCGGTGAAGTCCTGCATCAGGATCTTGCGGTATCGGTCGTGCTCGGGCGGGTCGAGGGTGGCGAACCAGCCGGGAATCTGGGTCTGCGCGGGCGGCCCACCCGTACGGCCCGGGGTGGGGAAGCCCTCGTTGCGGGAGTCCGAGCTCAGGTGCGGGTGGAGCAGGGCCTGACGTACGTCCTCGAACCGGGTCAGCAGCCAGACCCGCTGGCCGCCCGGCATCATCGACCACACCAGCCCGTCCCGCTCGCGTATCTCGGCGTAACCGGGGGGTGGGAAGGGCTCGCCGGGCCGGCGGAACGGGAAGTCGACCTGCCGCGCGGCGTCGTCCCTCATGTCTGTCGCTGTCACGTGGCGTCCCCTCTCACCGGGAGGTGCACCGGGACATCCGGACCCCGGTGCGAGACGAAGGATGGGCCGCCGGCGGCGGGCAAATCCCTAGTCCTGGCACGAGATCCGAAGGCCCGGTACAGCCCGGTACACGATCGGGGGTCCTGCCGGGATCCTCCGCTACCACCGCACCGGCAGTTCGGCGGGCCCTCCGACGAGCCGCCCAGCGCTGGTGACGAGCCGCTCGTGCGAGACCGCCGGCCGCAGCTCCGGCATGCGCCCGAACAGCGCGCCGAACGCCTCCGCCAGCTCGATCCGGGCGAGTGAGGCGCCGAGGCAGTGCCAGATCCCGTGCCCGAACGACAGATGCGGGTTCGGCGTACGGCCCGGATCGAACTCTTCGGCCTGCTCGAAGACACGCTCGTCGTGGTTGGCCAGCGCGAAGTCCAGCAGCACCAGGTCGCCGGCCCGGATCGTCACCCCGCCGATGTCGATGTCGGCGGCGGCGTACCGGGGCAGGACGGACCCGGACTGCTTGCCGTTGCGCAGGATCTCCTCCACGAGCGCCGCCATCACCGCCGGATCGTCGAGCGCGGCCCGCAGCCGCTCCGGGTGGCGGGTGAGCAGTACGACGCCCAGGGTGATGAAGCTCGCGACGCTCTCCAGCCCCGCCATCAGCAGGGTCGCGGCGAGCGCGGCGGCCTGCTCCGTGGGGACGCCTGCGGTGACGAGCCGGGTCAGGACGTCGTCCTGCGGTGCGGCCCGCTTGGCCTCGGCGAGCGCGCCGAACAGCGCGAAGAGGGGGCCAGGCCCCGGCGCGGCCGCCCCGTCCGTCCCGACCCGCCCGATCTCGGCGAGCAGCCGCGCCGCGTGCTCCCGCTCCTCGGCGGGCACGCCGATCAGCTCGTGCAGGATGCTCAGCGAGTACGGCAGCGCGAAGTGCCGGTGCAGATCGGTGGGTTGTTCACGGTTGGCGAAGTCGTCGGCGAGCGCCTGCGCGGCGGCCGCCACGTGGGGGCGCAGTGCCTGCATACGGCGTGCCGCGAACTGCGGGCCGAGCAGGGCGCGGACCTGGCGGTGCATCTCCCGCGCGGTGTCGGCGTCGTCGATGATCAGCATCTCCACGAGGGGGCTGTCGACGTACTTGGGCGCGGTGGCGGGAGTGGGGTGGAAGCGGCCCAGCCGCTCGTCGTGCAGGAGCGCCTTCGTCTCGGCGTGCCGGGTGACCAGCCAGGCCTCGTGACCGGCGGGCGTGCGCACGCGGCAGACGGCTGCCTCGTCGCGCAGCGCCCGCAGCGGGCTGGGGGCCAACACGGGGCGCGCGTCGGTGTCGAGCGCGTGTAACGGCGGTGTGTGCGACATGCGCCCGAGCGTGACGCCCTGCCACTGGCGAATTCCCGAGAATTCGGCACCGTTTGGGCCCGGGAGTCCGGAGCCGGCCTCGCGGACCGCTCGTGTGTAGTGCACCACACTCGAATGTGACTCCCGCTCACTTTCTCCGCCGTGGATGTCCGAAGCATCGAACAAGGTTGCTCTCCCGTGGGCGCTCTGACCGGCGGCGGGGCACGGGCAGCCGGCCCCGAGTTGGCGATCGTGAATGCGCGAAGGGCGCTATGTGTCGTGCGCGACCGGATCGTGCGCGGCTGAGGGGCACCCCGTTGGATGCCTATGATCAGACAAGAAAAGGTCGTTCGGTTTGTGCTTTCCGCCAACTCCTCTGCTGGCGGGGGCAGTACAGGAGACTCGGTGGCATTAACGTCCGGTCTGAAGGCGGAAGACGAGCCTGTGCTGGTCGGCCGGGACCTGGAACTCGCCCTGATCCGTGAGCACCTCCACGGCGCGGGTGACGGACGCGCGGTCCTGCTCCGCGGGCCCGCCGGCATCGGAAAGACCCGGCTGATGTCCGCCGCGCTCGCCGAACCGGGCACCGACGCCCGCGTCCTCACCGTCAAGTGCCAGGAGAGCGGCGGCGCCGCCTACGAGGCCGTACGCACCCTGTTCGCGCCGCTCGGCCTCACCGACGGCGACCCGGCCCGCCATCCGCTGCTCGCCGGCAGCGCCGCACTCGCCGGCAGCGCCGCACTCGCCCTGCCCGCCCTCACGGCGGACGGCGCCCCCGACGGCCAGCCGGCCGACATGTACGGCGTCATGCACGGCCTGTACTGGCTCACCGCCTCCCTCGCCGCCGAGCGGCCCCTGATCCTCGCTGTCGACGACCTCCAGTGGTGCGACGAGGCGTCGCTGCGCTGGCTCGGCTTCCTGCTGCGCCGGGCCGAGGGCCTGCCGGTCGCCCTGCTCCTGACGATGCGCACCGAGGTCGAGCCCGCACGCCTCGACGTGCTGGACGAGATGGCCGACGTCGCCTCCTGCCTCACCGTCGACGTCGAGCCGCTCACCGACGACGCCGTGCGCGCCATGCTCACCGCGGCCCTCACCGTCACGCCCGACGCGTCCGTCGTCGAACGCTGCATGGAACTCACCGGCGGCACTCCGTTCCTGGTCCAGCTGGTCGTCCGCGAGCTGAGGGAACGCGCCCCGGACGCCGGGCTGGACGCCGACGCGCTCCGTGACGGCCTCGGGCAGGGCGCGGTGGCCCGCTTCTACCTCGACCGGCTCGGCCCCGACCGGCTCGCCGTCGCGAAGGCGCTCGCGATCCTGGAGTCCGACGACATCGAACCCGTCGCCGCCCTCGCCGGCACCACCCCCGGCCCTGCCGCCGGCGCCGTCGACGCCCTGCGCGCCGCTGGACTGCTGCGCCCCGACTCCCTCAACTACCGCCACGACCTCATGCGCCAGGCCGTCCTCGACGCGACCCCGGCCGAGGAACGCCTCGCGCTGCGCGAGCGCGCCGCCCGCCTGCTCAACGACTCCGGGCGCCCCAGCGACCAGGTCGCCGCCCAGCTGATGCACCTGCCCGAGGTGCCCGAGCCCTGGATGGTCACCGTGCTGCGGTCCGCCGCGCTCGGCGCCGAGCAGCGCGGCGCCCCCGCCACGGCCGGCCAGTACCTCTCCCGAGCCCTGCGGCACGACCTCGACGACATCGAGCTGCTGTCCGCCTCGGCCCGGGTCCTCGCCCACTCCGACCACCCCACCGCGCTCAGCCGGCTGGAACACGCGCTGTCCCTCGCCACCGACCCGCGTCTGCGCTGCCGTCTCGTCCTGCAGTACGTCATCACCTCCCTCGGCGTCCAGAACTCGCTGCGTGCCTTCGAGTTGGTGCGCGAGACGCTGCCCATGGTCGAGTCCGAACTCGGCGACTCCCCGGAGGAACAGGCGCTGCGCACCCTCGTCGAGGCGATGGCACTGGTCTCCGGACTCGACGAGAAGTCCACCGTGCGCCGCGTCAGCGAGCGGTTCCGCGACCATGTGCCGCCGCCCGGCGAGACCGCCGAGGAGCGCCTGCTGCTCGGCATGCTGTGCGCGCTCGGCACCCTGGAGGGCCGCCCCGCCGCCGAGCTGGTCCCGGCCGCCGAACGGGTTCTTCGGGTCGGGGATGTGTCACTGGGCGGCTGGGGTGCCCTCGGCGCCAGCCTCACCCTCTATCTCGCCGACGAGATCAAGCCCGTCGAGTTCGTGCTCACCGCCCTGCTGGAGCACGCCCAAAAGCGCGGCCAGGCCTGGAACAGCGCCCTCGCCTCCAACACCCGCGCCCAGGTGCACATGTGGACCGGCAACATCGCGCAGGCCCTGGTGGACGCGCAGCTCGCCTTCGACCTCGTCCACCGCGACCTGCATGTGAAGAGCGCCGTCGGCCCGCACTGCACCCTCGCGGACGTCCTCGTCCTGCGGGGCGACGCCGGCCGCGCCGAGGAGGTGCTCGACCTGATCAGGCGGCCCCGCCTGGACCAGTTCACGCTGGAGTCGCACACCTACATGATGAGCCGGGCCCGGACCCGTGCCGCGCTCGGCGACCTGGAAGGCGCCCTCGGCCACCTCGTGCGCTGCGGTGACAGCCTTGCCGAGGCGGGCATCGGCAACCCCGTCCTCGCCCCCTGGTGGTACGACGCCGCGCAACTGCTCGCCGAACTGGGCCGGCACGGCGAGGGACGCGACGTCGTCGACCGTGTGGCACCGGCCGTGGGGCGCTGGGGCACACCCCGCGCCCTGGGCATGCTCGCCCTCGCCCGCGGTGTCCTCACCCCCGGCGACACCGGCATCGACGAACTGACCGAGGCCGCCCGTCTCCTCGACGACAGCCCGGGCCGCCTGGAGCACGCCCGCGCCGAGTATCTGCTCGGCCGGCGGCTGCTGGAGCGCGGCGACGCCGAGAGCGCGCGCGAACGGCTGCGCCGCTCCATCGACATCGCCGTGATCTGCGGCGACCGGCTGCTCCTCGACCAGGCCGTGCCCGCCCTCGGCGCGGCAGGCGGACGGCTGCGACGCGGCACCGAGTCACCCACCGACGCGCTGAGCGGAAGCGAACGCCAGGTCGCCGAACGGGCCGCGGCCGGAGCCACCAACCGGGAGATCGCCGAGGCCCTGTTCCTCACCCAGCGCACCGTGGAGTTCCATCTCACCAGCGTGTACCGCAAGCTCGGCATCCGGGGGCGCGGCGAACTGGCGGCGGTGCTCGCCGCGGAACGCAGACCCGTCGGCTGACGCCGGCCGTCTTCCCCGCAGCGCCGGAAGTTTAGGGTTTTGCAGGTAGCGCGCTGCGTTCAATGAGGAGTGACGGCGGGCCGGTTGCCGCCCCGCACGGACGAAAGCCTCTGAAAGGGACGCCCATGTCGCGTATCGCCGACGACGCCACCACGGCGTGGATCCGTCGCTACCACCCCTCGACCGGCAGCTCCGCAAGACTGGTCTGCTTTCCGCACGCGGGCGGTTCGGCCAGCTTCTTCCACCCGGTGTCGGTGCGCTTCGCGCCGGAGGTCGACGTGGTCGCGCTCCAGTACCCGGGGCGCCAGGACCGGCGTACGGAGCCGTGCGTCGAGGACATCGGCAAGCTGGCGGATCTGCTGTGCGAGGAGATCCGCGAGCTGAGCGAGAAGCCGACGGTGTTCTTCGGCCACAGCATGGGCGCCGTCCTGGCCTTCGAGACGGCGCTGCGGCTGGAGGAACTCGGCGCCAATCCGCCGCGCGCGGTCATCGCCTCGGGTCGGCGCGCCCCGTCCTCCCACCGGGACGAGCGGGTGCACCAGAAGGACGACGCCGGGGTGATCACCGAGCTGCGGCTGCTCAACGGCACCGACGCGGCCGTGTTCGGCGACGACGAGCTGATGCGGATGGCGCTGCCCGCGATCCGGGGCGACTACCGGGCCATCGAGACCTACACCTGCCCGACCGGGCGCCGGCTGCGCGCAGCGCTGACCGTCCTGACGGGCGACGCCGACCCGCGTACCAGCCTCGCGGAGGCCGAGGCCTGGCGCGACCACACCGAGGGCGCCTTCCGTATGCGGGCCTTCTCCGGCGGCCACTTCTTCCTCACCGGGCATCTGAACGAGGTGTACGCCGAGATCGGCGCGGAACTCGACGGCGCCCGGACGACCGAGGCCTGACAAAGCCCGTGGGCCCCACCGCGGGGAAACGGTGGGGCCCACGAAACCTTCGGATACTCGCGGTCAGTCGGAGACGAACTCCGGGCGCACCCGCGGCGGCCACTGACCGACGGCGAAGACACCCAGGGAGTAGCTCTTCGATATCAGCGCCGGCCGGTTGGTCACCTTCATCTTCCGCAGCAGCGACGAGACGTGGTATTCCACTCCGCCGCGGCTGAGGAAGAGTTTCGTGGCCAGCTGGACCGTCGACTCACCCGACGCCACACCTTCCAGAATGCGGGCGTGCATCGGACTGAACAGTTTGCGCCGTGCGTTGGCGATCTGCGGACCGTTCGCGGATTCCTCCGGGTCGACCATCACCAGGATGCGGTCGACCCGGCCGACTCCACTTCGTACGGCGATTCCGGTCATCTCTCCGCGGAATACGGCGTCCTGCGCGCCCACCGCCACCAAGTGATCGGCGAACCGCGGGCTCTGACCGTCCGCCAGCCGGATCAACTCGTTCTTCAGCTTGCCCTGCACACTGGGGTGCAGGAGATCACAGAAGTCCTTTCCCGTACCCTGTCCCGGGGTCCAATCGAATTGACGGGCGAAGGATCGGTTGGCCTCCATTATCCGGAATTCCAGATCAAGATTCGCGATGCAAACGATGGACTGCTCGAAAAGCGCCAAATAGCTGTCGCGATACGGTTCCGGAGACCAGTTCCGCGGTGTGTCGGGGAGGATCTCGGCGGAGTCCAGGCCTGCGTTCTTCATGGGGGGTGGGCCACTCTCTCTCAGCGCTCATGACCAGTGGTGCATCCCGCAGCGGGGAGTGTTCCTTCACCCATGACATTGCCATCGAATGAAAATACATGTCAAGGCATACAGGGTTCGCCGGCCCCTATTTGCCGCTAAGACTGCGGTGCCCGCCGACGGTGGTTCGGTGCGCATTGCGGTCCCGCCTGCGGGCGCTTTCCGAGTACCGTTCGGTAACCTGCGAATGTGAGGTGCAGGTGACGCTGGAGTCGGTACTTGCCCATGTCAGCGGGGGTGTCCGGGGCGGGGGTGGGGCGTCGGGGTGTGCGGCGGTGAAGGTCGTGCAAATTCGACGGACATTGTGTTGCATGAATCCCATGAACACAATGAACAAAACTCCTCGCAGCTCTGCGGCATGGCTGCGGTGCCCCCTGGGCAGACTAGCCGGTTCCGTCCATTCCCATGGCCCCGGCCAGCTGCTCCCGGCCGGAAATACGGAATTTTCGGTAGGAGCTCGTGAGGTGTCTTTCCACGGCCCGTAGACTCGTTTCGAGTTCCTCCGCGATCTCCCTATTGCTGAGACCGCGGGCCGCGCGTTCCGCCACCCGCGTCTCGGCCGGAGTGAGTCCGGCCGCGAGTGCCCGCGCCGGGCGGGTGGTGGTGCCGTGCCCTGTGCCGGCCGGCACGTTCAGCAATTCGGCGGCCAGTCGGCGCCCACGTCTGAGCAGGCTGTCGCCCTCCGGGACCGACTCCTGCTGAAGACGCCTGCCCAGTTCCGTCAGGGCATGGGCCGACTCCAGGCGGCTGCCGTCCGTGTCGACCGTGGCGACGGCCTGCCGCAGCAACTCGACGCCCGGCGCGCCGTCGGTGACGACACCGAGCAGGCGCAGCGCGCGGCTCAGAGTGGTCGGCGCTCCCCAGCGAAGGGCGTGTTCGTAATGGGTGCGCGCCACCGCGAGGGCCTGGGCTCTGCGGCCCATCCGGTGCTGGACCAACGCGGCCCGCACCTGCCAATGGGCGAACGCCGGATTCACCCAGCCGGCGCGCTCCAGGACGCCACCGCAGTCCAGATAGTGCGCGAGCGCCACCGGCAGATCCCCCCGGGCCTCGGCCAGCATGCCGTTGAGCGCCCCGTGCAGGGCGAACAGCCGCAGGTCGGTGGGGGGTTCGGCGGGATCGAGCTGCTGCCCGGCGAGTTCGGCGTCGTCCGTTTCGAGAGCGACGAAGCCCAGGAGGAGGCTGGACTGCACCCGGTCCCGGGGCGCCGCACCCTCGCCCAGCGCGAGCGCGCGGTCGCCGCACTCCCGGGCCAGACCGACCTCGCCCCGCGCCAGTTGGGTGAGACCCCGCACCGCCTCGATCCGGGACAGCGTCGCGCGGTTGCCCTCCTGCGCGGCGTGCAGGCGCGCGGCGTCCAGCCAGGGCGCGGCGATGTGCGGGCTGTCCGTGCAGTAGAGCACCGGGGGAAGCAGTTCGAGCGCCAGGCCCGACAGGGGGCTGTGCGCGGGCTCCTCCTCCAGGACCTGCCGGGCCATGCGGGCGACGGTGCGGTGGTCGGTCTGTCCGCCCATGGCCGCCGTGAACACGAGGACGGTGCGCAGTTCGCGTTCGGCCGCCGAGGCGCCGTAGCGCCGCTCGTCGAGTTCGTGCAGCCGGCGCGCCGCCGACATCACCAGGCCGGGGTCCTCCAGACCGGCGTACCGGGCCCGGGCCTCCAGCCGCATCGCGAGATACCCGCCCTGCCGGTCGGACTCCCGCGGCGTGCCGAGACCGGCGGCCGTCTCCCGGACGAGGGCGGCGACCTCGGGATCGCTGCGCACGATGTCCATCGGCGTGCTGGAGACGACCTCGGCGCGGCGCCGCAGCCGGGGCATGAGCCGCGCGGCCTGCACGAAGTGGCGGCCCGCGACCGGGGACCTCAGATCCAGTTCGGTGACCCCGAGTTCGTACAGCAACTCGGCACGCACATGGCTGGCGGCCGGGACATCGACGAGGGCCCGGCTGAGATAGCGCACGGCGGTCTCGGGCGCGCCCCGGCGACGGGCCGCGGCCGCCGCCGCGCGCAGCTGGTGGATCTCCCACGGGTCGCCCAGCCGGTCGACGTGCAGCAGCGGCACGGCGACCTCCTCCGGTCCGGCACCGGACGCGTCCAGCAAGGAGGACGCCTCACGGTGGCGGCGGGAGCTCTCCTCGTCCCCCATCGCCTGGAGTACGACGGCGCAGGCCGCGCGCAGATGGGCGGCCGGGCCCTGGCCGACGGCCGGGGGCCACACATGCGCGAGGACCTCGCGGGCCTCCTCGCACTGCCGCAGGCTCAGCCCCGCCAGCTGCGCGACGAGGTCGTCGGTGGCCTGCTCGGCGAGCACGGCGGTGGCCTTGAGGAAGGCGTCCAGGACGGGTTCGCGGCGCAGCAGCGACAGCAGCCGCTCGCGGCGCAGCGACTCGCCGAGCCCGCGCAGTCGCTGCGTGTGCCAGTGCGGTGCGCCCAGCCGCCTGAGCCGGGCCCGGTCGCACAGCACCCTCAGATCCTTGGGTCGGCCGCCGGTGACGTCGTGACAGGTCCGGCCGAACTCCTCGGGGCAGCCCGGCCCGAGGTGACGGGTCACCAGTTCCGCCGTGGCACGGCGCGACAGGCCGCGGGCGCGGACCCGGTGGGTGGTGGTCGCGGCGATCTCGCCGACGAGCGCGCTGGACGCGCCGAGGCCGTCCTTGCGGACCACGGCCAGCAGCAGGCGCAGCCCGTCGAGGCGGGCGGCGAGGTGGGCGAGCGCCTCCAGCGAGGCGTCGTCGACCCAGCCCAGGTCGTCGACGGCGACGACCACGGTCCGCTCGGCGCTCAGTCCGGCGAACAGGATGTGCAGCCAGTGGAGCGTGTCGGCGCGGACGGCGGCGCCGCTCTCGCCGCCCGGCCCCGCGTGGCCGGTGCCGGGGGCGATGGGCGGCGGGGCGGTCAGCGGCGGGGCGAGCAGGTCGCGTTCGGCGATGAGCGGGAGCACGAGCTGGCGCAGCACACCGAAGGGGACGGTGCGTTCGCCGGGGGTTCCGGTGGAGCGCAGCACCAGGGCACCGGCCGCCGTCGCCCGGTCGGCCAGCCGGTTCAGCAGGGCCGTGGTGCCGGCGCCGGCACCGCCCTCGACGAGGACGAGGACCCCGGTGCCCGACCGGGCGTGGGCCACCGCCTCGTCCAGGACGGCCAGCTCCTTCTCGCGCTCCAGCAGCATGGATCAGGCGTCCTCCTGCCGGGCTCGCAGGTGGGCGACGAGGGCGGCGCGCCCCTTGACGCCCAGCTTGCGATAGACGTTCGTGAGCCGTAGCTCGACGGTGCGGGTGGCCAGGCCCAGCCGCCGGGAGATCTCGCGGTTGGCCAGTCCCTCGACGACGAGGGCGGCCACGTCGCGCTCGGAGGGAGTCAGGAGGTCCGGCTCCGGGGCGGTCTCGTCGGGTGCCGCAGGGGGTCTGTCACAGCCGGGCGTCCAGGGGATGTCGACGCCGTGCCGGGCCAGCGCCTCGTGGGTGCGGACGCGCAGTGCGGTGAAGGCGTCCACCGTTCCCCAACGCTCCGCGACGTCAAGCTCCTTGGCGAGCAGCTCGTTCGCCGTGGCGGGGGCGCCGAGGTGATGGTGGGCGACGGCCGCGGCGCTGCGCCACGGGATGAGCATGGGGTTGCGCCAGCGCTTGGCGTGCAGCACCCGGCCGCACTCCTCCAGCAGCAGCAGGGCCCGGGCGGCGTCCCCGTCGATGAGGGCGAGTTCGGCGCGGGCGTACAGCAGGAAGGCCGTGGTGACGCTGTGGCCCTCGGGCCGGCTCCGGGCCCGCTCCGAGGCGCGCCGGGCCTCGTCCACGCGGTCGCAGCGCACGAGGGCCAGGATCTCGGCGGCGGCGAGCCGGGGTGCGAGGAGGCTGTGCCACGAGGCGGGCGGGAGGGCACGCGTGGCGGCGGTCAGACGGCGCAGGGCCGCCTCGCCGCGGCCATGGCGCACTTCGGTCTCGGCACGGCTGAGCAGGGCCTGGGCGGCGGCCGCGACGGCGTTGTCGCGGTGGGCATCCGCGGCGACGGCGTCCAGGCGGTCGAGGGCGGTGGATACGTCGTCCGCGCACAGCAGGGCACGGGCCGCGGCTATGCGGCACATGTAGGGGACGGACGCGGGCTCGTCCAGTGCCGCGCGGGCGAGTTCCAGAGTGTGGGCCCGGTCCTCGCCGCGGGTGGCGAGGGTCCAGGCGAGCACGGCGGACTCGGCCGGGTGTCCGGGGCGGTCGGAGTGCAGGGGCGGTGGGGCGACGAGCGGCAGGCCCCCCTTCTCCTTGTGGGCGAGCCGGCCCAGGGCACGCAGCGGACGCAGCTCGTCGTCGGGGATCTTGGTGAGGGCCCGCTGGTGCACGTCGGCGATCACCCAGCGGGCGGTCTCGGCGTCGCCGCGCCCGAGCAGCAGATCGGCGGCGTGGAGCACATGCGGCCAGGTCGCGCGGCTGAGGTGGCGCAGCATCACCTGGCGGAGCCGGCCGTCCGAGGCCTGCGGGGCGGTCACGGTCTCGGCGGCGGCCAGCCGGATCAGGCGCCCGGCCCGCTCGGCCTCTGTGACCGGCTCGCCCAGCGAGTGCCGCAGGGTCGCGGTCGTGAGGTCGGCGGTCTGCCGCGGACGGGCGGAGGCGGTGTCCGAGGCGGTCCAGGGGCGCACGAGGGCGGTGACATCGCCGAGCAACTCGGCGACGGTGCCGACGCGGGAGCCTTCCTGACCGTTCAGCGAGGCGGCGCGACGGCGCAGACGGTCACGCTCGGGCCCGGTCATGCCCGCCACGACGTCATCGGCGAACCAGGCGTGGCGCAGCCGGGGAGTGTCGGTGTCGGCGAGCAGCCCGCAGGCCCGCAGGGCGTCCACGGCGTCGGCGAAGGCGGTGGCGTCGAGGCCGGCCAGGGCCGCGAGCCGGGCCGGCTCCGCCTGGTGTCCGGCGACGGCCGTGGCGCGCAGCAGCGCGACGACGTTCTTGGGCAGGCCGTGGATGGTGGTGAGGGCACGGCCTGCCCAAGTGGTGCGGGCGGCGGCGATGAGCTGAGGTACGGCGTCGGTGTCCAGCGGGCGGCCGAGGGCGGTGATCCGGTCGGCGACGGCGTGCAGGACGGCGGGGGACCAGCCGGCGACGCCGGCCACCGTGAGCACGGACCGCGGTACCGGGTGGCCGACGCGGGACTCGACCAGCCCGCGCGCCTCGGCGGTGGTGAGCGGGTCGAGGCGCACGATGTGCGCGGGGCAGCGGACCGCGGGCTCTGCTCCGGCCGCTTCGAGGACCTGCCGGACGGGCAGGGGGGAGGTGACGACGGCGAGGACGGCGCCCTGACGGGCCAGGTGGATGAGGTCGACGAGCCGGCGCAGCGAGTGGGGGTCGGCGAGGTGCACATCGTCGACGGCCAGCAGCACGGGCCGTCCGGCCGACAGCGTCAGAAGCGTGTCGCACATGCGGGCGACGGTGTCCGTGGGCCGGCTGGCGGGACCGATGCCGGAGGCGAGGGCACCGATCCGGGACGGACCGCACAGAGTGCCCAGCAGTTGTGTGATGGTGCCGTAGGGGAGCTGGGACTCGCGCGGGGAGCAGCGGGCGACACCGACGGCGAGACCGGCGGCCCGGGCCCGGTCGACGGCTCGTTCGAGCACGGCGCTGCGGCCGGAGCCGACGGGGCCGGTGATGACAGCGGCATCGGAGACACCGTCCTGCAGCCGGTGCACCAGTCCGTCGAGGGTGTCGAGTGCGGCCTGCCGGCCGACGAGTTGAGCGGGGACGAAAGCGGGGATGGTGGTCATGGGCGACCCTGAGGGGTCGCGGCACGCACACCGTGGGGGGCGGTGGGGGGTTGGGCGAGCCGCGGACGGTTTCGCATGCGCACCTCTCGTCTGATGACTGTCGGGTGACCTGCTCTTCCTTCGAATCGGAGATTAGCGAGCATCCAACCGCCATTACACGTTTCCCGAGGGATCCCTGAGCTTTTTTTGAGGTTACCGAGGAATCAACACGCGTTGATAAGTGGGCGGCACGGCCAGGAGCGCGTTCGTTGAATCCCGCGACGGCCGGTCGGCGTTCCTTCTCGTCAACCGGCCTGATCAGGCCAGGCACTTGGTTCTGCCCGGCCATCGCCGGGCCATCTGCGAGAAACTGGCCGGTAACGCGGGTGAACACTTGATTCCCGCGCCGGGGGTCATAGTTGGCCTTCATCCGTACCCAGCTTCGGAAAAACGAATCAACCAGCTCAGGCATGGATTCCTGACAGCCTTTCAGTTGACTTGTATTCGAATTTCCCGGCAACTGGCTCGCCCCCGCAGGGGCCGTCCCTCGGGCCTCAGCCGTCGGCGCCCCGAACGTTGAACACGCGACATGTGGCGCCCTGTGGGAAAAGATGCGCGCTTTGTGACCGTGTGGTGCTCTTGGTTGTGGAGGCTATGGCTGACCCCAGAGGAGATGGTGATATGCCTTCCATTGACAAGGCGATCCAGGACACGACCACCGTGCGGACCGGCCTCGAAGCGGCACTCGACCCCGCAGAACCCGACGGCGTCTTCCGTGACAGCCGCGAGTGCGGCGCTCTGGCGCTGCTCTCCGCAGACACCAAGCTGCTGCTGTCGCCGCCGACCCCTCGCCCGAAGAAGGGCTAGCGGACCGAACGGGAGCGACTGAATGGAGCAGTCAGGCACTTCGGCCCTCTTGCAGGGCGCTGTGCAGGACCTTGCGTCCGACGTGGTCTCCGCCCTTCGGGGTGGAGACCACGTGCGCATGTCCGGCACCGAGACAATGGACGACGTCGAAGCGGGCCTCGCCCTCGCCGCCGTCAGGGTGTTGGGAGCGGATCTGCTGCTCCCGCACGTTCTCTTCCCGACTCCGCCCGCACCGGAGGCACTTGCCGTCTTCCGCAGGACGGTGGAGGCCTTCCCGCCACGCCCGGACGCGGCACCCACCGTCAGGTGGAGCCACTGGGCCATGCGCCGCACACTGCTGCGGCTCGACACAGCTCTCGACGGCCCGCCCGCCGGAGCCGAGGACACCGAACCGGACGCCGGCTGGCTCGACGACGCGCCGTGGCAGACGCTGACCCACCAACTCGCCGTCCTGGCCCCCCTCGCCGTCCCCGGCGAGGACAGCGGCGTGGCCCGGGCGGCCCGGCGCCGCCCGGTCGACGTGGCCCGGGGCTTCGTACGGGCCGTACGCCGCAGGGACTGGCAGCAGGCGGCCGGAGCCGGACGCTGGCTGACCCTGTTCGACGGGGTCCCGGACACCCTCGGCCTCGAAACCGGCCTCGACTTCGTGGAGTTGATGGGCGGCACCGACCCCCGGGTGACCCTCCAGGTACAGGCGGCGCGGGTCATGCGGGCGGCCGGAGCGCTCGTATGACCACGATGGGCGTCAGGGAGATCAGGGAGGTGGGGACCGCCGCGTTCGCCTGGCTGGCCGCACACCGCGGCGACTTCGCGCTGGACGAGGACGCGCTCAGCGCGGACGGCCATGTGGACGCCACCTGGAAACCGCTCGGGGAACTCGCCCAGACCTGTCACAGCGTACGGACCCACCTGGCGCCGTCGGACCCGCTGCATGTGTGCGCCTCGGACCTGCTGCGGTTCGCCTGGCAGCAGACCGGCCGGGGCGAACTATTCGTACGGCTCCAGCGGTTGGAGCCCTTCGCCACGTACCCACTGGAGGTGTACTCCGTCTTCGCCGCGGCCGGACTGCGGCACTCCGGGTACGAGGCCGCCGCCGCCACAACGGCCCGTACCCGGGGCTGGCGGTTCACCGAACAGGAGCCCACCCGCCGGCTCGGCGTCCTGAAGGCCGAGCGGCGCAGCGGCATCGACCGGCCGGACGAGTCCGGGCCGGTGCTGCGGAGCACCTGGCTGGGCGGACTGCCGGAGCCCTGGACCTTCGAGCGCTCCTCGGGGTACGCCCTCACCCACGTCGTCTTCCACCTCACCGACTGGGGCCGTGATCCCGCGGGCGTCCCCGCGGACCTGGCCGCCTACCTGGCCCATTGGCTGCCGTCCTGGCTCGACAGCTGCCTGGACGCCGGAATGTGGGATCTGAGCTGCGAGTTGCTGGTCGTGGCCGCGAGCCTGCCGGACCCACCCGGCCGGGCGACCCTCCAGCACGCCTGGACCCGGATCGCGCGGGCCCAGCACGACTCCGGCGCGCTCCCGCAGGAGGCCACCCGCGACGACGCCGGAGCGGAGCCGGACTTCCTGCACTGCTACCACTCCACCCTGATGGCCGCCTTCGCGGCGGCACAGACCGTCAAGCGCCTCACGGGCGAACCCGGCGAACACCCCGACGGCCACGGATCGCGCGCGGGAAGCACGTCAACCCGCCGCAGCGGACAAGGAGTGCCCGGATGACCGACACCCGTCTGATGCACACCGTCGGCGTCCGCGCCCTGGAGTGGCTGTGGGCCCACCGCGACGGATTCCGCCTGGAGCCCGACGTCGATCCCGAAGTGGGCTTCCTGGAGCGCTTCAAGCCCGTAGGTGAACTGGCCCTGATCTGCCGGGTGCTGTTCCGCGAGGGCGTCGCCGGCTCCCGGCAGGCCGACCTCGCGCGCCGGCTCCTCGACCACACCTGGCGGCACACCCTGGACGGCGGCCGCATGCTGGTGCGCGGCCAGCGCATCGAGCCGATGTCGCCCATCCCCTTCGAGGTGTACCTCCCGTACAAGGAACTCGGCTACAGCGAGCCCGAGGTGGAGCGCGCCACCGTCCTCTACCACCGGCTCGAAAGCTGGTCGGCGCTCGAACTGGACCCGACCCGGCGGCTGGGACTGGCCGCGTTCCAGCGCCGCTTCGGCCTCACCCCCCGCCCGCCCGAGGCGGACCTCGTCGCTCCCACCTGGCTGGCCCGGACCCCCGAACCCTGGACGGTCGGCGGGCACATCGCCTACGACGTCACCCACACGGTGTTCCACCTCACCGACTGGGGCGAGCACCCCGAGGGCCTGCCGCCGGACATCGCCGACTACCTCGCCACCTGGCTGCCGGTGTGGATCGACGACTGGCTGGACCTGAAACGCTGGGACCTGCTCGGCGAACTCCTCGTCGTCGACGCCTGTCTGCCCCGGCCCACCCTGGACGAACGGGCCTGGGCGGGCTTCGCCGCCGCACAGCAGCCCAACGGGGCCATGCCCGCCGTACGGGCGATGCCCGAGGGCGAGCCGGACGAGGTGTTCGACATGGTCTACCACCCGACGCTGGTCGCGGCGTTCGCGTCCGTGCTGGCCATGTCCCGCGCCCTCACCGAGCTGACGCACGCGGCCTCATGACCGGCGGACCCACGCTGTGGCCCGGTGCCGCCGACGACACGGACCACGAACCCGCGGGCGACGTCCCCGGCGGTGACGAGGCGCTGCGGGAGCGGCTGGCCGCCGCCGTGGACGCCATCGACGCACCCGACGTCGTCTTCGCCGTCTCGCGGTCCGGCCGCCGCTTCCTGCGCTGCGGTGGCACCGCCCCGCACCCGCCGGTCCCCCGGCAGGACCTGCGGTACGAGATCGGCTCGGCCTCGAAGGCGTTCACCGGACTGCTGCTGGCCCAGCTCATCCGGCGGGGCCTGCTGACCGGCGGCGAGCGGGCCGTCGCCTGCCTCGCGCCGGGCCGACGGACCGAGGCGGACCCGGTGACGCTCGCCCACCTCGTCACGCACACGGCCGGACTGCCGACCCTGCCCGCCGACTTCTACCTGCGGGCGCTGCCCGCCTGGCGCACCAATCCGTACGGCAGTTATCCGGCCGAGCGGGTGACCGGCGCCTTCCTGCGCCACCGCCCGCGGCATCGGCCCGGCACCCGGTGGCAGTACTCCAACTTCGGCGTCGCCGTGCTCGGTCACGCCGTCGCCGCGGCAGCCGGCACACCGTGGGCGGAACTGCTCGGCGCACATGTGCTGCGTCCGCTCGGCCTGAGCGGCACCGCCCTGCGGGCGGAGGACCCGAAGGCCGACGCCGTCGGACACGCCAAGGACGGGCGCACGCCCACGCTCGGCTTCGACGCCGGGGGATTCGAGGCGGCCGGCGCCGTCCGCGCCACACCGCACGATCTGCTCACGTTCCTGGAAGCCCACCTCTACCCGGCCGCCTCCCCGCTGGCCGGAGCGCTGCGGGCGGTGCGCACACCCGTGCTGCGACGCGGGCACGGGCACCGGCATGTGCACACGGTGGCGTGGTTCCGGCATCCCACGAACGGCGGCCCGATGTACTTCCACAGCGGGGCGACCCTCGGCCAGCAGGCCTTCCTGGGCTTCAGGCCCGACACCGGCACGGCCCTGGTCGCGCTGTGCACCCGCCGTTTCCGTGCCCGCGACGCCTTCGTCGCCACCGCGTACTCGTTCCTCGCGGACGACCAGCAGCCTTGAGACGCGGGGGAGGCGGACGGTGCGGGGCCGCGCCCCGCACCGGAAGCCGTACGACTTCTGCATCCGCCTACAGCCGCTGCCACAGGGCCGGGGTGGCGCTCGGCGACCACCTGCCCTGCGCCTGGTGGGTCTGCAGGCACTGGTAGCGGACACCCCCGTGGGTCACGGTGGCGCCCGCCTCGAAGACGCGGCCGGCGGCCCAGCTGACCGCGGTGCCGTTGTCCTGCGGGGCGGGGGTGCCGGCCTGGGCGGCCGCGGTCTTCAGGACGAGCCCGAAGTCGCTGAGGATCGGGTTGATCGGCTGGTAGAAGGTGGTGCCGCCGTCCGTGCAGTCACCCGAGCCGCCGGAGGTCACGCCCTGTGCCTGGGAGCCGGAGAGGTACGGGCCGCCGGAGTCACCCGGCTCGGCGCACACGGTGGTCTCGGTGACGCCCTCCACCGTGCCCTGGGAGTAGCTGACACTCGTCTCGTGCTGCTCGATGGTGCCGCAGTGCCAACCCGTGGTGGAGCCGGAGCGGCAGATCGACGCGCCGACGAGCGCCTGGACCGAACCGGTGACCTGCGTGCGCTGGCCGCCTTCTCCCTTGACGTCGGGCGTGGCGGTCCAGTTGCTGTTGACGCTCACCCAGGACATGTCCTTGCCGGGGAACGTCGAGGCCTCGAAGGTGCCCTGCGCGGCCATGTTGAAGCCGGTGGTCGAGTCGTCGGCGTCGCCGCAGTGGCCGGCCGAGGCGAAGCCCTGCTGGGTGTCCTTGGTGACGGAGAACCCGATGGAGCAACGGGCGGTGCCCTCGATGTAGTAGGCCTCGCCGCCGACGAGGTCCGCCAGCGGCCGCGGCCGCGCCGTCGACACATGTACGCCCACGCCCTTGTTCTGGACGCCGGCGGCCTTGATGAAGGCGGTGGCGGCCGACTTCTTGACCGCCTGGACGACGACACGGTTCGTCGGTACGTCGACGTACCAGACCGGGGTGTCACGTGTGTCCACGCGGGCCGCGGCCTTGTCCAGCTTCTCCTTGACGGCCTTGAGGTCGCTCAGGGGTCGCTTGACGACGACGGCCTTGGCGCCCTGGGCCTGGATGGCGGACACGTCGTCGGCGTGCGTGGTCGCGACGGCGAGTTCGGCGGAGGTCGCTCCCCGCAGCCAGGCGCCCGCGAAGCGCTCGCCCAGGGCGTTGCGCAGGCGACCCGCTCGGACGCCCGCCTCCGCCTCGTTGACCAGCCGCTCGGCCGCCTGCCCCGGCTTCAGCTTCAGGTCGCGTTCCATGGCGCGCACCACCGCGGCCGGCGGCCGGTCGGCACCGAGCGTCTGCGCGGCGACGGACGCGGGTACCGGAGCGGGCGGCGGCGCGGCCGTGGCGGCCGTGCCGGCGCCGGTGAGAACGAGGGTGCCAACAGCGGTCAGGGCGGCGCGGCGACCGAGCGCGTTATGTCTGCCGAGCATGCGATGTACCTCCATCAAGGACGAGTGGGATTCCGACCAAGTGGAGGCCTTGACAGAAAGACCTGAGTCAATGTCAGAAAAGATGATTTTTCGCGCTTTGGGAGGCTCCCTCGGCCGTCATGTGCGCCAGCCGACGGAATGCGCAGACGCGGCACCAGACTTTCATCGTTCGTTTTCTTGAATGATTCGTGTTTAGAGAGGTAGGTTGTGCGCATGACCGCATCCCAGACTCCGACCCCCGCCGAGGAGCTCCGCGGTGCCGGCCTGAGGGTGACGGCCGCGCGTGTCGCGCTGCTCGACACCGTCCGGGCCGGTGACCACCTCGGTGTCGAGGCCATCGCCTCCGGGGTGCGTGATCGCGTAGGTCATGTCTCCCTCCCGGCCGTGTACGAGGGCCTCCACGCACTCACCGCGGCGGGACTCATTCGTCGTATCGAGCCGGCCGGAAGTCCGGCCAGGTTCGAGGGGCGGGTCGGCGACAACCACCACCACGTCGTGTGCCGGTCGTGCGGTGTCGTCGCCGACGTCGACTGCGAGGTCGGCGAGGCGCCTTGTCTGACCGCGTCCGACGACCACGGTTTCGCGATCGACGAGGCCGAGGTCATCTACTGGGGCCTGTGCCCCGACTGTTCCACCGCCAGCAGTGCACCCCCAGCACTGTGATCCACCTAGTTCGGAAGGTTTCCCATGGCTGAGAACCCCGATGCGATCGTCACTGACGCGAAGACGGAGGACACCGGTGGCTGCCCCGTCGCGCACGGTCGCGCCGCGCACCCGACGCAAGGTGGCGGTAACCGTCAGTGGTGGCCGGAGCGGCTCAACCTGAAGATCCTCGCCAAGGACCCCGTGGTGGCGAACCCGCTCGGTGCGGAGTTCGACTACGCCGAGGCGTTCAACGCCCTCGACCTGGCGGCCGTGAAACAGGACATCGCCGAGGTGCTGACGACCTCGCAGGACTGGTGGCCCGCCGACTTCGGCAACTACGGCCCGCTGATGATCCGTATGGCCTGGCACAGCGCCGGCACCTACCGCATCAGCGACGGCCGCGGCGGTGGCGGCCGCGGTCAGCAGCGCTTCGCCCCGCTGAACAGCTGGCCGGACAACGGCAACCTGGACAAGGCCCGCCGACTGCTGTGGCCGGTGAAGAAGAAGTACGGCCAGTCCATCTCCTGGGCCGACCTCATGATCCTCACCGGCAACGTCGCCCTGGAGACGATGGGCTTTACGACCTTCGGCTTCGGCGGCGGCCGCGCCGACGTCTGGGAGGCCGACGAGGACGTCTACTGGGGTCCCGAGACCACCTGGCTCGACGACCAGCGCTACACCGGCGACCGTGAGCTGGAGAACCCGCTCGGCGCCGTCCAGATGGGCCTCATCTACGTCAACCCGGAGGGCCCGAACGGCAACCCGGACCCGATCGCCGCGGCCCGCGACATCCGCGAGACGTTCCGCCGCATGGCGATGAACGACGAGGAGACCGTCGCCCTGATCGCCGGTGGTCACACCTTCGGCAAGACCCACGGCGCCGGCCCGGCCGACGCGGTCGGCAACGACCCCGAGGCCGCCTCCATGGAGGAGCAGGGCCTGGGCTGGAAGTCCACCTACGGCAGCGGCAAGGCCGGCGACGCCATCACCTCCGGCCTGGAGGTCACCTGGACCACCAAGCCCACCCAGTGGAGCAACGACTTCTTCGACATCCTCTTCGGCTACGAGTGGGAGCTCACGCAGAGCCCCGCCGGCGCCAACCAGTGGGTGGCCAAGGACGCCGAGGCGATCATCCCCGACGCCCACGACGCGTCGAAGAAGCGCCTGCCCACGATGCTCACCACCGACCTCTCGCTGCGCTTCGACCCGATCTACGGCGAGATCTCGAAGCGCTTCCACGAGAACCCGGACCAGTTCGCGGACGCCTTCGCCCGCGCCTGGTACAAGCTGACCCACCGTGATCTTGGCCCGAAGTCCCTGTACCTCGGCCCGGAGGTCCCGGCGGAGACGCTGCTGTGGCAGGACCCGCTGCCGCAGGCGGAGGGCGAGGCCATCGACGCGGCCGACGCCGCGGCCCTGAAGGCCAAGCTTCTCGACTCGGGCCTCACGGTCTCGCAGCTGGTCTCCACCGCGTGGGCCTCGGCCTCGACGTTCCGCGGCAGCGACAAGCGCGGCGGTGCCAACGGCGCCCGTATCCGCCTGGAGCCGCAGCGCGGCTGGGAGGTCAACGACCCGGACGAGCTCGCCCAGGTCCTGCGCGTCCTCGAGGGCGTCCAGGCCGAGTTCAACTCCGGCGCCAAGAAGGTCTCCCTGGCCGACCTGATCGTCCTCGGCGGTTCCGCCGCGGTCGAGAAGGCCGCCAAGGACGCCGGCTTCGACGTGACGGTCCCCTTCACGCCGGGCCGTGTGGACGCGACCGAGGAGCACACCGACGCGGAGTCCTTCGCCGCGCTGGAGCCGACCTCGGACGGGTTCCGCAACTACCTCGGCAAGGGCAACCGCCTGCCGGCCGAGTACCTGCTGCTCGACCGCGCCAACCTGCTCACCCTGAGCGCCCCCGAGCTGACCGTCCTCGTCGGCGGCCTGCGCGTCCTCGGCGCCAACCAGGGCGGCTCGTCGCACGGCGTCTTCACCGACACCCCCGGCACGCTGACCAACGACTTCTTCGTCAACCTGCTCGACCTGGGCACGACCTGGAAGTCCACGTCCGCCGACCAGACCACGTTCGAGGGCCGTGACGCCTCGGGCGAGGTCAAGTGGACCGGCACCCGTGCCGACCTGGTCTTCGGCTCCAACTCCGAGCTGCGTGCCCTCGCGGAGGTCTACGCGAGCGACGACGCCAAGGAGAAGTTCGTGAAGGACTTCGTCGAGGCGTGGGTCAAGGTCATGAACCTGGACCGGTTCGACCTCGTCTGACCCGCCCCGAGCAAGACGTCCAGGCCGGCCCGCACGGGCCGGCCTGGACGTTTTCTTTTGACCCACTGCCACCGGCCTCGCCAGCCCCACCATTCACAGAACGCACACCAAGCCCCGCCACTTCTTTATGTTTCAAGCGATAGGGTCGCTCGCGGAAACGGGGGAGTGACCCAGCACAGGAGACTCGGCGTGCTCGACGGCGACGTAGTGGTGATCGGCGGCGGCTATGCCGGCGTGCGTCTGGCAAAGCGGCTCGACACGACGGCGCGGGTCACGCTGGTGGACCGCAAGGAGGTCTTCTTCCACCGCATCGCCTCCCTGCGCGCCGGAGTGCGTCCGGACTGGTCGCACAGCCCGTTCATCCCCTACGACCGGCTGCTGAGCAACGGCCGCGTGGCCGTGGGCAAGGCGGTCCGCATCGACACCACCGAGCGACAGGTGATCCTCGGGACGGGCGAGCGGCTGCCGTACGACGTCCTGGTGATCGCCACCGGCGCCGACTACCCCGAGCCGGCCCGTTTCACCGGCACCACCACGGAGGAGGCGGTGAAGTCCTTCGTCACCCACCAGCAGCACATCGCCGCGGCCGAGCACGTCCTGGTCGTCGGCGGCGGCCCCTCCGGCGTCGAGCTCAGCGCCGAGATCCGTCTCGCCCGGCCCGACGCCCGGGTCACGCTCGCCCACTCCGGGCCGGAGCTGCTGCACTCCACGGGCAGCGCGCGGGCCGGGCGCAAGGCGCGGACCTGGCTGGAGTCGCACGGCGTGCAGGTGCGGCTGGACGCCTTCATGTCCCCCGGCAACGACTTCGGCACCTACCGCGACGCCCGCGGAAACCTCATCGAGGCCGACCGCTCCTTCTGGGCAACCGGCACCACGCCCAACACCCTCTGGCTGCGGCTGGCCGGGCACGGGGACTGGCTGAACGACACGGGACACGTCAAGGTCGACGAGGCGCTGCGGGTGCGGGGGTGGCTGGACGTGTTCGCGGTCGGCGACGTCAACGACGCCACCGACCTCAAGATCACCCCGGCCGCGCTCGCCCAGGCCGACCTGGCCGCCCACAACGTCCGCGCCTACCTGAACAGCTCCGGCAAGCACCGCAAGCGGCCCCGCTTCTACCGGCCGGTCCACCGCACCCCGCTCATCGTGCCGTTCGGCCCGGCCGACGGAGTGACCGTCCTGCCCGTGCTCGGCAGCGAGACAGCGGTCCTCGGCGGCCGCACCACCACCGTCGCCAAGGCGAAGACCCTCATGACGCCCTACATGAGACGGCAGCTCGGCTACACCGCCGCCTGAGCGCAGCCGCAAGGGCCCGCCGAGCGCCGTATCGAAAGCGGGCGTTGAGGGTACTCGGAGCCTCCACCGAGCCCGGCCCGGGCCGTGATGCGAACGGAGGCGTGATGACGCGGAACCCGGAGAGGGCGACACCTACTCGGCGACCTGGGTTTCCCGAGCTGCGCCCGGTGACGCGAGCGCCGGACCAGCCGTCCTGGGAACCGCTGTCGCCGACCCCCCAGGAGCCGCCCCCCGACCGCAGCCAGGCGATTCTCGAGGCGGCGAAGCAGATCGGCGCCCTGCTGAAACGCGAAGGGCACTCATTCGCCCTGGCCGGAAGCGTGGCCGTGTACGCCCACGGCGGCAGCGGCCGTCTGCGGCACGACGCCGACTTCTGCGTACGCCGCTCGGACGCCCGAGCCGTGGCGGACACCCTGACCCAGGCCGGTCTCACGGTGCGCACGCCGCCGGAGGACTGGCTGATGAAGACGACGTGCCTCGGCGAGGAGGTCGACTTCCTCTTCGAACTGGCCCACCGCCCGGTCACCACGGACCTGCTGGCCCGCGCAGAGGAGGTCCCGGTCGACTCGGTGCTCATGCCCGTCCTGGCGCCGACCGATCTCATGCGAGGCCTGATCGAGGCCTTCTCGGAGCACCACTGCGACTTCGGGCCGGTGCTCGCCGCGGCCCGTGCCCTGCGCGAGAAGGTCGACTGGGACGACGTACGCCGCTCCAGCGGCCGGGAGCCGATGCCCGACGCGTTCTTCTACCTCCTCGAACGCCTGAATGTGATCGCCCCGCGGGAGGAGCACCGATGAGCGGCCACGGCGGCACGACGGCTCCCGGCGCGGGTAGCGCGCGGAACCTGGACTACCGCGTCGCCCACGTCGCCGAACACCTGGCCGCGGGGGACCTCGGGGAGCTGGGCGTGCGGATCGAGATCCGGGGCGAGGCGGTGCTGCTGACCGGCACCGTGCCCTCCGAGCGGTGCCGGCTCGCCGTCCTGCGGTTGGCCCGCGAGGAACTGCCGGGCACCCCCGTCCACTGCGACATCGTGGTCGCGGAGGTCTCCGCGCCCGACCACGCCGAGGAGGTCGGATGATCCGGGTCGCGGCCGTAGGGGACATCCACATGGGCCCCGAGAGCGAGGGCACGCTCCGTCCCTCGTTCGAGACCCTGCACGAGTGCGCCGACATCCTGCTGCTCGCCGGGGACCTCACCCGCCACGGCACCCGCGAGGAGGCCCAGGTGGTCGCACGGGAGATCAAGGACCTGGCGGTCCCCGTGGTCGCGGTCCTCGGCAACCACGATCACCACGCCGACTGCCCCGAGGAAGTCGCCGCCGTGCTCCGGGAGGCGGGCGCGCGGGTCCTGGAAGGACAGTCGACCGTGGTCGGCAACGGCGACGCGCGGATCGGAGTGGCCGGTACGAAGGGGTTCGGCGGCGGTTTCGTGGGCCGGTGCGCCGGTGAGTTCGGCGAGCCGGTCATGAAGGAGTTCGTCAGGTACTCGCGTCGGCGGGCCGACAGCCTGCGCGCTTCCCTGGAGGATCTGCGCGGGCAGGACTGCGACGTACGCATCGCCCTGACCCACTTCTCCCCGGTGCCGGACACGCTGGCCGGCGAACCTCCCGAGATCTACCCCTTCCTCGGCAGCTATCTGCTCGCCGAGGCGATCGACACGGTGGGCGCCGACCTCGCGGTGCACGGACACGCGCACCTGGGCACAGAGCACGGCATGACCAGTGGGGGCGTGGAGGTGCGCAACGTCGCACAGCCGGTGATCGGCCGGGCGTTCCACGTCTACCACCTCGCGAGCCCGGACCGGACGGCCCGCGGCGGCGTCGCGAGCTTCACGGAGGGCTGAGCGCGCCCCCCGGTGTGGGCCCGGTGTGGGCGAGGCCACGCCGCTCACCGGCCCACAGGCATGTCCGCCACCGGGGACCAGGGGCTACCGTTTGATGGATTCCCGTTCACCAGATGGATGTCCGGTCGGCATGCAGCCGGCCGTGGGCAAGCCCATCGCCCGTACCCCGGACGGTCCGGCAGTGCTCGCAGATCTCTCCCCGCTCATCGCGGCGACCACCGAATGGCTGACGCGTTCCTACCCGGCGTGCGGCGGCGCCCTGGCCGCTGCCCTGGGCGAGGTGCAGGCCCGCCAGGCAGTCACGGTCGCGGCGTGGCTGCGCTACCCGACGCCGACGGACGCCGCCCTGGTCCACATGGCCGGCACCGGCGGTTCCGCCGCGCTGGACTGGATCACCGGCGCCGACGCGACCGCTCTCGGGCAGTCGGACGACTTCGCCTGGCGCACCTGGGTGGACGAGGTCGTGGCGAGCTGGGCGGCCTGTCTGCTCACCGACGCCGAACTGGCCCGGCGCGCGGTCGCCACGATCGCCGACGGCGGCCGTACGACCGCTGCCCCGATCGATTTCCGGCGCCTGGTGTCACCCGACGCCCACGACCGCGAGGCGGCCGCCCTGCTGCGTCACCCCGACCTCGTGGCCCCGGTGGCGGCCCTGCACCGCACGGCACTCCACGAGCGTCTCGACCCCGGCCCGGCGCTCATCGCCTGAGGCGGACGCGGGCCACCCGAGGGCCGTGCGACCCGAGGGCGCCGTCAGGCCTTCTTGCCCCGTCCCGTCAGCGCGTCGCGCAGGCGGTCGACGAGGCCGGCTCCCGGAGCCAGCAGCTTGTTGGCCGGCGGCTTGTCCGGGGCGAACGGGTGCGGTCGGGTCGGTGCCACCTTCTTGGCCTGACGCACCTTGTCGCCCAGGTCGTCGAGCGCGTCCGGCGGACAGGAAGCGCGCAGCCGCGGGAAGAGGTTGCCCTCCTCGTCGGCGATGTGCGAGCGGACCTCGGTCATCAGCATCCCGATGAGCCGGTCGAACTCGGGGTCGTCCGCGTCGCACCGCTCCAGGTCCTTCATGATCTGCTCGGCCTTGGAGTGGTCCTCGATCTCCCGGTCGGCGAGGGCGTCCCCGCCCGCCACGTGCTGCCGAACGGCCGGGTACAGGTAGGCCTCCTCGGCCACCGAGTGCCGCACCAGCTCCATCGTGACCTGGTCGGCGTACAGCTTGCGGTCCTTGTGACGGGGCGCGAGCCCCTCGATCCGGCCGAAGAGCTCCTCGACCTCGCGGTGATCGGTCATGAGCTCGTCGATGACGTTCCCGCCGTGACCCATGTTCTCCACCTCCAGCCTGGGACGGCGGCCCGGACGGACACGCCGTGGCCATCGAGTGCCCGCGGTGGGCGGGCTCACACGACGCCACCCCGAGCATCCGCGCCGTCACCGCGCGGCCCTAAGGTGCGGGCATGACCTCGCAGGCTTATCTCTCCGAACTGTTCTCCCTCGAAGGCCGCGTCGCCGTCGTCACCGGCGGCAGCTCCGGCATCGGCCGAGCCATCACCGAGGCGCTCGCCCGCGCGGGCGCCCGTGTCGTGGTCGTGGCGCGCAGGAAGGCCGAACTGGCCGCGACGGTCGGCGAGTTGGAGGCCCATGGCTGCCGGGCGGCCTGGGTGAGCGCGGACCTGGGCACGCGGGACGGGGTGCGCGCGGCGGCAGAGGAGGCCGTCGAGGCGTTCGGGGAGCCCGACATCCTCGTCAACTGCGCCGGGATCAACCTGCGGCCGCCGATGGGGGAGCTGGGCGAGGACGTCTGGGACACCACGATGGCCGTGAACCTGGAGGCGCCGTATCTCCTGGGCCGACGGTTCGCGCCCGGCATGGCCGAGCGGGGTTTCGGGCGGATCATCCACGTCAGCTCGCAGCAGGCGCACCGGGCGTTCGTCCACAGCGGTGCCTACGGCGTCTCCAAGGGGGCGCTGGAATCGCTGGCCCGCTCACAGGCGGAGGCCTGGTCGCCGTACGGCGTCACCTGCAACACGCTCGTGCCCGGGTTCGTGATGACGCCCCTCAACGAACGCCTGTCCTCCGACCCGGGGAAGGTCGAGGCGCTCGCCGCCCGCACGATGATCGGGCGCAACGGCCTGGCGGAGGACTTCGCCGGCGCGGCGGTCTTCCTGGCGAGCCGTGCCTCCGCCTACGTCACCGGGCAGTCGGTCTTCGTCGACGGAGGATTCTCGGTGCACTGAGCCCGCGAGCCGTGCGCCGGGTCCGTGGGACCGGTTTCTCAGCGCAGGTCGAGCCGCATCAGGACGCGCGGATGACCGGACAGCACGGATGTCGTGTCGGCGGCGTGGACGAACCCCGCGCGCTCGAAGTTCCTGCGCAGCCCGGCGTACGCCATCGTCAGGTCGACCTTGGCGTCACCGTTGTCGAGCGGGTACGCCTCGATCACCGGCGCGCCCCGGTCACGGGCGAACTCGACCGCGCCGGCGATGAGGGCGTGGGTGATGCCCTGCTTGCGGTGGCCGGGCCGGACGCGGATGCACCACAGCGACCAGACCGGCAGGTCGTCGACGTGCGGGATCTTGCGGTTGCGGGCGAAGGACGTGGCCGAGCGCGGAGCCACGGCTGCCCAGCCGACCGGCTCCGCACCGTCGTGGGCCAGCACCCCCGGAGGCGGATCGGCGTGGCACAGCTCGGCGACGTACTCTCCGCGGGCCGGGCCGCGCAGCTCGTTGTTCAGCTTCGACGGGATCCGATGGCTCAGACACCAACAGACGGTCGCCGTCGGCGACTTCGGGCCGAGGACCGCACGGACGTCCTCGAAGACGGATGCCGGGCGGACTTCTATGGCCATGGCACCACGATGTCACGGCGGCCACGTGAGCGTCGCGTGACCGGTGAGACGGAGTGCTCGTGCGGGGCCCTGACGGGCGTGGGCGGGTCGCCCCGTGTATCAGGCGGTCGCGTGGAACGTGTGCAGTGTGTCCGCGACCTGTGTGTCGGAGACCTGGCCGAAGTCCTCGTACCACTCACCGGCCGCATGGAGGCCCGGCGGTTGTTCGAGGCACACGAGGTCGTCGCACTCGGGGCGGATGGCGGCGACGGTCCGCGGGCTGCCGACGGGGACCGCCAGGATCAGCCGGGCCGGGCGGTGCCGGCGCAGGAAGCGCAGCGCCGCCGTGGCGGTCAGGCCGGTGGTCAGGCCGTCGTCGACGAGGACGACCGTGCGACCGTCGACGGACGGGGGCGGGCGGCGGCCGCGATAGAGGTATTCGAGGCGGTGCAGCTCGTTGCGTTCATGTACGACGACGTCGCCGAGCCGGTCCTCGGACAGATGCATCATCGCCAGGCTCTGCCGGTCGTACAGCGGTGGGTCGTCGGCGACGACCGCGCCGATCGGCGTCTCCGGCCGGATCGGGGTGCTGATCTCGCCGGCGACCAGCACATCCAGCGGCGCGTGCAGGGCACGGGCGACCTCGCAGGCCACGGGCACACCACCGCGCGGCAGGGCCAGCACGAGCACATTGATCAGATCGCCCGAGTCGGCCCACTCGACCAGCCGCAGGCCGAGTTCCTGTCCGGCGTGGGTACGGTCGCGGAATGGCACGGCGCTCCTCCCTCGCGTTCGGCGCAGCCGCCGAGTGCCCTGTGCGACAGACCGCGAAACGAGCCGGGCCCCGGGCCGGAGGCGCCTGATGTGGCTTAGGGCCGCTGCGAGGCGGGAACCCGGGCACCGTCCGTCCCCCCAGTGCCACAGGAGGCCGTCGTGACCGACTCCCAGCACGACCAGCAGAACCCGGTCACCCAGCATCCGCGCCCCGAGTTTCCCGCGCAGGACCAGCCCCACCCCGGATGGACCGGGCCGATGGACCCGCCCCCCGACCACGGTGAGGAGAGCTATCGCGGCGCCGGCCGGCTGGAGGGACGCAAGACCGTCATCACCGGCGGCGATTCCGGCATCGGGCGGGCGGTGGCCCTCGCCTTCGCCCGGGAGGGTGCCGACGTGTTGTTCACCCACCTCCCGGAGGAGGCGGACGAGGCACGCGAGACATCCCGGCTCGTGGAGGACGCCGGCCGCAAGGCGGTCGCCGTCGCCTGCGACATCCGGGACGAGGCCAACTGCCGGGACCTGATCGAGCGCGCCGTCGGGGAGTTCGGGCACATCGACGTCCTGGTCAACAACGCCGCCTTCCAGATGTCCCAGCCCGACGGCATCGAGGCGATCACGACCGAGCAGTTCGACCGGGTCATGCGCACCAACCTCTACGGCATGTTCTGGCTGACCAAGTTCGCCCTGCCGCACATCCCCGAGGGCGGCAGCGTCATCAACTCCACGTCGGTGCAGGCCTACAAGCCCAGCCCGCATCTGCTGGACTACGCGATGACCAAGGGCGCGATCGTGACGTTCACCCAGGGGCTCGCCCAGATGCTGGCCGGACGCGGCATCCGCGTCAACGCGGTCGCCCCGGGCCCGGTGTGGACCCCACTGATCCCGGCGACGATGCCCGACACGGTCGAGTTCGGCAAACAGAGCCCCTTGGGCCGCCCGGCGCAACCCGCCGAGCTGGCCCCCGCGTACGTCTATCTGGCCTCCCAGGAGGCGGGCTTCATCACCGCGGAGATCCTGAACGCGACGGGCGGGACGCCGCTGCCGTAGCCACCGGGCCCGCACGAAACGCCGCCCGAAGCCGCGTGTGACCGGCGCCCGGCTGGGTACTGCGGCGCGCATGACAGGCATCGAACTCAAGAGTTCCGCGTTCGACGACCAGGCGATGATCCCGCGCCGGTACGCCAAGGAGGGCGAGAACCTCTCCCCGCCCCTGACCTGGTCCGGGGTGCCCGACGAGGCGGTGGAACTGGCCCTGCTGTGCGAGGACCCGGACGCCCCGTCGGGGACGTTCGTCCACTGGCTGGTCACCGGTATCGATCCGCACGCCGACGGACTGCCGGCCGGCCGGACCACCGCCGGCAGCCACCCGCACCGGAACGGCTACGGGGAATCGGGCTGGGGCGGACCCCAGCCCCCGGTCGGTGATGACGCGCACCGGTACTTCTTCCGGCTCTACGCCCTCCCGGGCCCCGTCTCCATCCCGGAGGAGGCGACGGCCGGCGAAGCCCACCAGGTCCTCGACCAGCAGGAACTGGCCAGCGGGACACTCGTCGGGCGGTACCAACGCTGACGACCCATATTGGTGACGATTCAACTGTGGCCGGTACGCCGGGCTGCGTTCGCGCCACTCAGAGCGCATGGTGGTGGCATGAGCACGCGTCCCCTTGTGGTGGTGTCGCCGCCGGAGCCGGACGGCGGGCGTCAGGTGACGATCCGTGGCGAGCCGACGGGCACCGCGTACAGCCTGTTCGACGTCATGGACCTGGTGCATCGCGCGGGCCTGCCCGGCGAGGACCGGGCCGTCGACGACCCCGACCTGATCGAGTGGCGTGGCGGCGGGCCGTACGACTGGAACGGCACCGACACGTCCGACCCGGCGGACGAGTGAGGGCGAGTGCCACCCTGCCAACTCTGAGGTTCCCGTCGAAGAGCCGCTGACCTTCACTGAAGGCGGCAAGTCCGAACGGACCACTACTTCACGGGGACACACATGAACCGCAGCAAGAGCATCGTCACGGCCGGCCTGTCCGCCACCCTGTCCGCCCTGGCCCTCACCCTCGGCGCCCTGGCCGCCCCGGCGCAGGCGGCGCCGGGCGACGCCGCGACCTTGGCGGGCACCGTCGACTGTGACGGCTGGGTGCACAACAACAACCCTGACCACGGCATCGCGGGCTGCCAGAACAACACCGACCGCACCGTCACCTTCCGCGCCGAGATCGTCTGCGGCTGGGCCCCGGACGTCTCCGGCCAGTGGGTGACGCTGGCGCCCGGTCAGTACGGCGAGTCGTCGGGTGTCTGCGCGATCTACAGCTCGGGCGTGGGCAGCGTCGGCTGGACCATCCAGTGATCGCCGGCCGGGCCCTTCGGTGACGACCGAGTCCGGTGGGGTGTCCGATACCGACTGGCGGGGTACGCGGCGACGGACGGAAGGGGAGACCCATGCAGTTCCGGGACCGCGCGGAGGCCGGGCGGGAGCTGGCGGCGCAACTGCGCCTGCGCCAGGAGAAGGGCATCCTGCCGGATCCCGTCGTGCTCGCACTGCCGCGCGGCGGCGTAGCGGTCGCCCGGGAGATCACCCGGGCGCTGCAAGCCCCACTGGACGTCCTGGTCGTACGCAAGATCGGGGCGCCGTTCCACGAGGAGTTCGGGGTCGGCGCGGTCGCGGGCGACGGCCCCGTGCTCTACGACGAGCACACGCTGTCCCGGCTGGGGCTGAGCGAGGCCGACCTGGCGCCGGTGGTGGAACGGGAGCGCAAGGAGCTGCGCCGACGCGAGGAGCGCTATCGGCAGGGCCGCCCGGCTCCGGAGCTGCGCGGCCGTACCGCTGTCGTCGTCGACGACGGTGTGGCGACCGGCTCCACCGCACGCGTCGCGCTGCGTGCCGTACGCCATCAGGGCCCCGAGCGGCTGGTGCTCGCCGTACCCGTCTGCGCTCCGGAGGCGGCCGAGGAGCTGCGCCGGGAGGTCGACGAGTTCGTCTGTCTGCATCAGCCGCCGCTGTTCAGCTCGGTCGGCGAGTGGTACGAGGACTTCCGTCAGCTCACCGACGCCGATGTGCTGGCGGCGCTGCGGGGCGACGACTGAGGTTCACCCCAGGGCGGCGGGCTTCCTGAGGGTGAGCGCGCCGTCCGGGCCCAGGGTGACGTGGACGCCGTAGCCGATCCGGTCGAGGGTCGTGTGCAGCCAGCCGCGGTCCTTCTCCGGCGCCGGCTCCAGGCGCATGCGGCGGGCCAGCAGGGGTTCCATGCGCAGGTCGGTGAGAGCGCCCGTGTCCGCGGCGAGCGTGACGAAGTAGGCGATGCGCAGGTCGTCGCGGTACTGCTCGTAGCCGGGGATGCCCTCGTAGTCGTCGATGAAGTCGCCGCAGCCGTGCAGGATCAGCCGGTCGCGGTAGACCTCGACGGCGCGCGGGTGGTGCGAGGAGTGGCCGTGCACGACATCGGCGCCGCCGTCCACCAGGGCGTGCGCGAAGTGGCGCTGGTCGCGCGGGACGGGGTAGCCCCAGTTGGAACCCCAGTGCACGGACACGACCACGAGGTCGCCGGCCCTTTTCACCCGCCGTATGCGGCGCACCGCGGCGGCGGCCGCGGCCGGCGACAGTTGGGGGACGTGGGCGACACCGGGCAGCTCCGCCGTCGCCGCCCAGCTCGCCGGGATGCCGCTGTCGCCCGCGCCCAGGGCGAAGACCAGCAACCGGCCGCCGTGGGGGAGCGGCAGCGCCACGGGCGCGTACGCCTCCTCGGCGCTCCGCCCGGCGCCAGCCGTCCGCAGACCCGCCCCGTGCAGCACGTCGAGCGTCTCCTTGAGCCCTGCGCGACCGAAGTCCTGCACATGGTTGTTGGCCAGCACGCAGACATCGGGCCGGGCCACCGTGAGGGCGGGCAGGTTGGCCGGATGCATGCGGTAGTGGACCGCCTTGCCGGGCTCGAACGCGTCACTGCGCGTGACGGACGTCTCCAGATTGACGATCCGGGCGTCCGGGTCGCTCGCCTCCAGCAGCCGGAGCGCCTCGCCCCACGGCCAGGACGGGTCGACCGGCGCCGGGATCGGTCCGCTGACCGACTCCGCCATGGTCACGTAGGAGCGGGCGTCCGTGACGTACCCCTCCCGCAGCACCGGGTCGCCGGGCCGGGCCAGGATCTGGTCGACACCGCGTCCGAGCATCACGTCGCCGCAGACGAACAGCGTCACCGTGCCGCCGCTCATGTCTCCACGGTACGAGCACGTGCCGACCCGGGGGAACGCCCACGCGCGCGCTTCACCCCGCCCCTCATACGTCCACGGTCACCGCGCAGGACCACCCGTAGGGACCCGGCCCGATGCTCAGCCCGTGCCAGCTGATGTCCTTCGGAGTGGCGCCGGTGACCTGCACGTCCGTCAGTTCGGCCAGGGCGAGCCGCACGTCCAGATCGCCCTCCGTGACGTCCGCCTCCAGGTCGACCGGAACCCGGCCGTCCACGTCGAGACGCACGACGACCTCGTCGAGCAGGGCGGTCAGCAGCCCCTCGTCGCTGTCCTGCGCCAGCCGTACCCGCTCCACCGAGGTCGGCCGCACCGCCGTGACATCGGCGAAGCACTCCGCCACCCCCAGCGCGGCCTCCACCAGACAGCGCTCCCGGCTCACACCCCAGGCCTCGATCCGTACGTCATCCGTGTGCGGCACCGCCCGATGGCCGCTGTCGCCGCGTCGCCGCGCCTGGATGTCGTCGTCCGTGTCACCGACCATCGGCACCACCTGATCCGCCGAGCCGTCCCCGAGGAGTGCTACACGGATAGGGGTACCCGAGACGGGGCACCGCGTACCGCCGGGACCGAAGGAGCCGACATGCCGGACATGGAGCTGGACGAGGCACGGGAGCGGTTCGCCACGGCGTCCGTCGCGCGGCTGGCGACGGTCGACCCCGAGGGCCGTCCGCATCTGGTGCCCGTCGTGTTCGCGGCGAGCGGCGACGAGATCGTCACCGCAGTGGACGCCAAGCCGAAGCGGTCGCAGGGGCTGAAGCGGCTGCACAACATCGCCGTCCGTCCGGCCGTCTGTCTGCTGGCGGACGAGTACGACGGCGACTGGGACCGGCTGTGGTGGGTCAGGGCGGACGGCGGCGCACGGGTCCTGCCACCCGATACGGCCGACGAGGCGGTGCGCGGCGAGTACGCCCACGCGGTCGAACAGTTGCGGCGGAAGTACCCCCAGTACCGGCAGGAGCCTCCGACAGGGCCGGTGATCGTGATCACCGTCCTGCACTGGAAGGGCTGGCGGGCCGCACCGGGCGTCGGCTGAACCGCGGCCGCGGTAATCCACAGGCACGGACCCATTGACCTTGACCATCCACGAACATAATCTCCGTCCTCATATGTAGACGACGTCTTCATGTGAGGACCCCATTCAGTGGGGTGAACGTAGGCGGCCGGCGTTCAAAGGAGAACTGACATATGCCGCTCGTGGTGGTCGGGATCAGCGTGCTGGTCCTGCTCGTCCTGATGACCAGGCTCAAACTGAACGGCTTCGCAGCCCTGCTCCTGGTGGCCGTGGGTGTCGGTCTGGTGCAGGGAATCGGGCTGGAGAAGATCCCGGACGTGCTCGCCGAGGGCATCGGCGACCAGATCGGCGACACGATGCTCACCATCGGCCTCGGGGCCATGGTCGGCCGGGTGATGGGGGATTCCGGCGCCGCCCAGCGCATAGCAGGCAAGCTCCTGGAGGTGTGCGGGCCCCGCTGGGTCCAGGTCGCCATGGTGCTGACGGCCATGCTCATCGGCGTGACGATGTTCTACGAGGTGGCCTTCGTCATCATCGTGCCGATCGCCTTCACCCTCGTCCGGGTCACCCGGGCGAACCTGCTCTGGGTGGGGCTGCCCATGTCGATAGCACTGTCCACCATGCACAGCTTCCTGCCGCCCCACCCCGGCCCCACCGCGGTGGCCGCCACCTTCCACGCGTCCGTCGGACTCACCCTGTTCTACGGCCTGTTCATCGCCGTCCCGGTCGGCGCGTTCATCGCCCTGCTGTGGCCGCGCCTGCCCTTCGTCCGGGCGATGAACCCGTCGATCCCCAAGGGCCTGGTGAGTGAGCGGGTCTTCGAGGACGACGAGATGCCCGGCACGGGCTGGTCGCTGTCCGTCGCCCTGCTGCCCGTGGTGCTGATCGCCGGTGCCGCGGTGACCGATCTGGTGGCCTCCGGCGACAGCGGCCCGCTGCACTTCGTCGCCTTCATCGGCTCCGCGCCGATCGCCCTGCTGCTCACCCTGCTCGTGGCCGTCTGGGCCTTCGGCCCGCGCGTCGGCCGCAGCCTCGCCGAGGTCGGTGCCTCGTGCAAGGAGGCCGCCCAGGCGATGGCGATGATCCTGCTGGTCATCGGCGCGGGTGGCGCCTTCAAGAACGTCCTCGTCGAGGGCGGGACATCCGACTACATCAAGGACGTCACCGACGGCTGGTCCATCTCCCCGATCATCCTGGCCTGGCTGATCGCGGCCATCCTCCGCGTCGCCCTCGGCTCCGCGACCGTCGCCGTCGTCACCGCCTCCGGCGTGGCGCTGCCGCTGCTCGCGGGCAGCGGAGTCCACCCCGAGGTGATGGTGCTCGCCGTCTCCTGCGGCTCGATCGCCTTCTCCCACGTCAACGACCCGGGCTTCTGGATGTTCAAGGAGTACTTCAACCTGTCCGTCCTCGACGCCATCAAGGCACGCACCACGTACACGACGGTGCTCGCGATCCTAGGCCTGGGTGGCGTACTGGTCCTGGAACAGGTCCTCGACTCCCTCAGCGTCTGACCCCCTGCCCGCCCTCACGAGAACGGCACTTCCCCTCATGACCCAGCCCGTCGTCACCCGCCTCTCCGTGTATCCGGTCGCCGGCCGGGACTCGATGCTCCTCAACCTCTCCGGCGCCCACGCCCCGTACTTCACCCGCAATGTCGTCGTGCTGGAGGACTCCGAGGGCCGTACGGGTCTTGGCGAGGTGCCCGGCGGGGAGAGGATCACACAGACCCTGCGGGACGCCGCACCCCTGGTCGTCGGCGCCCGCGTCGGTGACTACAAGAACGTCCTGCGCGCGATCGGGGCGACGTTCGCCGACCGTGACGCGGGCGGTCGCGGCGCCCAGACCTTCGATCTGCGCGCGACGGTGCACGCCGTCACCGCCGTCGAGTCCGCCCTCCTCGACCTGCTCGGGCAGCACTTGGAGGTGCCGGTCGCCGCCCTGCTCGGCGACGGCAGGCAGCGCGACGCCGTACGCGTCCTCGGCTACCTCTTCTACGTCGGCGATCCGGACCGCACCGACCTGGACTACGTCCGCGAGCAGGACTCGGCCGTCGAGTGGTACCGCGTCCGGCACGAGGAGGCGCTGACCGCCGAGTCCGTCGTCCGGCAGGCCGAGGCCGCCTACGACCACTACGGCTTCCGTGACTTCAAGCTCAAGGGCGGTGTCCTGCCCGGCGCGGAGGAGGTCAGGGCCGTGACCGCGCTCAAAGAACGCTTCCCGGACGCGCGGATCACCCTCGACCCCAACGGCGCCTGGTCCCTGCGCGAGGCCGTCGAACTGTGCCGCCCCCTGGTCGGCACCCTCGCCTACGCCGAGGACCCCTGCGGGGCCGAGGGCGGCTACTCGGGCCGGGAGATCCTCGCGGAGTTCCGCCGCGCCACCGGCCTGCCCACGGCGACCAACATGATCGCCACGGACTGGCGCCAGCTCACCCACGCCCTGGCCCTGCAGTCGGTGTCCATCCCGCTCGCCGACCCGCACTTCTGGACCATGCAGGGCTCGGTGCGCGTCGCCCAGCTGTGCAACGCGATGGGACTGACCTGGGGCTGCCACTCCAACAACCACTTCGACATCTCCCTGGCGATGATGGCCCACTGCGGAGCCGCCGCCCCCGGTGAGTACAACGCCCTGGACACGCACTGGATCTGGCAGGAGGGGCTGGAACGGCTCACCGTGGAGCCGCCCAGGATCACCGGCGGCGAGGTCGCCGTGCCGGACACGCCCGGACTCGGCGTCGAACTGGACATGGACCAACTCCTCGCCGCACACGAGCGGTACCAGGAGAAGGCTCTGTCGGGCCGGGACGACGCCGTCGGCATGCGGTACCTGATCGAGGGCTGGACCTTCGACGCCAAGCGGCCCTGTCTCGTGCGCTGAGTGCCGCGAGGGCGCCGCCGTGCAGAAACAGCTCCCGCGTCAGCCGGAGATCGACCGGTTCAACGCCGAGGCGCGGGCACTATCGTGAGGCCATGTACACGACGCGCGTCTCCCGGCATGTGAACTCCACGCGCGCGGCCGTCTACCGCGCTCTGCTGGACGCGGACGCCGTCGCGAAGTGGCGGGTGCCGGACGGTATGACCGCGCGGGTGCACGAGTTCGACGGCAGCCAGGGTGGCGCGTTCCGGGTCTCGCTCACCTATGACGTGTCGGCCGGCACCGGTAAGTCGGACGCGCGGACCGACACGTACCACGGCCGTTTCGTGCGGCTCGTGCCCGATGAGCAGGTCGTCGAGGAGGTCGAGTTCGAGACCGGCGACCCCGCCCTGCGCGGCACGATGACGATGACCACCACGCTCACCGATGCCGCGGGCGGCGGCACGGACATCCTGATCGTGCACGAGGGGATCCCCGACGTCGTGCCCGCCGAGGACAACGAGACGGGCACCCGAATGGCCCTGGACAACCTCGCCCGGCTCGTCGAGTCCGGGTGAGGGTGATCCCGTCGGAAAGACCGAACGACCACCACAACTGCCCCGGCGCTTACCTGATCTTTGCCTGTAGTTCGCCGCGCGTATGAAAGCGCTCGCTTCCATGCGGAAGTATGGACACCGAACTGCTGTCAGGGCTACGCGTCGACTACACCGACCAGGACGACCCCGTGCTGATCCGGCCGGACGGCAGCCCGGTGGACACCTGGCGCGAGAACTACCCGTACGAACAGCGCATGGAGCGCCCGGAGTACGAGTGGCACAAGCGGCTCCAGCAGATCGAACTGCTGAAGCTGCAGGGCTGGGTCAAGGAGACCGGCCGCCGGCTCGTCGTCGTCTTCGAGGGACGGGACGCGGCCGGCAAGGGCGGCACGATCAAGCGGTTCACCGAGCACCTCAACCCGCGTGGCGCCCGGGTGGTGGCGCTGGAGAAGCCGACCGAGCGTGAGCGCGGGCAGTGGTACTTCCAGCGGTACGTCGAGCATCTGCCGACCGCCGGCGAGATCGTGCTGTTCGACCGGTCCTGGTACAACCGGGCCGGCGTGGAGCGCGTGATGGGTTTCTGCAGCGACGACGAGTACCGGCGTTTCATGCGGCAGGCCCCCGCCTTCGAGCGGATGCTGGTCGACGACGGGGTGGACCTGATCAAGTTCTGGTTCTCGGTGTCCCAGGGCGAGCAGCGCACCCGTTTCACCATCCGCCAGGTCGACCCCGTACGGCAGTGGAAGCTCAGCCCCATGGACCTGGCCTCGCTGGACCGCTGGGACGACTACACCGCCGCCAAGGTCGCGATGTTCCGGGAGACCGACACCGAGCACGCGCCCTGGACGGTGGTGAAGAGCAACGACAAGAAGCGGGCCCGCGTCGAGGCCATGCGCAGCGTGCTCGCCCGCTTCGACTACAACGACAAGGACGACGAGGTCGTCGGTACGCCCGACCCCCGCATCGTCGGCGCGGCCGCCGGTCTGCTGGAGGCGGGCGAGGACGACATCGGGCACCAGAACTGACCGTCGCCCGTCCGTGCGCTAGGGCCTGTCCGGCGGATCAGGTCGGCTCAAGGCAACGGCGAACCTTCCAGCCGACCCGAGCGGGGTCTGGTGCGTGCAGCTGCAAGGCGGGGGAGGGAGTCGACGCGATGGGGGTCCCCCCGCTCGAGCGAAGTCGAGAGTGGGGGAGTCGGCGACCGACGACAACGCGGCAGATGTGCGTGCCAGGCCCCGCGACGCCGGCATGATCCGCCGGACAGGCCCTAGTGAGCTGGTTCGGAGATGCGTGAGCAGTAGCGGCAGATGCGGTCGATGATCTGGTCGGCGGTCTTGGTCCACTTGAACGGCCGGGCCT